>JBDZUW010000093.1:0-8331 GCA_040255375.1 Luteimonas sp. | reverse complement strand
ATGCCGCACCGCCAACGAGCGCGCCCCAGCGCCGCGCCGCGCCGGAGCCGCGCGACACGCCTGCAATGCCTGCGGCGCCCGTGTCCGCGCCCGCCGCGCCCGCGATGCCGGCTGCGCCCACGCCCGTGCCGCCCGCCGCGGGTCGCCGCCTCGATGCCGACGGCTGGCTCGATGTCGTCGCCGGCGCCGGTCTGAGCGGCCCCGCGAAGCAGCTCGCGGCGCACGTCGCGTTCCTCGGCCACGACGGCAACGTGGTCCGCCTTGCGCTGTCGCCCGGCGACGAAATGCTCCGCACGCCGAGTTCCACCCGCGCCCTCGCGCACGCGCTGGCGCCCGCGCTCGGCGCCGAGCCGCAGCTGCGCTTCGAGATCGCCGCCGCGCCCGCGGCCGCGGAAACGCTGCACCAGCGCGACACGCGAGAGCGCAGCGCGCGCCAGGAGGCCGCCGAGTCGGCATTCCTGGCCGACCCCGGCGTGCAGGCGCTGATGCAGCGCCACGGCGCGACGCTGGTCCCGGATTCGATCCGCCCCCACGACGAATAGAGGTCCCGAAATGCGCGGAAACATCGCCCAGCTCATGCAGCAGGCGCAGAAGATGCAGGAGAACATGCAGCGCGCGCAGGAGGAGCTCGCGCGCCTGGAGGTGACCGGCAATGCCGGCGGCGGCCTCGTGTCCGTCACGCTCACCGGGCGGATGGAATGCCGCAGGCTGCGCATCGATCCGGCCGCCGCCTCCGACCTGGAGATGCTGGAGGACCTCGTTGCCGCCGCGTTCAACGACGCGGTGAACAAGGTCAACGCCGCGTCGCAGGAGAAGATGGGCGCCGCGACCGCCGGCATGCCGCTGCCGCCGGGCATGAAGCTGCCGTTCTGACGGCGGCCACGCCCGCGGCGACGAACCGATGTCCGAACCCCTGCTCGAACAGCTGATCGAGGCCTTGCGCGTGCTGCCTGGCGTCGGCCCGAAGTCGGCGCAGCGCATGGCCTACCACGTGCTCGAGCGCGAGCGCGAGGGCGGGCGGCAGCTCGCCGCGGCGCTGTCGGCTGCGGTCGAGCGGGTCGGCCATTGCGTACGCTGCCGCGACTTCAGCGAAGCGGAACTGTGCGCGACCTGCGCCAGCGGCGCGCGCGACGCGCACCTGCTGTGCGCGGTCGAGTCGCCGGCCGACCGGCTCGCGATCGAGCAGGCGACGGGCTACCGCGGCCTGTATTTCGTGCTGCAGGGCCGGCTGAGCCCGCTCGACGGCATCGGCCCACGGGAACTCGGCCTGGACCGGCTGTCCGCGCGGCTGGCGGAGGGCGGCGTGCAGGAACTGATCATCGCCACCAACCCCACCGTGGAAGGCGAGGCGACCGCGCACTATCTCGCGCAGCTGGCGCGCCAGCACGGGGTGCGGCCGAGCCGGCTCGCGCACGGGCTGCCGCTGGGCGGCGAACTGGAGTACGTCGACCGCGGGACGCTGTCGCATGCGTTCGGCAGCCGCGCAGAGATGCCTTGAGGAGCGGGGAAGGAGCGACAGCGATGGGCGAGACGATTTTCCACAAGATCATGCGGCGCGAGATCCCGGCGGACATCGTGTACGAGGACGACGGCGTCGTCGCGTTCCGCGACATCGCGCCGCAGGCGCCGGTGCACGTGCTGTTCGTGCCGAAGGTGGACATCGCCACCGTCAACGACCTGCAGCCGGCGCAGGCGGAGGTCGTCGGCAGGCTCGCGCTCGCGGCGGCCGCGTACGCGAAGCGCGAGGGTTTCGCCGAGCGCGGCTACCGGCTGGTGATGAACTGCAACGGCGACGGCGGGCAGACGGTGTACCAGCTGCACATGCACCTGCTCGCCGGCGCGCCGCTCGGGCACTTCGGCGTGCCCTGAGCGCCGGCGCCGGCCCCCGCCGGCGTCAGTGCCCGCCGGCGCCGGGCGCCGGCTTGCCGCCGAACGGCGGCTTCGCCATCCACACGAACACGATCACGGCGAGGAACATCCAGCCGAGGAAGTGGAAGATCTCGTTGAAGGCGATCTGCGTCGCCTGCTGCGAGATCATCTGGTTCAGCAGCAGCGCGCCGCGCTGGGGATCGCCCTGGCCGACCGTCGCCACCATGTGCTGCATCGCGGTGTCGGTGGCGGGGATGTGCTCGGTCAGGCGCGCGTGGTGGATGGTGGTGCGCTGGTTCCAGGCCCAGATCGTGATCGACGCGGCGAAGCTGCCGCCGAGCGTGCGCACGAAGGTCGCCAGGCCCGAACCGGCCGCGATCTCGCCCGGCGCCAGGTCCGACAGCAGGATCTGCAGCATCGGCATGAAGAACAGCGCCACGCCCAGGCCCTGCAGCAGTTGCACCTCCGCCACGTGCTGGAAGTCCACCTGCAGGTTGAAGCCGGCGCGCATGAAGCTGGTCGCCGACAGCGCGACGAAGGCCAGGCTCGCGACCAGCCGCAGGTCGAAGCGGCCGGCGTACTTGCCCACGAACGGCGTCAGCAGGATCGGCAGGAAGCCGATCGGCGCGGTCGCGAAGCCGGCCCACATCGGCGTGTAGCCGAGGTTGCGCTGCAGCCACAGCGGCACCAGGATGCCGACGCTGAAGAACGCGGCGTACGACACCACCATCGCGATCGTGCCGCTGGTGAAGTTGCGGTGCCGGAACAGCCGCAGGTCGACGATCGGGTCGCGGTCGGTCAGCTCCCAGATCAGGAACACCGCCAGCGACACGACGGCCACGATCGAGAGCACGACGATCTTCGTCGAGTTGAACCAGTCCTCGTCGTTGCCGAGGTCGAGCACGATCTGCAGCGCGCCCACGCCGAGCACCAGCGTGGCGAGGCCGATGTAGTCCATCTTCGGCCGGTCGAGCCGCTCCGCGCGGCCCGCGAGCTGCTTGCGCACCACCATGCTGGCGAAGATGCCGATGGGAATGTTGATGAAGAAGATCCATTCCCAGCTGTAGTTGTCGGTGATCCAGCCGCCGAGGATCGGCCCGGCGATCGGCGCGACGACGGTCACCATCGCCAGCAGGGCGAGCGCCTGCCCGCGCTTGTGGGCCGGCCAGATCGAGATCAGCAGCGCCTGCGTGATCGGGTACATCGGGCCGGCGACGAAGCCCTGGAACGCGCGCGCCAGCACCAGCAGCCCCATCGTGTGGGCGAGGCCGCAGAGCAGCGATGCCAGCGAGAACAGCAGCGTCGCCCACACGAACAGGCGGCGTTCGCCGAAGCGGCGCGCGAGGAATCCGGTCAGCGGCAGCGCGATGGCGTTGCTGACCGCGAACGACGTGATGACCCACGTCGCCTGGTTCGCGCTGGCGCCGAGGTTGCCGGCGATGGTCGGCAGCGAAACGTTGGCGATCGTGGTGTCGAGCACCTGCATGAACGTCGCCAGCGACAGGCCGATGGTGGCCAGCGCAAGGTTGGGCGGCGTGTAGTGGCCCGAATGCGCCGCTGCCGGCGCCGCGGGCCCGGCGCCGCCGGAAGGGGCGGCGCCGGCGTTGGCCGTGGGGGAGGCCATGCGGGCGGCTCAGCCCCGGCGGCCGAGGTTGGCCGCGACGATCTGCTGGATCAGGGCGTCGGCGTCGGCCAGCTGCTTCGCGTAGGCCTGCGTTTCGAGCACGGGCCTCGCGGGCAGCGCGGCGGGCAGCACCTTGCCGTCCTGGTCGCGTACCGACACGTCGACCGCCATGCTCATGCCGAGCCGCAGCGGATGCGCGGCGAGCTGCTTCGGGTCGAGTTCGACGCGCACCGGCACGCGCTGCACGATCTTGATCCAGTTGCCGCTGGCGTTCTGCGCCGGCAGCAGCGAGAACGCGCTGCCGGTGCCGAGGCCGAGGCTGGCGAGCCTGCCGTCGAACTCGACGGCGCTGCCGTAGACGTCGGACGTCAGCTTCACCGGCTGGCCGAGGCGCAGCTTGTCGAGCTGGGTTTCCTTGAAGTTGGCCTCGACCCACGCCTGTTCCAGCGGGATCACGGTCATCAGCGTAGTGCCGGGCGCGACCCGCTGGCCGAGCTGCACGCTGCGCTGCGCGACGTAGCCGGTGACCGGCGCGACGATCGCCGCGCGCTGCAGGTTGAGGTAGGCCGCGCGCAATGCAGCCGCGGCGGCTTCGACCTGCGGCTGGCTGGACACGCTGGTGGCGTCGACCAGGGCGCGGTTGCGCGCGAGGTCTTCGTTGGAGGCGGAGACCGCGGCCTGCGCGGCGGCGAGCGCTTCGCGCGCGTGCGCCAGTTCCTCGGCGGAGACTGCGCCGCTGGCCACCAGGCCCTCGCGGCGCGCGACGTCGGCGCGCGCCTTCTGCAGCGCCACCTGGCGCGCGCGCAGGTCGGCCTGGCCGGCCTGGACGGCGTTGTAGAGGCCGCGCACCTGGCGCACCGTGCCGGCAAGGTTGGCCTTCGCCTGTTCGAGCGCGACGCGCGCGTCGTTCGGATCGAGCTGCACCAGCACCTGGCCGGCGACGACCTTCATGCCGTCGTCGGCGTTGATCGCGACGACCGTGCCGCCGGCCTGCGGCGTGATCTCGACGACGTTGCCCTGCACGTAGGCATCGTCCGTGTCGACGTGCCAGCGGCCGACGAAGAGGTACCACAGCAGCCACGCCAGCAGCCCGAGCGTGACGACGGTGGCCACGCCGAGCAGCGCGCGCTTGCGCTTGCCGTTGCCGGGGGCGGGCGCGGCGGCCTGGGCGTTGGGATTGAGTTCGGTGGTCATGGCGTGGGGGCCTTGGCGGGATTGGCGTTGGAATCGGAAGCGGATGGGGAGACGGAGACGGATGCAGTGGCCGGAGGCGCCTCGAGGGCGAGGCCGCCGCCGAGCGCGCGGTCGAGTTCGACCGCGGCCTGCAGGCGCTGCGCGCGCAGCGCGGCGAGTTGCTGGTCGAGGCGCAGCAGCGGCTGCTGCGCGACGAGCGCATCGAGGCGGTTGCCGATGCCGGCGCGCTGCCGGCTCACGGCGACGTCCCAGGCGGCGGACGCGGCGTCGCGCGCGCGCTGCGCATCGGCGAGCTGCGCGTCGAGCGAGCGGAGCGCCTGCAACGCATCGGCGACCTCGCGCAACGCGCCGGCCAGCGACTGGTCGTACGCGGCAACCGCGAGGTCGTAGTCGGCGTCGCTCTTCGCCAGCCTGCCGCGCAGCCCGCCGCCGTCGAAGATCGGCAGGCTCAGCGCGGGCCCGCCGAAGCCGAGCACGGCCTTGCTGCCGAACAGGTCGCCCAGGTGCGGTGCGGCGAGGCCGATGATCGCGCTGAGGTTCACGCTCGGCTTGAACGCGGCCTTGCTCGCGGCGATGCCGTGCGCGGCGGACTCGACGCGCCAGCGCGCGGCGACCACGTCGGCGCGGTGGCCGAGCAGTTCGCTGGGCAGCACGGCGGGCACGCCGGGCGTTGCGGCGCGCAGCTGCGGGCGCTGGATGGACAGGCCGCGGTCGGGGCCCTTGCCGAGCAGTGCCGCGATCGCATTGCGCAGCGCGTCCGCCTGCTGCCGGGCGGCGGCGGCCTGCTGCGCGGCGGCGGCGACGGCGCTGTTGGCCTGCTCCAGCGGCATGCGGTTGTCGAGCCCGGCCTCGACGCGCTGCCGGCCGAGCGCTGCCAGTTGCGTGGCGCGCGCGCGCTCCGCTTCGGCGACATCGATCGCGGCATGCGCCTGGTCCAGCGCGATGTAAGCGGTCGCGATGTTCGCCGCGAGCGTCACGCGCGCGGCCTGCGCCTCGACTTCCGCGGCGCGCGCCTGGCCGACGGCGGCCAGGAACGCGGCGCGCTGGCCGCCCCACAGGTCGGGCGCGTACTTGAAGTCGAGCATCACGACGGGGCTGAACTTCAGGTCGCCGCCCATCGGCGGTTCGACGAACGTTTCCGGGATCCGCACGCCGGTGTACTGCGCGCTCGCGCCGAGCGTCGGCTGGCGCGCGGCGTCGGCGAGCGTGGCCTGCGCCTGCGCCTGGCGCACGCGCGCGTCGGCGGCCTGCAGCGACGGCGCACCGGCGAGCGCTTCGGCGACCAGCGCATCGAGCTGCGGATCGCCGAACGCGCGCCACCACTGCACGTCGGGGAAGGTCGCGTCCGGCGTCGCGCCGGCGCCGGCGAGGCTGCGCGACGCCGCGAGCGTGTCGGGATCGGTGGGCGACGTCGCGGGCGCGAGCCCGCCGGTGCTCGCGCAGCCGGCGAGCAGGGCCGCGAACAGCGCGGCGGCGAGCGGCAACGCAGGGATCGGCTTCGCGGCCCGCCGCGCGCGGCGGCGCGGCGAGCCAGGCTGGCTTGGGGTCATGGGCGTGGGGCCGGTGTGGAAAGGTTGTCGCGGACGCGGACGAGCAGGGACGTGAGCTGTTCGCGCTCGGCCTCGTCCATGCCCTGCATGGCGAGCTCGCGCACGCGCATGCCGCACTGGTTGATGTCCTGCCAGATGATCGTCCCGGCCTCGGTGAGGCGGATGTCGAGCGCGCGCCGGTCGCTGGGGTCGGCGACGCGCACGATCAGCCCGCGCGCTTCCAGCCGGTCGAGCAGGCGGGTCATGGCGCCCGGATTCAGGTCCGCGGCGCGGGCGAGGTCGGTCACGCTGGCGTTGCCGCCGGCGAGCTTCTTCAGGGTGATGTACTGGCTGAACGTGAGGTCGTGGCCGAGCGCGTCGAGTTCGACGGCCATGCGCGCCCACATCGCATCGCGGACCTGGCGGAACAGGATGCCGAGCTGGGAGCCGGTGCAGGGCTCGGCGGTGTCGTGGGGCTGGGTCATGGGCCGCATTTTGCTGGCCATGACAATAATTGTCAATGCAATTATTTCCCGTGCACCCAAATCGGCGTGCTGCCGGGCGGGGCGGCCCGGCTCAGGCCACGCGGTGCAGGATCAGCTCCAGGACCGCCTTGCTGCCGAAGAACGCCAGGACCAGCAGCGCCATCGCGGCCAGCGTCCAGCGCACCGCGATCCGCCCGCGCCAGCCACGGCGCCAGCGCCCGAGCAGCAGGCCGCCGAACAGCAGCCAAGACAGCACGCTGAGCACGGTCTTGTGCACCAGGTGCTGGGCGAACAGGTCCTGCACGAACAGCACGCCGGTCAGCAGGGTCGCGGTGAGCAGCACGAAGCCGGCGCCGACGGTGCGGAACAGCAGGGTCTCGAGCTCGACCAGCGGCGGCAGCGCGTCGAGCCAGGGGCCGATGCGGTGCCGGCGCAGCGCCCGTTCCTGCAGCCAGAGCATCAGCGCCAGCAACGCGGCGACGGCCAGCGTGGCGTAGGCGAGCAGGGCGCACCAGGCGTGCAGTTGCAGGCGCCAGTCCATGGGTTCGGCCAGGTGCCGGCCGTAGGCGGCGTAGGCGCCCAGGACCAGCGCGGCGATCGGATAGGCGACGACGCCCACCGCGGCCATGCGCCCGCCGGCGGCGAACAGCGTGGTCAGCGTCGCCATGCCGAGCCCGACCAGCGACAGCGCGGAGAAGAAGTGCATGTCGGCCACGCCGCTGGCGCGCCAGGCGAGCAGGTGGACGACGGCATGCAGGAGGACGGCGATGGTGGCAGCGGCCAGCCACGCGGCGGGCGCGCGTTCCGCGCGGCGCAGGTCGGCGACCAGCAGGCCCGCCGCCGCGAGATAAGCCGCCACCGAGATCCAAGCGATCGCCATGCGCGCAGTGTCGCATGCGCGCGGCCCTGCGGCGCGGGGCGAAGCCGGGGCGTCCGCGGGCGCCGGCTATAATCGGCGGCCATTCTCCCCCCGGCGGCTTTCCGCCCGAGACGCGATGTTCGAATCCCTCACCCAGCGCCTGTCGGGCACCATCGAGCGCCTGCGCGGCCGCGGCCGCCTGACCGAATCCAACATCACCGAAGCCCTGCGCGACGTGCGCGTCGCGCTGCTCGAGGCCGACGTCGCCCTGCCCGTCGTGCAGGCGCTGATCCAGCGCATCAAGGTGCGCGCGGTCGGCCAGGAAGTGCTGAAGTCGCTGACGCCGGGACAGGCGCTGATCAAGGTCGTGCGCGACGAGCTCGCCCTGGTGATGGGCGCGCAGGCCAGCGAGCTGAACCTCAACGTGCCGGCGCCGGCCGTCGTGCTCATGGCCGGCCTGCAGGGCGCGGGCAAGACCACGACCGTCGCCAAGCTCGCGAAGCACCTGAAGGAGCGCCGCAAGAAGAAGGTGATGGTCGTGTCGGCGGACGTCTACCGCCCGGCCGCGATCGAGCAGCTGAAGACGCTGGCGCAGCAGGTTGGCGCCGCGTTCTTCCCGTCCGACCCGTCGCAGAAGCCCGAGGCCATCGTGCGCGCGGCGATCGCCGAGGCGCGCAAGACCTTCGTCGACGTGCTGATCGTCGACACCGCCGGCCGCACCAGCATCGACGACGCGATGATGGCCGAGATCAAGGCGCTGCACGCCGCGGT
>JBDZUW010000092.1:0-8404 GCA_040255375.1 Luteimonas sp. | reverse complement strand
ACGCTGCGCGAGGACTGGAACGCGATCGAGAACGTCGCCGGCGGGCGCGACACGGTCACGATCAACGGCCGCAGCAAGCACGTCATCGGCTACCTGCAGGATTTCCTGTTCACCGCCGAACGCGCCCGCGCGCCGATCACGCGGCTGTCCGGCGGCGAGCGCAACCGGCTGCTGCTGGCGCGGCTGTTCGCGCAGCCGTCCAACCTGCTGGTGATGGACGAGCCGACCAACGACCTCGACGTGGAGACGCTGGAGTTGCTGGAGGAGTTGCTGGCCGACTACCCCGGCACGCTGCTGCTGGTCAGCCACGACCGCGACTTCCTGGACCACGTGGTGACGTCGACGCTGGCGCTGGAAGGCGGCGGCGCCGTGCGCGAGTACGTGGGCGGCTACAGCGACTGGATCCGGCAGCGGCCCGCGCCGCCGGCGGCAGTGCCGGATCGTGCGCGCGCCGCGCCCCCGGCGGCTGCGGCTGCGTCGTCGCCGGCCGCCACGCCCGGCGGCGGCCGGCGCAAGCTCGGCTACAAGGAGGCGCGCGAGCTCGAACAGCTGCCCGCGCGCATCGAAGCGCTCGAAACGCAGGTCGCCGCGCTGACCGGGGCGATGCACGACCCGGCCTTCTACCAGCGCGACGGCGCGGCCATCGCCGCGCACGGCGCGGACCTCGCACGCGTGCAGGCGGAACTCGATGCCGCCTACGCGCGCTGGGAGGAGCTCGAATCGTTCGGCCATGGCTGAGCAACGGCGCATGATTCCGCCGGCAGCGATGCAGGCCGACCTGCTCGGCGCCGCGCCATCGCCGGACGGGGTGCAGCGCCTGTTCTTCGCGCTCGTCCCGCCGCTGCCGTTGCAGGAACGTCTGGCCGCCGCCGCCGCGGAGGTCGAGCGCAGTCATCCGTCGGGCGGTCGCCCGGGCAAGCCGGACCGCTACCACCTGACCCTGCATTTCCTCGGCGACTTCGATCCGCTCCCGCCGTCGCTGCGCGAGGCGGCGCGCGCGGCGGGCGACGCGGTCGCGCCGCGGAGGTTCGAGCTGGTGTTCGACCATGCGGCCAACTTCGCCGGCAACGGCGTGCGCTGGCTCGGTGGCCCGCCGAGCGATGCCTTGCAGGCGCTGTGGGGCGAACTGGGCGAGGCGCTCGCACGGCGCGGCATCCGTGCCGTCCGGCAGGCGTTCGTTCCGCACCTCACGATCGCCATGGGCGCCCGCCCGCTTCCGGGCCCCGTCGCCATCGATCCGGTCAGCTGGCCCGTGGACGGCTTTGCGCTCGTGCTGGCCCGGCCCGGCCGGCCGTACGAAATCCTTCAGCGCTGGTCCGCCGCCTGAGCCGTCCCGGCGTGCGCCTGCCGTTGCGCCGGCTTCATCGCGGGTGTGCCCCAATGCGCGGCGTCACCGTTCCGGAGACCGCCATGATCCGCAAGCTCGCTTCCGGCGAATACCGCATCTACTCGCGCAAGACCGATCCGAAGACCGGCAAGCGCCGGAACCTCGGCACCTTCCCGACCCGCGAGAAGGCCGAGAAGCACGAGCGCGAGATCCAGTACTTCAAGCGCCACTGACGCCGCGGCGCGATCGCCACGCGGCGTCGGCGGCAGGCCTGTCAGGGCACCGCGTCGGTCCGCAGCACCGGGTACAGCCCGAAGCGCTCGTCCCAGGAGTCGTGGCGACGCGCGAAGAACTCCAGGCGCTGGCGCGGGCTCGCGGCGAACGCCTTGTCCTCGCGCAGGCGCTGCTCGAAGGCCGCTTTCACCGCCGGGTCCTTCAGCATCCCGCGGGCGACTTCCTCGGCGACGTAGGCTTCCATGTATTCCTTCTGCTCGAAGGCGTTGTTGAATTCGCCCCAGCCCAGCAGCGCATCGGGCGCCTGCGGTTCCAGCAGGCCCATCAACACGCGCGCCAGCGGCTGCGCGATCGGCACGAACAGGCTGCCGGCCGGCACGTCGATCGCCTCCGGCTTCCATTCGCCGCTGGCGGCGAGGCGCTGGTGGCCCTCGAACGACTGCTTCGAGAATTCGAAGCTGTCCGCGCGCCAGGCCTGTACCGGGGCTGCCGGCAAGGCGGCGTCGAGGCGGCGGTAGGCGATGCCGTGCGTGCGCAGCCGCGGCTCGACCCGCGAGGCCCACGCGGCAGGGACGAGGTAGCCGCCGCGCGGCGCGTCGACGACATGGTCGGGGACCAGTTCGTCGCGCAGCGGCAGGTGCCAGGTTTCGGGCTTCGATTCGTCGTAGCGCGTCATCGGCGCGCCGGAGACTTCCGACGGCGTGCGCGCGTACGCGTAGCCTTCGAAGTCGATGGTGCGCACGCGGTCGGTCGCCTTCCAGTCCAGCGCCACCGGCGTGCCGGCGAGCCTGGCCGCGCGCGCGTCGGCGGCGTCGGCATCGGCGCGCCACTGCGCGCCGTGGTCGCGCACCAGGTCGAGCAGGGCGACGATCGCGTCGTGGGTGATGCGCACGCGGGTCGGGTAGTCCTTCCACGAGTGCGTCTCGACCAGCATGCCGAAGCGGTTGCGCTGCCAGAAGTAGCCGTCCGAGAAGCGCGGCGCGTTGACGCCGTCGACGAAGCCGGAGGCGGGGTTGTCGTTCTCCACGAACGACGGGTAGAACGGCAGCGCCATCGCGCCCGTGGCATCGAGCCTGGCGATCACGCCGTCGCGCAGTACGCGCCCGTCCGCGCCGAGGCCGGCGTCGCCGGCCACCAGCGGCTGCACCTGGATCGAGACGCCGTGCTGGAACTTGGCGCCGTCGGTGACGTGCAGGTCCACGTACGCCAGCGGATCCCAGCCGCGGACCAGGCCGAGCATGGCCTGCATCTCCGGCGTGTCGGCCTTCATGTAGTCGCGGTTGAGGTTGTAGTTCTGCGCGGTGACGCGCCAGCCCATCTGCTCGGGACCGCGCTGGTTCGGCCGGTTCCAGGCGGCGAAGCGTTCGTGGCCGTCGACGTTGAACACCGGCACGAACAGCAGCACCTGCTTCTCGAGCGCGCCCGGCGCGACCTTGCCCTCGAGCACTTCGCGCAGCGCCAGGAAACCGGCGTCCTTGCCGTCGATCTCGCCGGCGTGGATGCCGCCCTGGACGAGCAGCACCGGCAAGTGGCGCGCGGCCGCCGCGTCCGGGGTGAAGGCGCCCGTGCGGGTCGCGACCAGCAGCATCATCGGCCGGCCTTCGGGCGTGGCGCCGAAGTCCTGGCAGCGCACCGCGTCGGGATAGGCCCTGGCGAAGTCCTTGCAGAGCGCGATGACCTCCTCGTAGCGGCCGGTGCGCTGGAAGCCGGAGCGTTCGGCGACGGTCGTGAGGTCCACGCTGGCCGCCGTCGCGGCGAAGGCGGGGAAGCTGGCCAGGTGGAGGCATGCCAGGGCCAGGCAGGCCAGGGCGAGGCGGGCGAGCGGGCGGGTGCGGCGCATCGTCGGTTCCGGTGAGCGGGGTCGGCTTCGATGATAACGTTGCCGGCCATGACCATCCTCCATTTCTCCCCCGGCGCCGCCAGCCTGCTCCCGCACTGGCTGCTGATCGAACTCGGCATCCCGCACGAACTGCGCCTCGTCGACTTCGCCTCGAAGCAGCAGAAATCCGCCGACTACCTGGCGCTCAACCCGAGCGGCGTGGTCCCGACGCTGGTGCTCGACGGCCGGCCGATGGCCGAGGCGGCGGCGATCGCGCTGCACCTCGCCGAAACGCATCCGGGCGCCGGGCTCATCCCGCCCGTCGGCGACCCGGCCCGCCGCGACTGCCTGCAGTGGATGTTCCACCTCGCGCAGGCCGTGCAGTCGCTGTTCCGCATCTGGTGGTATCCGAACGAGGTCGCCGGGGAAGCGCAGGCGGACAACGCACGCGCGCACGTGCAGCCGCGCATCGAGGCGGCGTGGGAGCGCATCGACGCGCACCTGGCCTCCAACGGCCCCTACCTGCTGGGCGCCGCGCCCTGCGTCGCCGACTTCTACCTGACGATGCTGATGCGCTGGTCGCGCAACATGCCGCGACCGGCCACCGGATGGCCGCACCTGGCCGCGCACGCGCTGCGGATGAAGGCGCGGCCCTCGTTCAAGGCGCTGTACGCCGCCGAAGGCCTGACCGAGTGGGCCTGACCGCGGCCGGCCCGGGGCGCCTGCCGCGGCAGGTGCCTTACATCATCGGCAACGAGGCCTGCGAGCGCTTCAGCTTCTACGGGATGCGCAACATCCTGGTGCAGTTCCTCGTCTCGAGCGTGCTGCTGGCATACCTCCCGGACGCCGAGCGCCAGGCCGCGGCGAAGGACGTGTTCCACAGCTTCGTCATCGGCGTGTACTTCTTCCCGCTGCTCGGCGGCTGGCTCGCGGACCGCTTCTTCGGCAAGTACGACACGGTGCTGTGGTTCTCGCTCGTGTATTGCGCCGGCCATGCCTGCCTCGCGCTGTTCGAGGACAGCCGGCAGGGCTTCTACGCCGGGCTGCTGCTGATCGCGCTGGGGTCGGGCGGCATCAAGCCGCTGGTGGTGTCCTTCGTCGGCGACCAGTTCACGCGCGAGAACAAGGCGCTGGCCAAGGTCGTCTTCGACGCCTTCTACTGGACCATCAACTTCGGCAGCTTCTTCGCCTCGCTGCTGATGCCGCTGTTCCTGCGCAGCTTCGGGCCGGCGGTGGCCTTCGGCATCCCGGGCGCGCTGATGTTGATCGCCACGTTCGTCTTCTGGCTGGGGCGCAGGCAGTACGTGCGCGTGCCGCCGACGCGCGGGCTGGATCCGGATTCGTTCCACAACGTCGCGCGCACCGCGCTGCTGGCGCGCGCGCCGGGGCAGGGGCGGGCGGGCCTGGTGGTGGCCGCGTTCGGCGCGGCGCTCGCCGCGACGATGCTGCTGTGCTGGGCGCTGCACGCCTGGGCCGGCATCGACGTGCCGTACTGGCCGGCGGATTTCCATTTCGTGATCACCGCCTGCCTCGCGCTGGGCGCGCTGATCGCCTTCGGCGGCATCGGCGTGTCGCTGCAGCTCGAGCGCGCCCGCGGGCGCCATCCCGACGCGGCGGTGGACAGCGTGCGCGCCGTGCTGCGCATCCTGATCGTGTTCGCGCTGACCACGCCGTTCTGGTCGCTGTTCGACCAGAAGGCGAGCACCTGGGTGATCCAGGGGCAGGCGATGGCGGTGCCGCACGAGGCCTGGTGGTGGCCGAGCTGGCTGGTGAAGGAAGCGGCGCAGATGCAGGCGCTGAACCCGCTGCTGATCATGCTGGTGATCCCGCTCAACAACATCCTGCTGTACCCGGCGCTGCGGCGGATGGGCTACGACCCCACGCCGCTGCGGCGCATGGGCTGGGGCATCGCGTTCGCCGGCCTGGCCTGGATCTTCGCCGGCGCGATCCAGCTGCGCATCGACGGCGGCGCCAGCACCTCGCTGGCATGGCAGGCCTGGCCCTATGCGCTGCTCACCTTCGGCGAAGTGCTGGTATCGGCGACCGCGCTCGAGTTCGCCTACAGCCAGGCGCGCGCCTCGATGAAGGGCGTGATCATGGCCTTCTGGTACCTCACGAGCACGTTCGGCAGCCTGTGGGTGCTGCTCACCAACGTGGCCGTGCGCAACGACGCGGTGACCGCGCGCATCGCCGCCACCGGCTGGAGCGAGAACGCGTTCCTGATGTTCTTCTTCGCCGCGTTCGCCTTCGCGGCGGCGCTGGCCTTTGCGGCCTATGCGCGCCGCTACCCGATGCAGGACAACTACCTGGAGGAATCGCTGGCATGAGGTCGTACGACATGACGCCGAAGGGCATGCGGCACACGCTCCTTGCCGCCGCATTGCTCGCGCTGGCCGCCTGCGGCGGCAAGCCCGACGATGCCGGCGGCGAGGCTTCGCCGCCACCGTCCGCGGAAGCGCCGTCGGGGGGCTCCGCCCCGGCAGCATCGCCCGCGGCGGCCGCCGCGCCGGCGGCCGCGGACGCCACGCCTGCGGACGCCGCGCTCGGCGTCGCCGACATCGACGCCTACGCGCGCGGGATGGAGAAGGAAAACGCGCTGCTGCGTGAGGAGTTCGGCAAGCTGGAGCGCGCCCGCGCCGCCGGCGACGCCGAGGCCGAGACCACCGCGCTGTTCGCCATGACCTCGAACGACATCGATGTCGCGGGTGCGCAGGGCGCCGGCCTGGCGCCGGCGCGCTACGGTTTCGTCAAGGAGCGCATCGACGAGGTGCAGGCGAAGCTCGACATGCTGGAGAGCTTCCGCAACATGCCGGGCGACAGCAGCGAGGCGCAGGCGCAGCTCGGCGATCCCTACGCGGGCTTCGCCGCCGACGTGGCCGCGGCCCTCAGGGCGCGCCAGGCCCAGCTCGCGGGCCTGCGGGCGGAAGCGGTGACCCTCCGTCTCAAGGCGGCGGGCGGCTGACGCATGGGCATGTCGCTGACCGTCGCGATCATCGCCGTCACCGTGCTGGTGTCGTGGCTGGCGTTCAACAATCCGCGCCTGGCCGAGCGCCTGGTGCTGTGGCCGCCGGCGATCGACCGGCAGCACCAGTACGACCGGCTCGTCACGCACGGCTTCATCCACGCCGATTTCCAGCATCTGCTGTTCAACATGATCACCCTGTACTTCTTCGGCAGGGCGGTCGAGGGCTGGTTCGTGCCCTACATCGGGCAGCTGGGCTTCGTGCTGTTCTACCTCTCGGCGATCCTGGTCGCGATCCTGCCGACCTACCTGCGGCACCGGCACGACAGCCGCTATCGCAGCCTCGGCGCGTCGGGAGCGGTGTCGGCGGTGCTGTTCACCTTCATCCTGGTGCAGCCGTGGTCGCTGATCATCGTGTTCGTGATCCCGGTGCCGGCCATCGTCTACGGCGTGCTGTACGTGGGCTATTCGATCTGGATGGACCGGCACGGCCACGACAACGTCAACCACAGCGCGCACCTGTGGGGCGCCGGCTACGGGATCCTCTTCACGCTGATGATGGAGCCGCGGGTCGGGCCGGCGTTCCTCGCGAAGCTGCTGCAGCCGTCCTTCGGTTGACGCGCGGTCGGCGCGCCGGAGCGGCATAATCAGGGCAAGCGCGACCAGCGCCGAGCCGGAGCCGCCATGAGCGCAGGAACTGAAGTGACACCGGTCCACGATCCGGCGGCGAACCGCTGGACGGTGGACCTGGAGGGGCAGCGCTCGCTGCTCGACTACCGCCTGGCGGACGGCGTGGTGACGATCCGCCACACCGAGGTGCCGCAGCCGCTCGGCGGCCGCGGCATCGCCGGGCGCCTGGTCGCGGCCGTGTTCGACTGGGCGCGCGCCGAGGGCTACCGCATCCGTCCGGCCTGCGCGTACGCGGCCGCCTGGGTGGAGCGGCATCCGGACCAGGCGGACATCGTCGTCCCGTAGGCATGCGGCTCAACAAGTTCATTGCCGACAGCGGGTTCTGCTCGCGTCGCGAAGCCGATCGCCTGATCGCCGAGGGCCGCGTCGCGGTGGACGGCGTGCGCGCCCGCGTCGGCGCGGAGCTGCCGGAAGGCGCGAAGGTGCTGGTCGACGGCAAGCCGCTGGCCGCCCGCCAGGCCGCGCCGGGCAAGCGCCGCCACGTCTACATCGCGCTCAACAAGCCGGTCGGCGTGACCAGCACGACCGAGTCCGGGGTGAAGGGCAACATCGTCGACTGCGTCGGCCACCAGCAACGCATCTTCCCCATCGGCCGCCTCGACAAGGATTCGGAAGGCCTGATCCTGCTCACCAGCAACGGCGACATCGTCAACGCGATCCTGCGCGCCGAGAACAAGCTGGAGAAGGAGTACCTGGTCGCGGTGAACCACCCGGTCACGGACGAGTTCCTGCGCGGCATGGCCCGGGGCGGGGTGCCGGTGCACGGCGAGCCGACCCTGCCGTGCCGCACCGGCAAACTCGGGCGCTTCGGCTTCCGGATCGTGCTGGTCCAGGGGCTCAACCGGCAGATCCGGCTGATGGCGGCGCATTTCGGCTACCGGGTGAAGCAGCTGGTGCGGGTGCGGATCGGCAACGTGAAGCTCGGCCACCTCAAGCCCGGGCAGTGGCGCAACCTGACCGAGCCCGAGCTGCGCGGCCTGCTCCCGGGCCACGCCGACTGGTGACGGCGGGCCGGCGCCGGGCCCCGGCCCGCGCCGCCCGGCGCACCTGCCGCCCGTCGGCGGCCGGCAGGGTGGCCGGAAGGAAGGTCGCCGCCCGTTCACACTTCCGGGGCAAAGTAGGTTAAGGTGCGCGCACTGTTCCAAGCGGGATCACGGTACATCGTGGTTTCGATGCGGTAGATCCAAACGATCCGCTACATCGCTACGCGTCTCTACCCCTTGCTCGACAGTCCGGTACGCCTTCCCCATGGAATGCGGCCGTGTACACAAAAACCTAGATTCAAGGAGTAGTTACATGTCGGATCGTCAGACCGGAACCGTCAAGTGGTTCAACGACGCCAAGGGCTTCGGCTTCATCACCCCGGAGAGCG
>JBDZUW010000091.1:0-8443 GCA_040255375.1 Luteimonas sp. | reverse complement strand
TGGCATTGGTGGAGGTGGGCGGAATCGAACCGCCGTCCGAAGGCACTCCATGCCCGGCACTACATGCTTAGCTCGTTGTTCGATTTCGGATGACGGCAACACAACGTGCGAGGCACACCGTCACCCACACCCGCTTTGGTTTCGGAGCCGGTTGACGGGTTGCCGCCGGCACCTATCCCGTGATGATGACCCTACATCCGCGAGCACGGGCACAAGCGGGTTCGGGGCTAGGCCTTAAGCGGCCAGAGCGTAGACGTCGTCGTTGGCGTCTGGTTTTTTGCGGCTGGATTAACGAGGAAAGCTGCCCCCTCGGCATGCGCCAGGCGATTTCGCGACCCCCGTCGAAGCCAGTGCACCCCCGGGAATGTCGAAACGTCCGACACGGCCAGTATAGGGCCGCCCCGGGGGCGTTCAAGCGGGGATCCGGCGACGTCCAGCGCCGGTTCACGCAAGCGGCGCCCGCGGCCGGGCTATGCTGCGCGAATGCCCTCGACCTCCCAGGCCCCGGACATGCGGCCGCCGGCGGCGGCCGGTTCCGTGGCCGGCCACGCGCTGGCGCTGCTGGTGCTGCTGGCCTCGCTGCTGCTGGTGTTCCTCTACTGGCGCGGGGCGCACGTGCGCGAGATGACCGCGGCGCAGGCGGAATTCGCCTCGCGCGCGAACGAAGCCTCGTCGCTGATCGCGCAGCGCCTGGGCAACTTCGAGCTCCTGGCGCGCGGCGGCGTGTCCCTGTTCGCCTCGGTGGCGCGGCCGAGCCGGCAGCAATGGCGCAACTATGTGGACGGCCTGGCGCTGCGCCAGCGTTATCCCGACGCGCTGGGCCTGGGCTTCGCGTTCGAAGCGACGCCGCTGCAGCTCTCCGACACGCAGCGCATGCTCCGCGAGAGCGGCGAGGGCCGGCTGCACGTCTGGCCGCACGGCATCCGCGAGACCTACGCGCCCGTCCTCTACCTCGAGCCGCTCACGCCGGAGAATGCGGGCGCGATCGGGTTCGACCTCTACTCCGAGCCGGGCCGGCGCCGGGCGATGGACGCGGCGCGCGACAGCGGCCAGCCGCGCCTCACCGGGCCGGTCGTGCTCCGCAGCGCGCAGAGCACGCCTGGCCGGCTTCCTGCGGGCGAGTTGCTCCTGCTTCCTGTGTACCGGGCCGGCGACCGGCCCGGCAACGTGGAAGCGCGGCGCGAGTCGCTGCAGGGCTGGGTGTACGTGCCGTTCCGGGTCGGCGACCTGGTGCGCGCCGCGCTGAGCAACGCGCCCGAGCGCCTGCAGTTGCGCGTCGTGGATGTCAGCGACACCGCGGCACCGGGCACGGGCACGGTGCTGCTCGACGAGCCGGCCGAAGCCGGGCCATCGCGCTCCGGGCTGCTGCCGGGCTTCCACGCGACGTCGACGATCGAGGCATACGGCCGCCGCTGGCGCCTGGAATTCGTCTCGGGGCCGCGTGCCGGACTCGACGCCCGGCTGCGCAACCTGCGCAGCACGCTGGTGATCGGCGTGATCGCCTCGCTGCTGCTGTACGGCATCGCGCTGGTGCTGGCCACGACGCGCTCGCGCGCCGACCGCCTCGCCGCGCGGATGACCGAATCGTACCGGCGCAGCGAACAGCGCTTCCGCAGCGCGATGGAGTACTCGGCGATCGGCCAGGCGCTGCTCGACCGGCAGGGGCGCATCGTCGACGCGAATCCGGCGCTGGCGCGGACCATCGGCCGGCCGGTGCCGCAGCTGCTGGGCACGGAGTTCGACTCGCACTTCCTCGACTACAGCGGCGAGGATGCGATGCGCCGCAGCCAGCAGGCGCTGCTGGGCGCGGGCGTCTACCGCAGCACCCGGACCCTGCTGGCCGATGGCGGCGGCCTGCGCCAGGTGCAGATGACCTTCGCGCCGGTGCCGGGCGAGATCGGCCAGGACGTCGTGCGCCTGGTGCAGGTGGAGGACGTCACGGACCGCCTGCGCGCCGAGGCGCAGGTGCTGGCGCTGAACCGCAGCCTCGAGGCCCGCGTGGAGGCGCGCACCCGCGAGCTCACCATCGCCAACCAGGACCTGGAATCGTTCGCGTACAGCGTGTCGCACGACCTGCGCGCGCCGCTGCGCGCGATCGACGGCTTCAGCCGGCTGCTGGGCGAACGCTACGGCGACGTGCTGGACGAGGAGGGCCGCGCCTACGTCGCGCGCGTGCGCAACGCGGCGGCGCGCATGGGTTCGCTGATCGAGGCGCTGCTGAAGATGGCGCGGCTGGGGCGCGGCGGCATCCGACCGGTCGCGCTCGACCTCTCGAGGATGGCGGCCGAGATCGTCGCCGAACTCCGCGCCAACGAGCCGGACCGCGACGTCGAGGTCGACATCGCACCGGGGCTCGGCGCCGTGGGCGACGCCAGCCTGGTGCGCAACCTGCTGGAGAACCTGCTCGGCAACGCCTGGAAATTCAGCCGCGACCGCCATCCGGCGCGGATCGAAGTCGGCCGCGACGCCGGCGGCGCGTTCTTCGTGCGCGACAACGGCGCGGGCTTTCCGGCCGAATACGCGGGCAAGCTGTTCCGCCCGTTCCAGCGCCTGCACAGCCAGGAGGCATTCGCCGGCGAGGGCGTCGGGCTCGCGTCGGTGCGGCGCATCGTGGAGCGGCACGGCGGCACGATCCGCGCCGACAGCGTCGAGGGGCAGGGCGCGACCTTCGCGTTCACGCTGCCCGAGGCCGCGCCCCCGGTGTGACGCGCTACGCGTCCTTGTTGTGCCGGCGCAGCACGCGCTGCTTCTCCCGGTTCCAGTCGCGTTCCTTGCTGGCCTCGCGCTTGTCGTGGAGCTGCTTGCCGCGCGCCAGGCCGAGCTCGGCCTTGACCTTGTTGCCCTTCCAGTACAGCGCCGTCGGCACCAGCGTGTAGCCGTCGCGCTGCACCTTGCCGATCAGCGTGTCGATCTCGCGGCGGTTGAGCAGCAGCTTGCGCGTGCGCCGGTCGTCGGCGACGACATGGGTCGACGCGGAGATCAGCGGCGTGATCTGCGCGCCGAACAGGAACAGCTCGCCGTCGCGGACCACCGCGTAGGCCTCGGTGATGTTGGCGCGGCCGGCGCGGATGGACTTGAGCTCCCAGCCCTGCAGGGCGAGCCCGGCCTCGAAGCGCTGCTCGATGTGGAATTCGTGGCGCGCGCGCTTGTTCAGCGCGATGGTGCCGCCGCCGTTTGCCTTATCCTTGGAAGACTTTCCTGCCATCCGGGCATTGTCCCATCTCCATGACCAGAATCCAGCGCAGCGCCCTGGTCGGGCATTCGGCGGCCCGCATGTTCGCGCTCGTGGACGACATCGAGGCCTACCCGCGGCGCTTCGCCTGGTGCGAATCGGCGCAGGTGCTCGAGCGCCGCGAGGACCGGGTGGTCGCCCGGCTGGACCTCGGCCTGGGCCCGCTGCGGACGTGGTTCACCACCGAGAACACGCTCTCGCCGCCGCACCACATCGACATGGCGCTGCGTGACGGCCCGTTCCGGCGCCTGCACGGGCGCTGGCAGTTCCACGCCCTCGACGAATCCGCGTGTCGGGTCACGCTGACGCTGGAATTCGAACCGCAGGGGAAGCTGCTGGGCGGCGCGCTGGCCCTGGGCATGCAGGGGCTGGCGGACCGCATGGTCGACGATTTCGTGCGGGTCGCCGACGGCACGCCCGGCGACGGCACGGCCGCGGGATGAGCGGCGAGCGGCTGCGCATCGAGGTCGTGCGCGCCTGGCCGCGCCGCCACCTGGCCGTGCGGCTCGAACTGCCTGCCGGCGCCACCGTCGCCGATGCCGTGCGCGAATCCGGGATCGCGCTCGACGGCGTCGCCGGCCATGCGGTGCACGGCGAACTCGCCGCGCCCGCGCGCGCGCTGCGCGACGGGGACCGCGTGGAACTGCTGGAGGCGCTGCGGATGGATCCGAAGGAAGCGCGCCGGCGGCGCGCCCGGCGCTGACTCAGCCGCCGCCCTTCTTCTTCTTGTCCTTGGCGAGGTTGCCGAAGCGGCCCATCTTCGCCGACAGCGCCTGGTCCTGCTCGGGGAAATAGTCGCCTTCCCAGCGGCTGACCGCGCCGTTCTCGAAGAACACCGTGAAGTTGCGGATTTCGGTGTGCCCAAGCCGGTCGGTGCGCTGGGTCGCCGTGTAGTCCCAGCGGTCGTGGTGGAACGGGTCGGCGATGGACGGCGAGCCCAGCAGCGCCTGCACCTGGTCCTTGCTCATCCCGGCCTGGAGCTGGTCGACGGCGGCCTTCTCCATCAGGTTGCCCTGGTAGATCGGCTGCTTGTAGACGATGCCGCAACCGGCAACGGTGAGGGCGGCGATGGCGATCGCGAGCAGGGCGGTCTTGCGCATGGGGTCGCAGGTGGGGGAAATGGCGATAATGGGGCCGATCATACACGCAAGCCGGGAGCCCAGCCGCCATGGAAACCAACGACCTGCGCAAGGCCGGACTGAAGGTCACCCACCCCAGGATGCGGATCCTCGCGCTGCTGGACCAGATGCGCCCCCGCCACCTGACCGCGGAGGACATCTACCGGCAGCTGCTGGAGCAGGGCGACGAGATCGGCCTGGCCACCGTGTACCGCGTGCTGACCCAGTTCGAGGCGGCCGGGCTCGTGCTCAAGCACAACTTCGAGGGCGGCCACGCGGTGTACGAGCTGGACCGCGGCGAGCACCACGACCACATGGTGGACGTGGAGAACGGCAAGGTCATCGAGTTCCACAGCGACGAGATCGAGGAGCTGCAGCGGAAGATCGCGGCCGAACGCGGCTACGAGATCCAGGACCACGCCCTGGTGCTGTACGTCAGGAAGCTGCGTCGCTGAGCAGGCGCCGCGCGGCGGCGCGCGCTTCCTTGCCGACGGTGGCGCCGCCGAGCATCCGCGCGATCTCCTCCTCGCGCGCCTTCGCATCCAGCACCTCGACCGCGCTGTGGGTCGCGCCCGCCTGCTCGGACTTGCTCACCCGGTAGTGCGCATGCCCGTGCGCGGCGACCTGCGGGAGATGGGTGACGCATAGCGCCTGGCGACCGGCGCCGAGCGCGCGCAGCTTCTGGCCGACGATCTGCGCGACGGCGCCGCCGATGCCGGAATCCACCTCGTCGAACACCATGGTCGGCACGGCATCCTTGCCCAGTGCGGCGACTTCGATCGCCAGCGAGATCCGCGACAGTTCGCCGCCCGATGCCACGCGCCGCAGCGGGCGCGGCGGCTGCCCGGCGTTCGCCGCGACGAGGAATTCCACGCGCTCGGCGCCCTGCGGATCGGGACGGTCGGTCGCGCCCGGTTCCAGCATCGCCTCGAAGCGGCCGCCGCCCATGCCCAGTTCGGAGAGCAGCGCGGTGGTGGCCGACGACAGCCGCGCGGCGGCCTCGCGGCGCGCCTCGCCCAGCGCCGCCGCGGCGGCCCGCCAGGCGTCCGCGGCCGCGTCGATCTCCGGGTCGAGCCGGCGCAGGCGCGCGCCGGAATCGCGCAGCGCCTCGAGTTCCGCGGCGAGCGCGTCGCGCTGCGCGGCCAGGCCTTCGGGCGCGACGCGATGCTTGCGGGCCAGGTCGTGCAGCCGGCCCAGGCGGCGGTCGAGTTCCTCGAAGGCTTCGGGGTCGATGTCGAGGTCGGCGCGCACCTGTTCGAGCAGCGCAAGCGCTTCGTCGAGCTGGATCGCGGCGGTGTCGAGCATGGCGTCCACCTCGGCCAGGCGCGGCTCGTCGGCCGCGTGCCGGGCGAGGGCGCCACGGACCTGCTGCAGCATCCGCGACGGCGCGCCGCCCTCGTCCCCGCCGAGGCGCGTGCTCGCTTCCTCGCAGGCCTGGATCAGCGCCGCGCCATGCGCATGGCGCCGGTGCAGGCCGGCCAGCGCGGCGATCGACTCGGGTTCCAGCGATTCGCGCTGCAGCTCGCCCAGCTGGTGCTCCAGCCACGCGATGCGTTCGCCCACGTTGCCCTGGCGCGAGAGCGCGTCGCGTTCTCGCAGCAGCGCCGACCACCGGCGCGCGGCGTCGCGCACCGCCTCGCGCTGCGGCTCGAGCGCGCCGAACGCATCCAGCAGCGCGAGCTGGCTGCCACGGTCGAGCAGCGCCTGGTGTTCGTGCTGGCCGTGGATCTCCACCAGCATCGCCGCGAGCTCGCCGAGCTGGGCGAGGGTGGCGGGGCGCCCGTTGATCCACGCCCGCGAGCCGCCATCGGCGCGGAGCGTGCGCCGCACCTGGCAGCCGGCGCCGTCGCCGGCGGCGGGCTCGTCGAAGTCGGTCTCGCGCAGCCAGGCGAGCGCCGCGGGAGCATCGCGGAGGTCGAATTCGGCCGAGAGCTCGGCGCGGCCCGCGCCATGGCGGACCATGCCGCTGTCCGCGCGCAGGCCGGCGATGAAGCCCAGGGCATCCACCAGCAGCGACTTGCCGGCGCCCGTTTCGCCGGAAATGACGGTCAGTCCCGGCCCGAACTCGAGCTCGGCGGCGGCGACGACGGCGAAATCGCGGATCGAAAGACGGGTCAGCATGCCGATAGCGTAAAAGATCGCCGTCGCAACCGCTGCGCCGCCGAGCCGCGGTCGCCTTACACTCGGCGCATGAGCCGCGCGCCCCTCCTGGACGACCCGCTGGACCCCCGAGCCCGGCAGCTGCTGCGCACGCTGATCTCGCGCTACATCCGCGACGGCGCGCCGGTCGGCTCGCAGACGCTGGCGCGGCACGCCGGCCTGGACGTGAGCCCGGCGACGATCCGCAACATCCTCGGCGACCTGGAGGACATCGGGCTGCTCAGCTCGCCGCACGCCTCCGCCGGGCGCGTGCCCACCGCGCAGGGCTACCGGGTGTTCGTGGACTCCCTGCTGCAGGTGCGCCCGCTGCCGGAGACCGAACTGGCCCGGCTGCGGCAGGAGCTGCCCGCGGGTACCGGCACCCAGGCGCTGCTCGGCAACGCATCCGAGCTGCTGTCGGCGATGAGCCATTTCGTCGGCGTGGTCAGCGTGCCGCGGCGCGGGCAGTTCGCCTTCCGCCACATCGACTTCGTCCCGCTCGACGGCGGCCGGGTGCTGGCGATCCTCGTGTTCGCCGACAACGACGTGCAGAACCGGGTGTTCCAGGCCCGGCGCAGCTACGACGCCGCCGAACTGGAACGCGTGGCCAACTACCTGAACCGCAATTTCGCCGGGCGCACGCTGGCCGAGATCCGGGCCGCCCTCGTGCAGGAGTTGCGCCGGGCCCGCGACGAGATGGCCGGCCTGCTTGCGAACAGCGTGGAACTGGCGGAACAGGCGCTCGCCCCCGACGCCGGCGACCCCGTGCCCGAGACCGCGGCGATCGGCGAGGACGTGCTGCTCGCCGGGCAGACCCGGCTCATGGGCGTGCAGGACCTGGCCGACGTGGAGCGCCTGCGCGACCTGTTCGAGGCCTTCGCCCGCAAGCGCGAGATCCTGCAGCTGCTCGAACGCACCGCGCGCGCGCCCGGCGTGCGCGTCTTCATCGGCGAGGAAACCGGCCTGGCCCCGCTCGAGGGCATGTCGCTGGTCACCGCGCCCTACGCCGCCGGCGACCGCCCGCTCGGCGTGCTCGGCGTGATCGGGCCCTCGCGCATGGCCTACGACCGCGTGATCCCGGTGGTGCTGGCCGCCGCCGAGGCCCTGGGCGCCGCCCTGCGCCCGTGAAGGCTTGAACGGGCCGAAGCCGGCCCCAATACCCGTGGAATGGCGCGGCCCCCGCCGCGAAGGACGACCATGACCACGACCGATACGCCGGACACCACCCCCGACGGGCAGGCCGCCGATCCCCGCGTTGCCGAGATCGAGCAGCTGCGGGCCGAACTCGAGCAGCTCCGCGCCGAAGGCCTGCGCGAGCGCGCCGACCTCGACAACCAGCGCAAGCGCATGGCGCGCGAGCTGGAAAGCGCGCGCCGTTTCGCCAACGAGCGCCTGCTCGCCGACCTCCTGCCGCTGTTCGACAGCATGGAGGCGGGGCTGGCCGCCGCAGCCGAATCCGACCCGCTGCGCGCCGGCCTCGAGCTGACCCTGCGCCAGCTGCACCGCATCGCCGCGGCGAACGGCCTCACCGAGGTCGCGCCCGCCGCGGGCGAGGCCTTCGACCCCGAACGCCACCAGGCGATGAGCATGGTCGCCGCCGACGGCATCGCCGCCGGCAGCGTCGCCCAGCTGTTCCAGAAGGGCTACGTGCTCAACGAGCGCCTGCTGCGGCCGGCGCTGGTCGTCGTGGCCGAATGAACGGATGAACACGACCGGGCAGGGCGCTTGAAGCGCCGCCGCCCGGCCCCAGATTGCAACCATCGGCGCCGAGCGCGCCCGCACAGACAAACGATCCTCAGGAGCGAGCACCCATGGGCAAGATCATCGGCATCGACCTCGGCACGACCAATTCGTGCGTGGCGATCATGGAAGGCGGCAAGGCGCGCGTCATCGAGAACAGCGAGGGCGACCGCACCACGCCGTCCATCGTCGCCTGGACCAAGGACGGCGAAGT
>JBDZUW010000090.1:0-8483 GCA_040255375.1 Luteimonas sp. | reverse complement strand
GGCCGCGGTCGAGCTCGAGGATCCACTCGGCGGCGTTGTCGAGGAAGTAGCGGTCGTGGGTCACCGCGACCACGGTGCCGGTGTAGCGCGCGAGGAACTGCTCCAGCCATTCGACCGATTCGGCGTCGAGGTGGTTGGTGGGCTCGTCGAGCAGCAGCATGTCGGGCTTCTGCAGCAGCAGGCGGCACAGCGCGACGCGGCGCTTCTCGCCGCCCGAGAGGTTGCCGATCTTCGCGTCCCACGGCGGCAGGCGCAGCGCGTCGGCCGCGACTTCCAGCTGGTTCTCGAGGGTGTGCGCGTCGCCGGCGGCGAGGATCGCCTCCAGCCGCTCCTGCTCCTTCGCCAGCGCGTCGAAGTCGGCGCCTTCCTCGGCGTAGGCGGCATAGACCTTGTCGAGCGCGGCCTGCGCGTTCAGCACTTCGCCCACGCCTTCCTCGACCGCTTCGCGCACGGTCTTCTCCGGATCGATCTGCGGCTCCTGCGGCAGGTAGCCGACCTTGATGCCGGTGGCCGGGCGGGCCTCGCCGGTGAAGTCGGTATCGACGCCGGCCATGATCTTCAGCACCGTCGACTTGCCCGCGCCGTTCAGGCCGAGCAGGCCGATCTTGGCGCCCGGGAAGAACGACAGCGAGATGTCCTTGATGATCTGGCGCTTCGGCGGGACCGTCTTGGACACGCCGTTCATGGTGTAGATGTATTGCATCGGGGCTCTCGTGCTGGGCGGCGCCGCGCGTTCGCGGGCCGCGGAGGCGAGCGTCGGCGCCTGCGCAGGGCAGGGGCCTCGGACGGACTCGGGATGCCGCGATTATAGCGCCTGCACCACCAGGCTTCCGACCGCGACGGTGGCCCAGACGCCCAGCCCCAGCAGGACCGGGCGCGGGCCGGTGGCGCGCATGCGGCGCAGGTCGGCGGACAGGCCGATCGCCGCGAGCGCCAGCACCATCGCCAGTCCGCCGGCCGCGTGCAGCGCACCCTGCCAGGCCACCGGCACGAGGCCCGCGGTGCGCAGCGCCGAAGCGACCACGAACCAGAGGATGAACCAGGGGAAGATCGCGCCCAGCCGCGCCCGCGGGGCGGGGCCGGCCGGCGTGGCCGTCCGCCGCGCGCGCCACGCCAGCGCGCCGGCCAGCGCGAGGCAGACCGGGACGATCATCGTCGCCCGCGCCAGCTTCACGATCGTGGCCTGGTCGCCCGCGGCCTGGCTGTACGCGTAGCCGGCAGCGACCACCGAGGATGTGTCGTTGATCGCGGTGCCGGCCCACACGCCGAACTGCGCGTCGTCCATGCCCAGCAGGTGCCCGAGCGGCGGGAACACCAGCACCGCGACGAGGTTGAACAGGAAGATCGTGGAGATCGCGAACGCGGTGTCGTGCTCGTCGGGGCGCAGGATCGGCGCCACGGCGGCGATCGCCGACCCGCCGCAGATGGCGGTGCCGACGCCGACCAGCGCGGCGAGCTTGCCCGGCACCCGCAGCGCGCGGCCGAGCGCCCAGGCGGCGCCGAAGGCCAGCAGCAGCGTCGCGATGGTGACGCCGAACGACGCCAGCCCCGTGCGCGCGACCTGGCCCAGGTCCAGGCCGAAGCCCAGCAGCACGATCGAGGCCTGCAGCACGCGCTTGCCCGCGAAACCCACGCCCGGCGCGAAGGCCGGCGCCGGCGCCCACGCCGCGCGCAGCAGCACGCCGAGCAGGATCGCGAGGACCGCGCCGCCCAGCAGCGGCAGGGCCTGGCCGAGCGACCACGCCAGCAGCGCCACGGCGCCGGCCAGGGCCAGGCCGGGAGCCAGCTTCGCCACTGACGCCATCGTCATCCCGCTCCGACCGTTCGAGGCGGCACGCCGCCGGGGGCGCCATTTTCGGCGCCCCAGGCCATCAAGGAAACTTCGGTTTCCTTATCGAAGCGATAAGATTCGCTGATGATCAACGTCAGCCCCCGCCAGCTCCAGGTATTCGTGGAAACCGTCGCGGCCGGCAGCCTGCGCGGCGCGGCCGAGCGGCTGCACCTCACCCAGCCCGCGGCGAGCATGGCCCTGGCGGAAATGGAGCGGCTGGTCGGCGCGCCGCTGTTCGACCGCCTGCGCGGCCGCCTGCGGCTCAATCCGCGCGGCCGCGAGCTGCTCCCGCTGGCGCAGGAACTGCTGGAGCGGCATGCCGAATTCGCGCGCGCCGCGGCCGGCGCCGGCGGGCCGCTGGCCGGCGAACTGCGCATCGGCACCAGCAACACCGTCGGCAACTACCGTGTCGGCGAGCTGCTGGGCGATTTCGTGCGCGCCGAGCCGCAGGTCGCGGTGCGGCTGCGCGTCGGCAACACCGAGGCGATCGCGTCGGCGTTGCTCGCGCACGACCTCGACGTGGCCTGCGTCGAGGGCCCCGTGCTGGATCCCGAGCTGGAAGTGCGGCCGTGGCGCGAGGACGCGCTCGTCGTCTGCGCGCCGCCAGGGCATGCGCTGGCGCGGCGCAGGAGGCTCGCCGCGGCCGACTTCGCGGGCGCGGCGTGGGTGATCCGCGAGCCGGGCTCGGCCACCCGCGCGCAGACCGAGCAGGTACTCGCCCGCCTGCCGGCGACGGGCCGCCGGCTGGAGCTGAGCCAGGTGGAAGCGATCAAGCAGGCGGTTGCGGCGGGGCTGGGCATCGCGCTGCTGCCCGAGGTCGCGGTGCGGGACGCCGTCGACGCCGGCCGGCTGCGCGCGCTGCGCACGCCGTTCCTGAAGCCGCTGCTGCAGCGCCGGCTGTCGCTGCTGCTGCACCGGCGCCGTTATCGCGGCGCCCTGCTGGAGGCGTTCCTGCGGGCTACAATCCGCTGATCCCCACGCCCCCCGGAGTGCTCCCGATGTTCCCGCGCGACGCCCGCATCGAAGGCTACGACCCCGAACTCGCCAAGGCCATCGCCGACGAGCGCCGTCGCCAGGAAGACCACGTCGAGCTGATCGCCAGCGAGAACTACGCCAGCCCGCGGGTGATGGAAGCGCAGGGCAGCGTGCTCACCAACAAGTATGCCGAGGGCTACCCGGGCAAGCGCTACTACGGCGGCTGCGAATACGTGGACGTGGCCGAGCAGCTGGCGATCGACCGGGTGAAGCAGCTGTTCGGCGCGGACTACGCCAACGTGCAGCCGCACTCCGGATCGCAGGCGAACCAGGCCGTGTACCTGGCGCTGCTGCAGCCGGGCGACACCATCCTCGGGATGTCGCTGGCGCACGGCGGCCACCTTACCCATGGCGCCAAGGTCAACATCAGCGGCAAGCTGTTCAACGCCGTGCAGTACGGCGTGAACGACGAGGGCCTGATCGACTACGACGAGGTCGAACGCCTCGCCATCGAGCACAAGCCGAAGATGGTCGTCGCCGGATTCTCGGCGTACTCGCAGGTCGTCGACTGGGCGCGCTTCCGCGCCATCGCCGACAAGGTGGGCGCGTACCTGTTCGTGGACATGGCGCACGTCGCCGGCCTGGTCGCCGCGGGCGCGTACCCGAGCCCGGTGCCGCACGCGCACGTCGTCACCTCGACCACGCACAAGACGCTGCGCGGCCCGCGCGGCGGCATCATCGTCGCCAGCAGCGCCGCCCAGGGCGACGCCGCCGAGGAGCTCGCGAAGAAGCTGCAGTCGATCGTGTTCCCCGGCATCCAGGGCGGCCCGCTGATGCACGTGATCGCGGCCAAGGCGGTCGCGTTCAAGGAAGCGCTGGAGCCGGAGTTCAAGGCCTACCAGGAGCAGGTGGTGAAGAACGCGCAGGCGATGGCGGAGACCATCGTGAAGCGCGGCTACAAGATCGTTTCCGGCGGCACCAGGAACCACCTGATGCTGGTGGACATGATCGGCAAGAACATCACCGGCAAGGACGCGGAAGCCGCGCTCGGCCGCGCCCACATCACCGTCAACAAGAACGCGGTGCCGAACGACCCGCAGAAGCCCTTCGTGACCTCCGGCCTGCGCATCGGCACGCCGGCCGTGACCACGCGCGGCTACCGCGAGTCCGATTGCATCTCGCTCGCGAACTGGATCTGCGACGTGCTCGACAATCCCAACGACGGCAACGTCATCGCCCGCGTCCGCGACGCGGTGACGTCGCAGTGCGCGCAGTTCCCGGTGTACGGCTGACGGCCGGCGGATGCACTGCCCGTTCTGCCAGCACGCAGACACCCGCGTCATCGACTCGCGCGTCAGCGAGGACGGCGCGCAGATCCGCCGCCGCCGCGAGTGCGAGGCCTGCGGCGAGCGGTTCAGCACGCTGGAGACGATCGAGCTCAAGTTGCCGGTGATCGTGAAGAGCGACGGCCGCCGCGACGCGTTCGACGCGCGCAAGCTGCGCCAGGGCTTCGACCGCGCGCTGCAGAAGCGGCCGGTGTCCGAGGAGCAGATCGAGGCGGCGGTGCGCGCGGTCGTGCACCAGCTGCGCATGACCACCGAACGCGAGGTCGCCTCGCGCCGGGTCGGCGAATTCGTGATGGCGGAGCTGCGCAAGCTCGACCACGTGGGCTACGTGCGCTTCGCGTCGGTGTACCGCTCGTTCGAGGACGTGGCCGATTTCCGCGAGGAGCTCGACCGCCTGGAGCGCGACCTCCCCGGCGAAGGCCAGCTGCCGCTGCTCGGTGCGGAGGTGGTGCCCATCGACCGGCACCAGGACAAGAAGAAGAAATGAGCGACCGTTCCGGGGACCGCGTGGCGTTCACCGCCATCGACCACGCGATGATGGCGCGCGCGTTGCGCCTCGCCGCTCGCGGCGCGTACACGACGAAGCCCAACCCGATGGTCGGCTGCGTGATCGTGCGCGACGGCGAGATCGTCGGCGAGGGCTGGCACGAGCGCGCGGGCGGTCCGCACGCCGAGGTGTACGCGCTCGAGGGCGCGCGCGAGCGTGCGCGCGGCGCCACCGCCTACGTCTCGCTGGAGCCGTGCGCGCACACCGGCAAGACCGGCCCGTGCGCGGAAGCGCTGCTCGAGGCGGGCGTGGCGCGCGTGGTCGGCGCGATGCGCGACCCCAATCCGAAGGTCGACGGCGGCGGCTACGAGCGCCTGCGCGAGGCCGGCGTCCGGGTCGACGAAGGCCTGATGGAGGCGCAGGCGCGCGAGCTCAACCGCGGCTTCCTGTCGCGGATCGAGCGCGGCCGGCCGTGGATGCGCGTGAAGCTGGCGACGAGCCTGGACGGGCGCAGCGCGCTGGCGTCCGGCGATTCCAAGTGGATCAGCGGCGAACCGGCGCGCCGCGACGTGCAGCGCTGGCGCGCGCGTTCCGGCGCGTTGATGACCGGCGCCGGCACGGTGCTGGTGGACGATCCGCACCTCACCGTGCGGCTCGAGAACGATGCCGCCGGCAAGCCGGTGCCGTTCGTGCCGCCGCTGCGCGTGGTGCTGGACCCGGGCCTGGCGACGGTCGCGCGCGGGCACATCCGCGAAGGCGGCGCGCCCACCCTGTACGTGCACGCGCCGGACGCGCGGATGCCGCGCGGCGTGGAGGCGCAGCACGCGCACGTGCCCGTGCGCGCCGGCCTGTTCGACCTGCACGCGGTGCTCGCCCTCCTCGCCGAGCGCGGCATCAACGAGGTGCAGCTGGAGGCGGGCGCCACCCTGGCCGGTTCCTTCCTCGCCTCGGGCCTGGTCGACGAGCTGCTGCTCTACGTCGCGCCGGTGATGCTCGGCGAGCGCGCGCGGCCGCTGTTCGAGGGCCTGCACATCGATGCGATGACCGAGCGCCTGGGCATGCGCATCCTCGAGACGCGGCGCGTCGGCGAGGACGTGCGCATGCTGCTGCGGCCGGAACCCGTGCCGGCCCCGGCCCAGGCGGCCGGGACGGCCCTCCCCGCGACGCCGCCACCGGCGCCGGCGAACTAGGCGGTCGCATGGCAAAGTCCGCTTCGTTCCCCGACCACTTCTCCGCCGTCGCGGCAGCCTACGCCGGCGCACGCCCCGAGTATCCCGGAGCGCTGTACGACTGGATCGCGGCGATCGCGCCCGCCGACGGCCTGCTCTGGGAGGCCGGTTGCGGCAGCGGGCAGGCGACGCGCGGGCTCGCGCAGCGCTTCTACCGCGTGCACGCCACCGATCCCAGCGCCGCGCAGGTCGAGCAGGCGCGGCGCGCATGGGCGGACAAGCCAGAAAACGTGGCGTTCGCGGTCGAGCCGGGCGAGCGCTGCAGCCTGCCCGACGCCGGCGCCGACGCGGTGTGCGTCGCGCAGGCGCTGCACTGGTTCGACCTGCCGGCGTTCTTCGCCGAATGCGAACGCGTGCTCAAGCCCGGCGGCGTGCTGGTGGCATGGGGCTACCAGGACATCGAGGTGCCGGCGCCGCTCGCCGCCGCGAACGATGCGCTGCAGGACGCGATCCGCCCGCACTGGCCGCCGCAACGCGCGTTCGTCGACGAGGCGTACGCGGGATTCGACTGGCCGTTCCCGGCCGTCCCCGTGCCGGAATTCGAACTCCGCGCGCAATGGACGCTGCCGCGCCTGCTCGGCTACTTCTCCAGCTATTCGGCGACGCAGCGGTATCGCGAGGCGCACGGCGGCGAGGATCCGGTGGCCGCGCTGGCGCCGGCGTTCGCCGAAGCCTGGGGCGATCCGCAGGCCGCGCGCGACGTGCGCTGGCCGCTGTTCGTGCATGCGCGCAGGAAGCCCGCCTGATGTTCACCGGCCTGGTCGAAGGCGTCGGCAGGCTCGAGTCGCGGGAATCGCGCGGCGGCGACGCACGGTTGCGCATCGCCGCGGGCACGCTGCCGTTCGATGGCGTCGCGCTCGGCGAGAGCATCGCGGTCAATGGCGTCTGCCTGACCGTCGTCGCGTTCGATGGCGCCGGCTTCGAGGCCGATGCGTCCAACGAGACGCTCGCGCTCACCACGCTCGGCGCGCTGGCGCCCGGTCGCCCGCTGAACCTCGAGCGCGCGATGCGCCCGGACGACCGGCTCGGCGGCCATCTCGTCAGCGGGCACGTCGACGGCGTCGGCCGCGTGCTGGCGATCGCGCCGGACGCGCGCGCGCAGCGCTGGCGCTTCGCCGCGCCGGCCGCGCTGCTGCGCTATGTCGCGCAGAAGGGATCGATCTGCGTCGACGGCGTGAGCCTCACCGTCAACGCGGTGGACGATGCCGGCTTCGAAGTCGCGCTCGTGCCGCACACGGTCGCGCACACCGCGTTCGCCGCCACCGCCGTCGGCGACCCCGTCAACCTCGAGGTGGACCTGGTCGCGCGCTACGTCGAGCGCCTGCTTTCCGCCGCGACGCCCGAGGCCGGCGGCCCGCCCACTGGAACCCGCACGCCATGAGCTTCGCCCCCATCCCCGAACTGCTCGACGAGATCCGCGCCGGCCGCATGGTCGTGATCGTGGACGACGAGGACCGCGAGAACGAAGGCGACCTGATCATGGCCGCCGAGCTCGTGCGCCCGCAGGACATCAACTTCATGGTCACGCACGCGCGCGGGCTGGTCTGCCTGTCGCTCACGCGAGAGCGCTGCGCGCAGCTCGGGCTGCCGCCGATGGTGCGCGACAACACCTCGCCGCACGGCACGAATTTCACGGTATCGATCGAGGCGGCCGAAGGCGTCACCACCGGCATCAGCGCCTACGACCGCGCGCATACCGTGCGCACCGCGGTGCGCCCCGACGCGTCGCCCGCGCACCTGTCGCAGCCCGGCCACATCTTCCCGCTGCAGGCGCAGCCCGGCGGCGTGCTCGCGCGCGCGGGCCACACCGAGGCCGCGAGCGACCTCGCGCTGCTCGCGGGCATGGAGCCCGCCGGCGTGCTGGTCGAGATCCTCAACGCCGACGGCTCGATGGCGCGCCGGCCGCAACTGGAAGTGTTCGCGCGCGAGCACGGCCTGAAGATCGGCTCGATCGAGGACCTGATCCGGCACCGCCTCGAGACCGAGCACACCGTCGAGCGCGTGGACGCGCGCGACATCGACACCGCGCACGGGCCGTTCCGCCTGCACACCTATCGCGACCGGCTCGGCCACGGGCTGCATTTCGCGCTGGTGCGCGGCGCCCCGGACGCGGCCGTGCCGTCGCTGGTGCGCGTGCAGACCCTCAATGCGCTCGCCGACGCGCTGCACTGGCGGCGCGCGGATTTCGGCCCGGCGACGGGCGACGTGCTCGCGGCGATCGCGCGCGAAGGCGCCGGCGCGCTGGTGCTGCTCGGCGAAGCGCCGCGCGGCGCCGCCGAAACCGCGGAGGCGCTGCTGGCCAGGATCCGCCATCCCCACGACGCTGCAGGCCCCGGCGCCGGCGCGGCGATTCCGCCGGCGGCGGAAGCGGGCGGCCGGGCGGGGACGCTCGCCGAATGGCGGCGCAACGGCGCCGGCAGCCAGATCCTCGCCGACCTGGGCTACGGCAAGCTGCGCGTGATCGGTACGCCGCGACGCCAGGTCGGCCTCGCTGGCTACGGCCTCGAAGTCGTCGAATACCTCGCCCCCTGACCCTCGGGTGGCGGGGATGCCCTCCGGGCTGGGCGGCGGAAGCGTGCGGGGACTTTCGGGGGACGCCGCAAGTACGTCCATGT
>JBDZUW010000089.1:0-8502 GCA_040255375.1 Luteimonas sp. | reverse complement strand
CGACCAGCGCCTGGCAGCCGGCGTCGTCGGGCGTCACCGACGGCCGCATGATCAGCTCCTTCGCGAGCGCTAGTACCTCACTAGTCATGATCGCCATCACCTTTCGGTTGATGCTCGGCCTCATCCGCCGGCTCCAGAGGGGGCCTTCGGCCTTGCTGTTCAAACTTCCTCATAAACCCATGTAACACGGGAAGATCCATCGGCGACCTCACTTGAAATAGCAACGATCCGTCTTGCTGGAGTGGAAAGCGCCTTTGCTTGGCATCAAGTCGATGGCTAGACACAAAAAATACAAGCTTCAAACCAGGAAGGACGAAGTTATAGGTGGTATGCCCCCAAACCTTTCCCTTGTGGGGTTGAATCATTAACCCCGGCGTCTCGCCCTGTTTCCAGTTAAGCCCAAAGAAGATGCAAGGATAAAGATCGAACGGCCCAGGATCTTCCGCCAGAAGCATTGTCCGCAACCGCTCCAAGTGCGGACCCAGTTGAACTTGTTCAAAATAAGGGTGGCGAGAAACGCCAGCGCGCCAAAGGATCGACAAGAGAAACAACTTGAAAACTTTGTAGTTGATCCCCTTGACGGTAACGAGATCCCCTTGCCGTTCCCCATTTAACCCCTTTGCTCCACCCTTAATTACTAGACTGGCATAGCGCTCCAGCACCGAAATCTTTCGCTCGCAAGTACGGCAAAGGAGCGGCTCACGAAGCCCCTTTTGCTGGATCCGATCTTTGTGCCCATCCAACACCGTGAGCACATTAAAGCGATGCTTGTCGTCGTACATCGCCCCATACAGGAATTCTGGAATCACATGCGATTGCTGCAAATCAGCATCTGGGTCCAAACAAAGCGCGCAGGGCTCCACGCAGTCCCCGCAACTAATTTCTCGCGCCGAAGCGCGCCTTGAAGCCGTTGTCGCTGAACCCCTGCGTCACCACGCCATCGTCCGTCACGACTACCGGGCGCCGGATAAGCTGCGGATGCTCGCGCAGCAGCAGCTTCCACTCGGCGTCGGACTCGGGCGTCTTGCGGTTCGGCGGCAGGTTGCGCCAGGTGGTCGAGGACTTGTTGACCATGGCGTCCCAGCCGCCGAGCGCGTCGCGCCAGGCCAGCAGCGTTTCCGGCGACTGGCGCTCGTCGCGATAGTCGACGAAACGGTAAGCCACCTCGAAGCGGTCGAGCCACTTGCGCGCCTTGCGGCACGTGTCGCAGTTCGCCAGCCCGTAGATCGTGGCCGTCATTCCGCCAGCCCCCGCAGCAACTCGTTCACCGAAGTCTTCGCCCGCGTCTTCGCGTCGACCTTTTTCACGATCACCGCACAGTACAACGAATGCGAGCCGTCCTTGGAAGGCAGCTGCCCCGACACGACGACGCTGTACGGTGGCACCCGCCCGTACGAGATCTCGCCTGTCGCGCGGTCGTAGATGCGCGTCGACTGGCCGAGGAACACGCCCATGCCGATGACGCTGTGATGGCCGACGACGAAGCCTTCGACGACTTCGGAGCGCGCGCCGATGAAGCAGTGGTCCTCGATGATGGTCGGCTGCGCCTGCAGCGGCTCGAGCACGCCGCCGATGCCGGCGCCGCCGGACAGGTGGCAGTGCTTGCCGACCTGCGCGCAGGAGCCGACCGTCGCCCAGGTGTCCACCATCGTGCCGGCGCCGACCCAGGCGCCGATGTTGACGAAGCTCGGCATCAGCACGACGTCCTTGCCGATGAACGACCCGCGCCGCGCAATGGCGCCCGGCACGACGCGCGCGCCGAGCTTGCGGAACTTCGACTCGTCGAAGTCGGCGAAGCGCGCCGGGATCTTGTCCCAGAACGGCGCGGGGTCGGCCTCGACCAGCTCCATCTCCTGGGTGCGGAAGTACAGCAGCACCGCCTTCTTCAGCCATTCGTTGACGGTCCAGCCGCCCTTGCCGTCGGGCTCGGCGACGCGGAACTCGCCGCTCTCCAGGCCTTCGATCACGCGCTCGACCGTGGGCCGCGTGGAGCCGTCGATCTCGTCCATGGTCAGCATCGTGCGCCGTTCCCAGGCGCTCTCGACCATGAACTTCAGTTCCTCGATGCCGGGGCCCTGCGGCACCGGCGCGGCGCGCTTGCGCGCGACCTTCTTCGCGGCCTTCTTCGCGGGCTTCTTCTTCGCGCCGCCGCCGGACTTGCTCTCGCTCATGCGTTTGTCTCTCCTTCGAGGCAGGCGCGCAGCGCATCGCGCAGCGCCTGGCGTGGGGTGTCGCCGGCCAGCGGCCGGTCGTGTTCGTCGCTGATCAGGAAGACGTCCTCGGCGCGCTCGCCGAAGGTGGCGATGCGCGCGTCGTGGACGCGCAGGCGCTGGCCGCGCAGCACGCGGCTCACGTCCGCGAGCAGGCCGGGCCGGTCGGTGGCGACCAGGCTCAGCACGGTGCGCCGGCCGTCGGCGCTGTCGTCGAAGGCGACCTGCGGCACGAGGCGGAAATGGCGCAGGTATCGCGGCTGGGTGCGGCGTGCCGGGCGGATGGCGTCGAGGTCCGGCGCTTCGAGCGCGGCACCGAGGCGCCATTCAACCTCCTTCGCGGCGACGACGCGCTGGCCTTCGGCGGGCAGCACCTCGAAGCTGTCGAAGACCACGCCGTCGGGGCCCACCAGCAGGCGCGCCTGCTGGATCGCGAGGCCGAGGCGGTCGAGCGTGGCGACGATCGCGGCGAAGAGGCCGTCGCGGTCGGGCGAGAGCACGAACACCTCGAGCGCGCCCGCGTGCTGCACCAGCGGCCGCGCGCGCACCACGGTCGCGCCCGGCGCGGCGTCTCGCAGCGCGAGCGCCTGCCAGGCGATGCTGCCGGGGCGGCCGCGCAGGAAGCCGGTGTCGGGCATGTGCGCGAACAGCGCATCGATCGCCGCGTCGTCCAGTCCCTCGTCGTGCAGCAGCGCGCGCGCGGCGGCGCGCGTCTCGCCGATGCGCTCCTCCGCGGCGAGCGGATGCTCGAGGCCGCGGCGCAGCGCCAGGCGCGTGGCGGTGTACAGGTCCGCGAGCAGCCGGTCCTTCCACGCGTTCCACAGCTTCGGCGAGGTGCCGGCGATGTCCGCGCAGGTGAGCAGGTACAGCAGGTCCAGGCGCTCGCGGTCGGCGACCTCGGCGGCGAAGCGGTGGATCACGTCCGGGTCGGCGATGTCCTGCTTCTGCGCGGTCACCGACATCAGCAAATGCTTCTGCACCAGCCACTCGACCAGGGCGGTGTCGCCTTCCGACAGGCCGTGCGCGGCGCAGAACTCGCGCGCATCGACGGCGCCCAGTTCGGAATGGTCGCCACCGCGGCCCTTGGCAATGTCGTGGAACAGGCCGGCGAGCAGCAGCAGCTCCGGCTTGCGCAGGCGCGGCCGCACCTCGTGCGCGATGGCGAAGCGCGTGTCCGGCTCCGCCGCGGCGAAGCCGGCGATGTTGCGGAGCACGGCAAGCGTGTGCTGGTCGACGGTGTAGACGTGGAACAGGTCGAACTGCATGCGCCCGGACACGCGCGCGAACGCGGGGATCCAGCGGCCGAGCACGCCGAGCCGCGCCATGCGTGCGAGCGTCTCCTCCGGCTGCGGGCCGCGCAGCAGCGCAAGGAACGCGGCGCGTTCGGCCGCGCCGGCGTCGCCGTACGCCTGGATGCGCGGCAGCGACTCGGCCAGCGCGCGGGCGCTGCGCGAGTGCAGTCCGCGAAGCGCGGGATGCGCCGCCCAGGCCGCGAACAGCGCGAAGACCTCGCCCACGTCACGCGGCCAGTCCGCCGAGGCGGCGTGCAGGTAGCCGCGCCGCGACTCGAACAGCGCGTCCAGCGGCTCCGGCGCCGCCTCGCCCTCGATCTGCTCCTCGAAGCGCTGCAGCAGCCGCTCGTTGATCCGCAGCACCAGCGCGGCGCTGCGGTAGAAGCCCTGCATCATCTGCTCGACCGCGAGACTGCCGGCCGCATCGGCGAAACCGAGCCGCGAGGCCAGCGCCTTCTGGTGGTCGAAGCGCAACCGTTCCTCGCGCTTGCCGGCGACCAGGTGCAGGCCGAAGCGCAGCCGCGACAGCGCGCGGCGCTCGCGTTCGAGCGTGGCGAACTCGTCGGCGCCGAGCTGGCCGAGGGCGATCAGCGGCTCGAGCCCGCGCGCGCCCAGCACGCGCAGCGCCATCCAGCGCAGGGTCTGCACGTCGCGGAGGCCGCCGGGGCCTTCCTTGAGGTTGGGCTCGAGGTTGTCGCTGGTGTCGCCGAAGCGCGCGTGGCGCTGGCGCTGCTCCTCGCGCTTGGCGGCAAAGTACTCGCGCGGCGGCCACGCCAGGGCGGGCTCGATCGCGGCGGCGAGCGCGGCCGCGTCGTCGCCGGAGGCGCACAGCGGCCGCGCTTCCAGCAGCGCGGTCATCACCGTGATGTCGGCGCGCGCGGCCTCGGTGCACTGCGCGAGGGAGCGCACCGCGTGGCCCGCGGGCAATCCGGCATCCCACAGCAGGGCGAACAGCCGCGACAGCGCGTCCTGCCACTTCGACTGCGCGGCGGCGTCGGCGAGCACCAGCACGTCGATGTCGGATTGCGGGAACAGCTCGCCGCGGCCGTAGCCGCCGACCGCGAACAGCGCCAGCGGCGCGTCATCCGGCAGGCACAGCGACCACGCCTCGCGCACCAGCGCATCCACGGCGCGCGTGCGCGCCGCGAGCAGTGCGTCGATGTCCTCGCCGCGGTCGAAGCGCGCCGCGAGGGCCGCGTCGGAGGCGGCGAGCGAGGCGCGCGCCGCGGCGCTCCAGTCCGCGGCGGGCGCCGTGCTCACAGGTCGTTGTCGTCGCCGGGCAGGCGGGTCAGGATCTCGACGCCGTCGGCGGTGACCGCCACGGTGTGCTCCCACTGCGCGGACAACTTGCGGTCCTTGGTGACGACGGTCCAGCCGTCCGGCAGCACCTTCGCGCGGCGGTCGCCCTCGTTGATCATCGGCTCGATCGTGAAGGTCATGCCCTCGCGCAGCACCAGGCCCTGCCCCGGGCGGCCGTAATGCAGTACCTGCGGCTCGTCGTGGTAGACCTGCCCGATGCCGTGGCCGCAGTACTCGCGCACCACCGAGAAGCGCTGCGCCTCGGCGTATTCCTGGATCGCGTGGCCCACGTCGCCCAGGGTCGCCCCCGGCTTCACCGCGCGGATGCCGCGGAACATCGCCTCGCGGGTCACGTCCACCAGCCGCCGCGCCATCACCGACGGCTCGCCGACGAAGTACATGCGGCTGGTATCGCCGTGCCAGCCGTCCTTGATCACGGTGACGTCGATGTTGACGATGTCGCCGTCCTTCAGGACCTTGCCCTCGCTGGGGATGCCGTGGCAGATGACGTTGTTGACCGAGGTGCAGACGGTGGCCGGGTAGCCGCGGTAGCCGACGTTGGCCGGGATCGCGCCCTGCACGTTCACGATGTGGTCGTGGCAGATCCGGTCCAGCTCGGCCGTGGTCACGCCCGGCTTCACGTACGGGGCGACCACCTGCAGCACTTCGGCGGCCAGGCGGCCGGCGACGCGCATCTTCTCGATCTCGGCGGGGGTCTTGGAGGCAATGGTCATCCGCCAATTATCGCCCATTCCGGGGCCGGGCCGGCCCCCGGCTACCCGCCCCGGGACCCCCAAGTTGCCCCTAACCGGCTGAACCGGCTACAATTCCGCGGCTGAGCCGGGGGCCAACCCCCGATGAAGCCGCCCACACCGGGCGTCACCGGTGAATACACACCCGTCCGCCACAGCCCATGCCGGGGTGCTTCCGCGAGGAAGTTCGGCCATGGAAGCGGACGGGGAGGCCCAACCCCGGAATCCACGGTTCGCCGCAAGGCGCGCCACCGCCCACCACATGCCGGGCGGCGGATTCCCCATCGAGAGAGCAGAGCAATGCCCCAGATCACCATGCGCCAGATGCTGGAAGCCGGCGTCCACTTCGGCCACCAGACCCGTTACTGGAACCCGAAGATGGCCCCGTACATCTTCGGCGCCCGCGGCAAGATCCACATCATCAACCTCGAGAAGACCGTGCCGCTGTTCAGCGACGCGATGAACTTCATCTCGGGCATCGCGCAGAAGCGCGGCATGATCCTGTTCGTCGGCACCAAGCGCTCCGCGCGCGACGCCGTGAAGGAAGAGGCCGAGCGCTGCGGCATGCCGTACATGACCCAGCGCTGGCTGGGCGGCACGCTGACCAACTTCGCGACCGTCAAGAAGTCGGTGTCGCGCCTGAAGGAGCTGGAAGCCGGCGAGACCGACGGCACCTTCCAGAAGCTGGTCAAGCACGAAGTGCTGGGCCTGCGCCGCGAGCGCGACAAGCTGCTGGCCTCGCTGGGCGGCATCAAGGACATGAACCGCCTGCCCGACGCGCTGTTCGTGATCGACATCGGCCACGAGGACATCGCGATCAAGGAAGCCAAGAAGCTCGGCATCCCGGTCATCGCCGTCGTCGACACCAACTACGACCCGGCCCTGGTCGACTACCCGATCCCCGGCAACGACGACGCGATCCGCGCGGTGCAGCTGTACGCCCGTGCCGCCGCCGACGCCGTGCTCGAGGGCAAGGCCGCCGCGCCGCAGGCCGCTTCGGTCCGCGAGGAAGACTTCGGCACCGACGCCGACGGCAAGGCGACCACCCGCCGCGCGCCGCGCAAGGCCGCCGCGAAGAAGGCCGACGACGCTGCGCCGGCCGCGGCCGCCGAGGAAGCCCCGGCCGCCGAGTAAGGCGCCCGCCTCCCGACGGTTCCGAAGGACGGAGCGGCGCACGCCGCTCCCGTCCGCGACACATTCACGAATTCGAGGTAATCCCCCGTGGCAGAAATCACCGCTTCCCTGGTCAAGGAACTGCGCGAGCGCACCGGCGCCGGCATGATGGAGTGCAAGAAGGCGCTCACCGAGAACAACGGCGACATCGACGCCGCCGCCGAGTGGCTGCGCAAGTCGGGCCTGGCCAAGGCCGACAAGAAGGCTTCGCGCGTCGCCGCCGAGGGCCGCATCGCCTCCGCGCAGGACGGCGGCAAGGCCGTGCTGGTCGAGGTCAACTCCGAGACCGACTTCGTGGCGAAGGACGCCAATTTCCTCGCCTTCTGCGAGAACGTCGCCAAGGTCGCGCTGGCCAGCGGCGCGCAGGACGCCGAGGCGCTCAAGGCCGCGAAGCTCGCCACCGGCGAGACGGTCGAGGAAGGCCGTTCCGCGCTGATCGCCAAGGTCGGCGAGAACGTGCAGGTCCGTCGCCTGGCGCGCATGGAAGGCGGCAACGTCGCCGCGTACGTGCACGGCGGCAAGATCGGCGTGCTCGTGTCGATGAAGGGCGGCGACGCCGAGCTCGCGCGCGGCATCGCGATGCACGTGGCCGCGATGAACCCGCCGTACAACAAGGCCAGCGACGTGCCGGCCGAGTTCGTGGCGAAGGAGAAGGAGATCGAGCTGGCGAAGATGTCCGACAAGGACCGCCAGAAGCCGGCCGAGATCCTCGAGAAGATCATCGGCGGCAAGATCGCCAAGATCGTCAACGAGGTCAGCCTGTACGGCCAGCCCTACGTGCTCGACACCAACCAGACCGTCGAGGCCGCGCTGAAGGCCGCCGGCGCCGAGGTGGTCTCGTTCGTGCGCCTGGCCGTCGGCGAGGGCATCGAGAAGCAGGTCGACGATTTCGCCGCCGAAGTGATGAAGCAGGCCGGCCTGGCGTAAGCGCCGGCTCGCCCGCGCGAAAGGAAAAGCCCCGGGAAACCGGGGCTTTTTCGTTGGGATCAGGCTGCCGCTTCGTGCGCGGCTTCTTCGATCAACTCGGCCGGAACGCCGCGCTTGCGCAGGGCTTCGGCCAACCGTGCCGCGGGACCGAACAGATGCACCGCTTCGTCCCGTCGCAAGCCTTCGCTGACGTAAGCCTTCAGCAGCGCCTGGTAACCGCTCATGCCCCTCAGTGGCGCGATCGTCTTCAACGAGTCGACCACGTCCACCGGCATGCGCAGTGTCACCGACGTCATCTCCCGGTCCTTCTTCAACCGGGTCTTGAGCTTGTCAGGAATCATGGTCGTTGCGCTCCCGCGTGGTCGCCTTGCGTGCTGAAATCAAACGGATCACGTCGTCCTCGAACACGATGTGCACGACATACAGCAATCGGCATTCCGCGTCATAACCGACGACTGCGTCGCGTGCTTCTTCGTTGCGGCTCGCATCCACCAGCTGGACGAACGGATCGAAAAAGACCTCCGCCGCGCGCTCGAATGTAATGCCGTCGTGGATCGACGCATTCCTGCGGGCTTTGCTTTCATTCCAGACAAAGCTCACACCGTTGAGCTCGAAGCGGATATCCGTATCCATGCGAGGAACACTAGCCGATCGTATTGCATTTGTCAATACAAATACGCTCCCTGGCGAAACGGCGCCGGGACGGAGTTTTCGCGAGGGAGCGCGTCGGGTCGGCTAGAATTCCGGCGTTTGCCCGCCTGCCTTCGGAGCCCGCCATGTCGCAACTCGCCTATCGCCGCGTCCTGCTCAAGCTGTCCGGCGAGGCGTTGATGGGCGACGAGGACTACG
>JBDZUW010000188.1:0-1861 GCA_040255375.1 Luteimonas sp. | reverse complement strand
TCCTTGCGGAGCTGGGCGTCGACGGCCGCGATCGCGGTCATGTTGATGACGCGGCGCGGGGTGGAGGCGGTGGTGAGGATGTGCGCCGGCTGGTCCAGGCCCATCAGGATCGGGCCGATGGCGACGCCGTCGGTCATCACCCGGGTCATGTTGTAGGCGATGTTGGCCGCGTCGAGGTTCGGCATCACGAACAGGTTGGCGCGGCCGGACAGCGTGGTGCCGGGCAACATGGACTCGCGCAGCGACGGGCTCCACGCGGTGTCGGCCATCATCTCGCCGTCGACCTCGAGCTTGGGCGCGCGCGCGCGGATGATCTGCAGCGCCTCGCGCATCTTGCGCGCCGGCGCGTCGTCGTGGCTGCCGAAGTTGGAATGCGATAGCAGCGCCACCTTGGGCTCGACGCCGAACAGCTTGAGCCGGTAGGACGCCTGCAGCGTCGCCTCGGCGATCTGCTCGGCGCTGGGGTCGAGCTGCACGTGCGTGTCCAGGAAGAACCACACGCCGCGGTCGTTGATGACGCCGGTCATCGCGGCGGTGCCGGTCACGCCCTTGTCGAAGTCGAAGACGCTGCGCAGGTAGCCCAGCTTCTTGTGGTAACGGCCGACGAGGCCGCAGATCAGCGCGTCGGCCTCGCCGCGCTCGACCATCAGCGCCGCGATCAGCGTCGGCCGCGAGCGCATCAGGTTCTTCGCCGCCGCCGGCGTCACGCCGCGGCGCGCGGTGAGCGCGTGGTACTGCTGCCAGTACTCGTGGAAGCGCGGGTCGTCGTTGATGTTGGTCAGCTCGAAATCGACGCCCGCCTTGAGCCGCAGCCCGAGTTTCGCGATGCGCGATTCGATGACTTCCGGCCGCCCGATCAGGATCGGGCGCGCCAGGCCTTCGTCGACGACGGTCTGCACCGCGCGCAGCGTGACTTCCTCCTCGCCCTCGGCGTACACCACGCGCTGCCGGTCGGCGCGCGCGCGGTCGTACACCGGCTTCATCAGCAGGCCGGTGCGGTAGATGAACTGACCGAGCTTCTCCTCGTACGCGGCGAAGTCGGCGATCGGCCGGTCGGCGACGCCCGATTCCATCGCGGCGCGCGCCACCGCCGGCGCCAGCATCACCAGCAGGCGCGGGTCGAACGGGCGCGGGATGAGGTATTCGGGCCCGAAGCACGGGATGTCGTCGCCGTAGGCCGCGGCGAGGTCGCCGGCTTCCATGCGCGCGAGCTGCGCGATGGCGCGCACGCAGGCGAGCTTCATCGCCTCGTTGATCTGGCGCGCGCCGACGTCGAGCGCGCCGCGGAAGATGTACGGGAAGCAGAGCGCGTTGTTGACCTGGTTCGGGTAGTCGCTGCGGCCGGTGGCGATGATGCAGTCCGGGCGCACGCGCTTCGCATCCTCCGGCAGGATCTCCGGGTTGGGGTTGGCGAGCGCGAGGATGATCGGCCGCTCCGCCATCGTCGCGACCATCTCCGCCTTCAGCACGCCGCCGGCGGACAGCCCGAGGAAGATGTCCGCGCCCTCGACGATCTCCGCGAGCGTGCGCTTGCCGGTGTCGCGCGCGTAGCGCTGCTTGTCCGGGTCCATGTTGGGGCGGCCGGTGTACAGCACGCCGTCGCGGTCCACGGCCAGGATGTTCTCCGGCTTCATGCCCAGCGCGACCAGCATGTCGAGGCAGGCGATGCCCGCCGCACCCGCGCCGGACGTCGCCAGCTTCACGTCCCCGATCTTCTTGCCGACCACTTCCAGCGCGTTCACGACCGCGGCGCCGACGATGATCGCGGTGCCGTGCTGGTCGTCGTGGAAGACCGGGATGCGCATGCGCTCGCGCAGCTTGCGCTCGACGATGAAGCACTCCGGCGCCTTGATGTCCTCGA
>JBDZUW010000088.1:0-8640 GCA_040255375.1 Luteimonas sp. | reverse complement strand
AGGGCCCCGGCCACGTGCCGATGCAGCTCATCAAGGAGAACATGGACAAGCAGCTGCGCGAGTGCGGCGAGGCGCCGTTCTACACGCTGGGCCCGCTGACCACCGACATCGCGCCCGGCTACGACCACATCACCAGCGCCATCGGCGCGGCGATGATCGGCTGGTACGGCTGCGCGATGCTGTGCTACGTCACGCCGAAGGAACACCTCGGCCTGCCGGACCGCGAGGACGTGCGCGACGGCATCATGGCGTACAAGATTGCCGCCCACGCAGCGGACCTCGCCAAGGGCCATCCCGGTGCGCAGGTGCGCGACAACGCGCTCAGCAAGGCGCGCTTCGAGTTCCGCTGGGACGACCAGTTCAACCTCGGCCTCGACCCGGACCGCGCCCGCGAGTACCACGACGAGACCATGCCGAAGGAAGCGCACAAGTCGGCGCACTTCTGCTCGATGTGCGGGCCGAAGTTCTGCTCGATGCGCATCACCCAGGACGTGCGCGACTACGCCGCCGAACACGGCATCGGCGACGAGGCGCAGGCGCTGGAAGCGGGCATGGCGGACAAGGCCGCCGAGTTCCGCGACGCCGGCGCGCAGGTGTACCGGGAGGCCTGAGGCGGATGGCCGCGCAGGGCAGGCTCTGGAAGCGGCCGTGGGGCGTGCTGGCGCGCAGCCATCCGTCGGCGTTCCTGCTGGCGGCGCAGCTGCTGAGCCTGCTGATCTATCCGGCGATCGACGACACCAGCAGCGGGCGGCTGCTGTTCGGCGCGGTCGCGCTGGTGGTGGTGCCGCTGGCGGTATGGGTCGTCAACCGCAGCCCGGCCGTGCGCTGGATCGCGTGGCTGCTCGCGATCCCGGCGATGCTGCTCACCTCGTTCGCGGTGCTGTTCGCGGTGCCGGCGCTGCTGCCCTGGTCGGCGATGCTGGAGGCGGCGCTGTATTTCTACGCCGCCGGCGGCCTGATCTCGTACATGCTGCACGACCACGACGTGAGCGCCGACGAGCTGTTCGCCGCCGGCGCGACGTTCACCCTGCTGGCCTGGGGGTTCGCCTATGCGTTCTTCGTCGTCCAGGCATGGCATCCGGACAGCTTCTCCTCGGTGGTCGAGCCGGACCGTCCGCGGCGCTGGCTGGAATTGCTGTTCCTGAGCTTCACCAACCTGTCGGCCACCGGCCTCAGCGACATCGTGCCGATCGGGTCGGCGGCGCGCGTGCTGGCGATGCTGGAGCAGTTCGCCGGCGTCGGCTACATCGCGACCGTCGTGTCGCGCCTGATCGGCCTCACCATCATCCGCCACCGGCGCTGATGGAGCGGCGCTGCGGCCGCCTCGCCGGCCGTGCATGCCTTTCGTCGGATTGATCGGGACGCGGCCGGTTCGCACAATCGGGCGAACGCCTCCAGGTCCGGTCGATGTCGCCTCCGCTTCCCGCCACATGGCTCGATGCCCCGCCCGCGGAGCGGCTGCGCGTCGGCGCCTGCGTGGTCGACGTTCCGTTGCGCGAGATCACGAACGCCGAGGGGGCCACGACGCGGGTGACGCTGAAGGCCATCGGCGTCCTGCTCGTGCTGGCCGAGCATGCGGGGCGCGTCGTCGGCCGCGATGCGCTGCTGGCTTCCGTCTGGGCCGGGACGATGCCCACCATGGACGTGGTGACCCAGGCGGTGGCGTCGCTGCGGAAGGCATTGGGCGGGGATCGGGACGGGCCGGAATACGTCGAAACGATCCCGAAGAGCGGCTATCGGCTGCTGGCCACGGTGGAGTGGTTGCCGAAGGCCACCGCTTCCGCGCATGCGCAAATGGCGGCCCCTGCCGTGGCCCCCCGGACGGCGAGCGCGGCACCGGTCGCAGCGGTGCGTCCGCACACCCCCTGGCGACGGCCCGCAAGTGCGGCTGCGGGCATCGCGCTGCTGGGGACGCTGGCCTGGAGCATGGCGGGCTGGCTCGGAGGCACCGGCGGTCCCGTCGGCGCGGCACCCATGCCCGGGCGCGGCACGGCCGCGTCCGGTGGCGGCGTCTTCTATACGTTGCTGACGGCGCGGCCGGGCCTCGAATTCGACCCGTCGCTGTCGCCGGATGGTTCGTCAGTGGCTTACGCGATGACGACGGGCGCGCCGGACCAGGCGTCCGCGATCTTCGTGCAGTCCACGCAGCCGGCTCCGCCCCGCCAGCTGACGACGCCGCCACCCGGCTTTTCGGACCAGGGGCCGCGCTGGTCCCCGGACGGCCGCCAGGTGATGTTCATGCGCCTGGACGTCAGCGGAGGGTGCGAGTTCCGCCTGCTGCCCGCCACGGGCGGCATGGACCGCGTCGTCGGCCGTTGCGATCGCTTCAGCGGCGGCCGCTACGACTGGCTCCCCGACGGCTCCGGGATCGTCGCCGGGCTTCGCGCGCCGCGCCGCGGCGCAGCGGGGCCGTTGTCGGTCCTGCGCCTCGACACCGGCCGATGGGAACCGATGGTCTACCCGATCGCGCCGGGCAACATCGATTCCGACCCGCGGTTCTCCTCCGACGGCTCGCGCCTGGCGTTCCGCCGCAACCTCACCCGCTCGGACATCTGGGTGATGCCCGCCCAGGGCGGGCCGGTGACGCAGCTCACCCGCATGCGCGCCCGCATCCACGGCTGGGACTGGGCGCCGGACGACCGCTCGCTGCTGCTGGGCGTGGGCAACGGCTCGGCGCAGTTGCTGCGCCTGTGGCTCGACGACGGCCGCCGCGAAGTCCTCGGCCAGATTCCCGCGAAGTCGCTCGACGCGAGCGCCCGCGGCGGCAACCTGGTGTTCGCCCTCGACGATACGCGCGCGGCCATGTTCCGTTATCCGCTCCCGCTGCGCGAAGGCGCCGCGTCGCAGGCGTTGTTTCCCTCGACCGGGACCGACATCTTGCCCGCGCCGTCGCCCGACGGCAGCCGGGTCGCGTTCTATTCCGACCGCAGCCGCGAGGCGCGGCTCTGGATCGGCGAACCGGACGATCCCGAGCGGCTGCGCATGATCGAAGGCCTGGTGCCGAACGGCCTGCATCCGCCGCAATGGTCGCAGGACGGCAAGAGCGTGTTCGTGGTCGCCGACCCCGTCGACGGGGTCGGGGAGCCGGGGCCGCGGGTATACGCCGTCGACGTGGCGAGCGGTCGCTCCAGGCCGATCGCGCTGGATGGCCTCCCGTATTTCGCCCAGCCGATGCCCGGAGGCCGGCTGCTCGCGCTCGTCGACCTGGGCTCGGGGAAATGGTCCCTGCGCATCCTCGACGACGGCACCCCGCGCAGCGTGCTCGCGCAACTCGACGAGGTCGGCGAGGCGCGCTTCGACGAGGCGACCGGGCAGGTGTATTTCGTGCGCATCGAATCCCCCGGGCTGTGGCGTGCCGGCCCGGACCTCGCCGAGCCGACCCTCCTGGACCCGAAGGAGCCCATGGTCTTCTGGATGAAGCAATGGGCGCTGGCGGGCGGCGGCGTGCTCTTCCTCGAGGAGACGCCCGCATGCGCGGCTGCGTGGCACCGGATCGGGGCCGCCTCGAAGCCGGCGACCGGTTGCCTGGACCGCGATCGGCGCGTCACGCCGGCCACGGCGCTGGCGCCGTCGCGCGATGGCAAGTGGCTCTACGCGACCATGTCGATCGGGCAGGACAACGCGGACATCGGCCTCATCGAGCGCGACGATCTCGCCGGAGCCGTCGCTGCAATGCCTTGAATCCGAAGGTTTCGTACGGATTTCGCCGGATTTTCATCCGGATTTCCTGACGGGGCGCCGCCCGCAGGGCGTGATGGCGGCGGACCCTTCGACAGGAACCGGCCGTGCCCCCCGAACCCGAACACAACGTCCAGCGCCTGAGGCCGCGGGGCGAGGACCTGGAACTGGTCGTCGGGCGCGGGGGCAGCGCGCTCGCAGCGCCCGACCGCGGGGCGACCGCGTGGCTGGTGCTGAAGGGACACGTCCGCGTCCAGGCGCAGGAAGGCGACTTCCTGCTCGGCCCGCGCGAATGGATCGTGCTGGGCCCCGGATCCTCTCCGCTCGCGCTGGCCGGGCCTGGCGGCGTGCTGCTCGGCGCCTTCCTCGGGGCGGAGGAGCGCGCGGGCCTGCTGCCCGGGCGGGGACGCCTCGAACGCGGCGAGCGCGCGCTCGCGTTGCGCCTGTGGCTGGCCCATGGCGGCCACGCAGGCGACGCGGCGCTGGTCCGCGGCTTCCTCGCGTCGCTGCAGGCCGAGATCTCCGCGGGCGCCGCGCGTTGCCCGGGCCATTCGCAGCGTCGCAAGCGCCAGGTGCTGCTGCGCATGCAGCGCGCACGCCTGTGCCTGGAAGGGCATGCCGGTGGCGGCCTGCTCATCGCCGACCTCGCCAGGCGGGTGAATTTCTCGCCCTGGTACTTCAGCAAGGTATTCCACGCCCTCTACGGCATCGCGCCGCAGCAGTACGCGGCACGGGCCAGGCTCGAGCGCGCCTCGCGCCTGCTCGCGACGACGAGCCTGCCGATCACCGAGGTCTCGGCCGCCTGCGGGTTCGACAATCCCTGCAGCTTCGCCAGGGCCTTTCGTGCCCGCTACGGCATGAGCGCGTCGGAACACCGCGTGCGGGGCCTGCGATGAGCGTGCATCGCTATTCCGCCGCGTGCAAGTACGAGGCCGTCCGCCGGGTCATGGAGGACGGGCGCAGCGTCCAGGAGGTCGCGCGCGAGATGGGGGTCGGCGAAGGTTCGCTGTTCTTCTGGCTGCGCCGCTACCGGCAGCTAACGCCGCCGGGCGCGCGCGCATGCGTCGAGCCGCGGTACCAGGCGCGGTCGCTGGTCGCCTACCTGCGCCGCGCGCGCGCCGGCTGAACGCATCCGCCAAATCCCGCAAGGCCATCGGGCAAGTCCGGCAAGGCGCCGGGGCGGGGAGGTTGCGGACGATGAAGCGTTCGACCGTCGCCGGGCGGCGTTCGACGCATTTCCGCTGCAAATTCGTCCAAATAATGGGGATTCAATACATGGCTGCTAGGCATATCTCGAAAGGCGTGAAGCGAAGCGCACTGACCGTGGCACTGGGCCTGTGCTTCGCGGGTGGCGTGCAGGCGCAAAGTTCCGTCGGTTCCATCTTCGGCGAGGCGGCGGCCAACGCCACCGTGACGGTGAGCAACGAGGCCACCGGCGTGTCCCGCGAGGCCACGGCCGATGCGTCGGGCCGGTTCACGTTCTCGCAGCTCGCGCCCGGCACCTACAAGGTCACGTCGGGCGGGGTGACGCGCGAGATCCAGGTGCGCGTCGGCACCGGCAGCCAGGTCAGCCTCGCGGGCGATGCCACGACGCTCGGCACGGTGACGGTCACCGGGAACGCCGCCTTCAACCCGATCGACGTGTCCTCGGTCGAGTCCACCAGCGTGTTCACCGCCGCGCAGATCCAGGAGCTGCCGGTCGGCCGCGACATCACCAACGTCGCGCTGCTGGCGCCCGGCACCGTCAAGGGCGATACCGGCTTCGGCAACGTCGCTTCGTTCGGCGGCGCGTCGGCGGCCGAGAACGGCTACTACATCAACGGCTTCGACGTCACCAACATCTTCAACTTCCTGTCGTACGCGGGCCTTCCGTTCGATGCGATCGCCGAGCAGCAGGTCAAGACCGGCGGCTACGGCGCCGAGTACGGCCGCTCGCTGGGCGGCGTGATCAACCTGGTGACCAAGCGCGGCACCAACGAGTGGGAGGGCGGCGCCAGCATCTACTACGACCCCGAGGCGCTCCGCCAGCGCAGCGCCAACGTGCTGACCCGCGACGAGGACGAGATCGCCGCGGGACGGAAGTACTACATCTACCGCGAAGACGACCGCAGCAACGACTTCAGCTACAACATCTACGGCGGCGGTCCGCTCATCAAGGACCGGCTGTTCGTGTTCGGCCTGTACGAGGGCCGCAACTCCGGTTCGGACACCTACTACGACTCCAGCAGCACCTCGCGCTCCGACACCCAGCCGCACGGTCTGGTGAAGCTGGACTGGAACATCACCGACAACCACCTGATGGAACTGACGGCGATCTCGAACCGCAGCAAGACCGACATCGTCAACTACCAGAATCCGGCGGGCAAGTACTACACCGGCGAGCACGGCGCCGAGACCACCCGCTACGCCATCAACAGCGGCGGCGAAACCTACATCGCCAAGTACACGGGCTATTTCGGCGAGGGCTTCACCCTGTCGGCCCAGGTCGGCCAGCTGAAGTCGCTGGTGGGCGACCGCGACCCGGCGCTGATCGGCGCCGACTCGTGCTCGCGCGCGTACGACAGCCGCGAGAATCCGAACGCGACGGTCTACATCGGCTGCTACGACGAAGCCAATCCCTACGTCCGCGACCAGACGCGCCCGGCGGACCAGGATCGCCGCAACGCCTGGCGCATCGACGCCGAGTGGATCCTGGGCGACCACAAGCTCCGCTTCGGCTACGACGCCGAGAAGTTCGTCTCGCGCCGCGCCGGCGTGTCCTATGCCGGCGACGGCCTGTACTACCGCTACTACAAGCGAACCACCGACTTCACCGACAGCGCGACGGGCGTGTTCATCCCGGCCGGCACGGATTACGTGCGGACCTGGGACTACCGCACCACCTCCGGCGACTTCGAGGTCCTGAACGACGCGGTCTACCTCGAGGATTCCTGGCAGGTCACCGACAACTTCATGCTCTATGCGGGCCTGCGCGGCGAGAGCTTCGAGAACAAGAACGCCGAGGGCGTCTCCTTCGTGAAGTCGGACACCCTGTGGGCGCCGCGCCTGGGCTTCTCCTGGGACGTCAACGGCGACTCGTCGATGAAGGTCTTCGGCAACGCCGGCCGCTACTACATCCCGGTCGCGGGCAACACCAGCGTGCGCATGTCGGGCGGCGAGTCCACCGCCGTGAACTACTACTACTACAGCGGCGAGGTCGATCCGGACACGGGCCTGCCGGTGGGCGGGCTGGGCGATCGCATCAACGAGCACTACAACGAGCCCAACGCCGTCTCGCCGGATCCGCGCCTGGTGGCCGCGACCAACCTCTCGCCCATGTACCAGGACGAGTACATCCTCGGCGTGCAGAAGACGCTGGGCAACGACTGGATGGTCGGCGTCCGCGGCATCTCGCGCGACATCAAGGCCGGCATGGACGACTACTGCGGCCACCAGCCGCTGCAGCGCTGGGCCGAGGAGAACGGCTACGAGGACGGCTGGCTGGCCGACCAGTCCTACGTGGGCGGCTGGACCCCGACCTGCTACCTGATCAACCCCGGCAGGGACGTCGAGATCGCCCTGGATCCGTACGGCGACGGCAACCTGGTCCTGGCGAAGATCCCCGCGTCCTACTTCCAGCTGCCGGAGTTCGGCCGCAAGTACCGCGCGCTCGAGTTCTTCTTCGAGCGTTATCGCGCGGGCAACTGGTACCTGCAGGGTTCCTATACCTACGCCAAGAGCAAGGGCACGTCCGAAGGTTACGTGAACTCGACGCTGGAGCAGACCGACGCCGGCATCACCCAGGACTTCGACTTCAAGCCCTTCACCGACGGCACCTACGGTTACCTGCCGAACGATCGCCGCCACACCATCAAGCTGTTCGGTGCGTACGAGATCAACGACGAGTGGCGCGTGAGCGGCAACCTGCTGGTGCAGTCGGGCCGCCCGGTCAGCTGCTACGGCTTCATCCCGCTGGACGATGCGTCGATCGACGATTCGGACGTGGAGACGCCCGTCTACGACTGGTACGTCGCCTCGTTCTGGTCGGGCAACAGCTACTACTGCAAGGACGGCGAGGGCAACAAGGTGCTCGGCCACCGCGGCGACCGCGGCCGCACGCCGTGGATCACCAGCCTGGACACGGGCATCGGCTACCAGCCGGCGTGGGCGGGCAAGAAGCTCACCGTGGAGCTGAAGTTCTTCAACGTCCTGGGCACGCAGCACGTGACCGAGTACTCGGAGTTCTCCGAGCGCGGCAACAACGGCTCGGAGACGCCGGATCCGAACTTCATGAACACGGTCAACTACCAGTCGCCGCGTTCCGCGCAGTTCTCGATCCGCTACCAGTTCTGACGCTGAATGCGGTTCCCGCGGCGCGCGTGCCGATGGCCGCGCGCCCGGTCCCTGTAAAAGGAAACGCCTCCTTCGCGGAGGCGTTTTTTTTGGGTGCGGATGGACCCGGCCTCAGAACTTCGGCTTGTCCTCGCTGGACTGGTAGCGCGCCATCGCGTCGACGAGGATGCTGCGCGCTTCCGCCGCATCGCCCCAGCCGTCGAGCTTCACCCACTTGCCCGCCTCGAGGTCCTTGTAGTGCTCGAAGAAGTGGCCGATGCGCTGCAGCCAGTGCGGGCTGACCTTGCCGATGCCGTCGATGTGGCTGTAGCCCGCGAAGACCTTGTCGACGGGCACCGCCAGGATCTTCTCGTCGCCGCCGGCCTCGTCGCTCATCTTCAGCACGCCGACGGGACGGCAGCGGATCACCGAGCCGGGGATCAGCGGCAGCGGCAGGATCACCAGCACGTCGGCCGGGTCGCCGTCGCCGCAGACCGTGTGCGGCACGTAGCCGTAGTTGCACGGGTAGCGCATCGGCGTCGACAGGATGCGGTCGACGAAGATCGCACCGGAGGCCTTGTCGACCTCGTACTTGACCGGCTCCGCGTCCTTCGGGATCTCGATGACGACGTTGATTTCTTCCGGCGGGTT
>JBDZUW010000007.1:31461-44881 GCA_040255375.1 Luteimonas sp. | reverse complement strand
AGCGAGAAGCGCTTCTGGCCGACGTACTTGGTGTGCAGGTAGCGCTCCAGGCCCTCGGCCGCGGTGAGGCGCTCGAGGATCCGCAGCTTCGCGTCCTTCGACAGGCCGTAGCTGCCGGCGGCGGCCTCGAGCTTCTCGTACATCCAGCGGCGCTGCTCGGCGTCGGTGATGTGCATGAACTCGGCGCCGATGCTGCCGGTGTAGGTGGCCTTGAGCAGCGCGACCAGGTCGCCGAGCTTCATGCGCTCGCGGCCGGCGACGCCGCCGGTGAAGAACTCCGTGCCCAGGTCCGATTCGGACAGGCGGTGGAAGCCCAGGGTCAGGTCCGGCGCGTCCGGCTTGGCGGCCAGCGCCAGCGGGTCGAGGTTCGCGCCCAGGTGCCCGCGCGAGCGGTAGGCGGTGACCAGCTTGCCGACGGCGCGATCGCGGTCGTCGCCAGTGCCGGTGCCGGTGCCCGTCGCCGCGCCGGACGCCGCCAGCCGGCCGGCCCGCGCGACGTCGCGCATCACCGCCGAATGCGGCACGTCTCCGGCCTCGCGGCCCTTGAACGCGTCGAAATACGCCTTCCACTTCGGCCCGACGCTATCCGGGGCGGCCAGGTACTGCTCGTACAGGTCCTCGATGTAGGCCGCATTGGCGCCTAGCTGCGAGGACTGGGCAAACTGCTTCAGGAGACTGTCCACTTCGGATCGGCAAGCTCGGTGAGGGGGCGGGCCTTGCAATCGCTGCAAGCGCCTGATTTACCGGGGTTTGGATCGCCGCCGGCAGACCAGCACGCAACTCCGCCAATTATAGCCGCAGCGCTTGCCGCACTGCACCAGTGCGGGCCTTCTCAGATTCCGAGCGCGCGGTATTCGGTGACGGGGCGCGAACGCTCCCAGGCGCGGTCGAATTCGCCGCGGAGCTGGCGGGCGCGGCCCGGTGCGGCCTGGTCGGCCTCGCCCTCCAGGCGCGAGGCGAGCCCGCGGAAGTAGTAGCCGCCGGCATCGTTCGCGACGAAGGCCGAGGGGTATTCCCGATCCACGGCGTCGGCGACCTCGCGGAAGGCGAAGGCGCTCGGCAGCCGCTGCGCGAGCGCGAGCAGGGGCGCCTGCGCACGCTGCGGGGTGGCGGCGTCCTGCAGCAGGATGCGCACCCGGCCGCCCGTGCCGCCGATGGCGAACCGCCGCAGCGCCTCCAGCACGGCCGGCGCGTCGAACAGCCCCGGATCCAGCGCCTGGGCGCGCACGCAGACCGCACGCCGTGCGCCGCGCACCACGGCTGCGCAGGCGACGATGGCGTCGGCGGTGCCGGCCACCTGCGAGGCGCCCGCCAGGATCCGGTGCATCGACTGGTGCTCGATGCCGGCCTCCATGAAGCGCGGGCCGCGCGGGATGAAGCCGTGCTGCAGGTAGAAGTCGATGGCGCCGGCCTGGGCATGCAGCGACACCTCGTACCAGCCGCGCTCCCGCGCCAGCCGCAGCAGCGCCGCCAGCATGGCGGCGCCGACGCCGTGGCGGCGCCACGGCGCGAGCACGGCCATCCGCCCGATGCGGGCCGGCTCGCCGTCGCCGGGGGGAACCAGGCGGCCGGTGCCGATCGCCTCGCCGTCGAGCGTGCGCGCCACCACGTGCGCGCAGGCCGGATCGAGGGCGTCGCGCTCGAGCGTCGCGGGCACGCGCTGTTCGCGCACGAAGACCGCCTCGCGGATCGCGTGCAACTCCGCCATCGCGCGTGCGTATTCGACCGGCTGCACGCGGAACGGCGCGCTCATTCTTCCTCGTCGTCCGGGCGGTAGTGGCCCGCCTCGTACAGGGCGAAAGCGGCATCGCGGCCCGCCTGCGAGAGGGCCGCATAGGCGGCGCCGTCCAGCGTCGCCGCCGCGGCGAGCCGCCTTGCATCGGCGACGGGCAGTTCGAAGGCTTCGCCGTTGGCGTACAGGCGCGCCGCCCGGCCCTGGCGGCGCCAGGCCACGCGGCTCAGCGGATGGCGCGACCAGCCGCCGCCATGCTCGAGCTGCCACTCGACCTCGATGCGCGGGCGCGGTTCCGCCTCCGGCACGACCGCGCCGGCGCTGCGGTAGGTGGTGATGAAGCGGCCGAACCAGTCGCCGAGGCGCGCCGGATCGTTCATGCGCAGCGCGTTCAACGCCGCCACGGCGCGTTCCATCGCCGCCGCGTCGATCTCGTTCGGATCCTCCGGCGGCGCCAGGTCGGGATCGGCGTAGCGCACGGCCTCGTCGGCATCCGCGACGAGCGTGTCGACGAAATCGCCGAGCAGCTCGGCGGCGGCGGGCGCGCGCATGCCGACGGAAAAGGTGAGGCAGGCGTCCACGGCGATGCCGTGGTGCGGCATGCCCGGCGGCAGGTAGAGCATGTCGCCGGGGCCGAGTACCCAGTCGTGCGTCGGGTCGAATTCGCGCAGCAGCTTCAGCTCGACGTCGTCGCGGAAGCCGAGGGGCGGGTTGGGCGAGGCGTCGATCAGCCAGCGCCGCTGGCCCTGCGCCTGCAGCAGGAACACGTCGTACTGGTCGACGTGCGCCCCGACCGATCCGCCCGGCGCCGCGAACGAAATCATGATGTCGTCGATGCGCCAGCGCGGCAGGAACGCGAACGACGCCAGCAGCGCGGCGACATCGGCGTCCCACTTGTCCACGTCCTGCACCAGCAGCGTCCAGTCGTGGTCCGGCAGGGTCGGGAACAGTTCCTCCGGGAACGGGCCGGTGCGCAGTTCCCATGCGTCGCGCGCGCGATCGTGGGCGACGATGCGGGAGAGCGCGAAGTCCTCGCAGGCGAGCCCGGCGAGGTCCTCGGGGCTGAGCGGGGACTGGAAGCCGGGGAAGGCGTTGCGGACGAGCAGCGGCCGCTTCTGCCAGTAGTCGCGCAGGAAATCCGCGGCGGGCATGCCCAGCGGCGGCAGCGCGGCGCCGTCGACCTCGACGGCGGGAAGCTTCGCGCCAGCCTTGCGCCTGCGCGCGGCCATGGCGCTCAGGACTCCCGGGCCAGGCGCGCGGCGAGGCCGGTATAGGTGGCGGGCGTCATCGCGAGCAGGCGCTGCTTCGCGTCGTCGGGAAGCGCGAGCCCGGCGATGAAGGCGCGCATCGACGTGGCGTCGATGCCCTGGCCGCGGGTCAGCGCCTTGAGCTGCTCGTACGGGTTGGGCAGGCCGTGGCGGCGCATCACCGTCTGCACCGCCTCGGCGAGCACTTCCCATGCGGCGTCGAGGTCGGCGGCCAGTCGCTCCGGGTTGACCGAGAGCTTGCCCAGGCCGCGCAGCAGCGCGTCGAAGCCGACCAGCGCGTGGCCGAAGGCCGTGCCCAGCGCGCGCAGCACGGTGGAGTCGGTGAGGTCGCGCTGCCAGCGGCTGACCGGCAGCTTGGCGGCGAAATGCTCGAAGAGGGCGTTGGCGATGCCGAAGTTGCCCTCGGCGTTCTCGAAATCGATCGGATTGACCTTGTGCGGCATGGTCGAGGAGCCGACTTCGCCGGCCTTCACCGCCTGCCTGAAGTAGCCCAGCGAGATGTAGCCCCAGGCGTCGCGGCACAGGTCCACGCAGATCGTGTCCACGCGCTTCATCGCGTCGCACAGCTCGGCGATGCCGTCGTGCGGCTCGATCTGCGTCGTGTAGGGTTGCCACGACAGGCCCAGCGACTCGACGAAGCGCCGCGAGAACTCGGGCCAGTCGACGTCGGGATAGGCGGCCACGTGGGCGTTGTAGTTGCCGACGGCGCCGTTGATCTTGCCCGGCATCGGCAGGGCGGCCAGCACCGTGCGCTGGCGCTCCAGGCGCGCGACCACGTTCGCCAGCTCCTTGCCGACGGTGGTGGGCGAGGCGGTCTGGCCATGCGTGCGCGAAAGCATGGGCAGCGCGGCGTGCTCGTGCGCCATCGCGCGCAGCTTCGCGACCAGCTCGTCGAGCTTCGGCAGCAGCACCCGGTCCCGCCCTTCGGCGAGCATCAGCGCGTACGACAGGTTGTTGATGTCCTCGCTGGTGCAGGCGAAGTGCACGAACTCCAGCGCCGGGCCGAGCGCCGCATCGCCCTGCAGGCGTTCCTTGATGAAGTACTCGACCGCCTTGACGTCGTGGTTCGTGGTGCGCTCGATCTCCTTCACCCGCGCGGCGTCGGCGACCGAGAAGCCGGCGGCGAGCGCGCGGAGCCGGTCAGCGTCCGCCGGCGCGAACGCCGGCAGCTCGACGATGCCGGGCTCGCCGGCCAGCGCGAGCAGCCACTCCACCTCGACCCGGACCCGGGCATGGATCAGCCCGTACTCGGAAAACACCGGGCGCAGCGCGTCGACCTTGGCGGCGTAGCGGCCGTCGAGCGGGGACAGGGCGAGCAGCTGGGCGTCTGGCATGGGGCGACCGGGCAGGGCGGGAGGCCGCCATTCTAGACGCTGCGGTTTGCAGGCGCCGGCGGCGCTATCCTCGCCGCAGGCAACATGGAGGCGGGCGAATGGCCAGGCGCACGGGCAGCAGGCTCCCCAGCGGGCACCACCGCATCGAGCACGACAGCATGGGCGAGCTGGAGGTGCCCGCGGACGCGCTGTGGGGCGCGCAGACGCAGCGCGCGGTCGGCAACTTCCCCGTGTCGGGGCGGCCGATGCCGCGCGGCTTCATCCGTGCGCTGGGGCTGGTCAAGGCCGCGGCCGCGGAGGTCAACGCCGGGCTGGGGCTGCTGCCGCGCAACCGGGCCGCCGCCATCCGCAAGGCCGCGCTGGAGGTCGCCGCCGGCGACCACGACGCGCATTTCCCGATCGACATCTACCAGACCGGCTCGGGCACCTCGAGCAACATGAACGCCAACGAGGTGGTCGCCACGCTCGCGGCGCGCGCGTCGGGGCGGCCGGTGCACCCCAACGACGACGTCAACCTGGGCCAGAGTTCGAACGACGTCGTGCCCACGGCGATCCGCGTGTCCGCGCAGCTCGCCGTGCACGAGGACCTGCTGCCGGCGCTGAAGCACCTGCGCCGGACCATCGAGCGCAAGGCGCGCGCGTTGCGCGGCAGGACCAAGACCGGCCGCACCCACCTGATGGACGCGATGCCGCTGACCTTCGGCCAGGAATTCGGTGCGTGGGCCGCGCAGCTGGCCTCGGCGGAAGCGCGCATCGCGGACGCGTCGAAGCGCATGCGCCGCCTGCCCATCGGCGGCACCGCGATCGGCACCGGCATCAACGCCGACCCACGCTTCGGCGCGGCGATGGCGAAGGCGTTGTCTTCGCTCGCGGGCACGAAATTCGAGCCGGCGGCCGACAAGTTCGAGGGGATCGCGTCGCAGGACGATTCGGTCGAGCTCTCGGGCCAGTTGAACGCGCTGGCCGTGGCGCTGATGAAGATCGCCAACGACCTGCGCTGGATGAACTCCGGGCCGCTGGCGGGCCTCGGGGAAATCGAGCTGCCGGCGCTGCAGCCGGGCTCGTCGATCATGCCGGGCAAGGTGAACCCGGTCATCCCGGAGGCGACCTGCATGGCCTGCGCGCGGGTGATGGGCAGCCATGCGACGGTGACCGTGGCCGGTGCGTCGGGCAACTTCCAGCTCAATGTCATGCTGCCGCTGGTCGCGAGCGAGCTGCTGGAATCGGCGGGCCTGCTCGCGAACGTGATGCGGCTGCTCGCGGACTCGGCCATCGCCGGGCTGAAGGTGCGCGAGGACAACGTGCGCGGCGCGCTGTCGCGCAATCCGATCCTGGTGACGGCCCTGAACCCGATCATCGGCTACGAGAAGGCCGCCGCCATCGCCAAGCGCGCCTACCGGGAGGGACGCCCGGTGTTCGACGTCGCGCTCGAGGACAGCGGGTTGCCGGCGGGGGAGCTGCGCAGGCTGCTGGATCCCGCTGCGCTCGCGAAGGGCGGGATCCAGGGCCGGGAGTGACTCAGCGCATCGCCAGCTCGCGGCGCACGTCGCGCTCGCAGTCGGCGACGTCGTCTTCCTCGATGGTCGCGTAGGGCCGGAACTCGGGTACGTTCCGCGAGAGCGCCTGCTGCGAATCGCGCAGCGCGGGCAGGCCGCGGCAGATCCGCAGCACGGCAGGCTGGATCTCGCGGACCACCGCGGACTTCACCTTGCGCTCGAGGCTGCCGGTCATGGCGCCCACGAACATGCGGAACAGGCCGACGTCGGTGGCGTCGATCGCCAGCATCGCCGCACGCTCGCCGGCGTCGATGCCGATCTTCGCCAGCTCGATGACCTGGCCGCGGTAGGCGAGCAGCTGGCGGCGCTGCGCTTCGTCGATCGCGACGGGCCTGCCGTCGACGAGCAGGTCGCCGCGCGCGGTGATCTCGCCTTCCGGGAGCGCCTTGCGCTTCGCCGCGTCCTCGCGGCTTTCCTTGCCGAAGCGCAGGCCGTCGCGCAGCGACAGGTTTTCGTTCTCGAGCTTCGCGCGCTCTTCGGCCAGGTCGGCGCGCACTTCCGCGCGCGCGTCCGCGAGGTCGCGGGCGACTTCGGAGCGCACGGTGCCGGCGTGCGCGGCCAGCGGCGAGAGGGCAAGGAGCAGGAGGACGCTATGCCTGAGGCTCATGGTGTTTCCTCGATCGTGTGAGGGGGGCGTCGTTACTTCGTCGACCAGACGCCGTCGCGATCGATGTCGCTGGCGCAGTCGTCGACGTCTTCCTGGGTCATGTCCGCGTAGGGCCGGAACTCCGGCACCGCGGCGGCCAGCTTCCGCTGCGCATCGAGCAGGGCGGGCAGGCGCGTGCAGATCAGTTTCGCCTCGTCCTTGAGCGTCTGCGCCTGCGCCTCGATGCGGTCCTCCATCCGACGCTTGTCGCCGCCGCCGAAGATCGAGCCGAGCGCCTCGGTCACCGCGGTGCCCGCGAGGTCGGCGCCCTTCGCGCCGATGGCCATGCCGGCTTCGGCCACGCCGACCAGCTGCTCGCGGTAGGCCAGCAGCATCGTGCGCTGCGCGGCGGTGACCGGCACCGTCCTTCCTGCGACGACCAGGTCGCCGCGCGGCGTGATCGCGGCCTCCGGGAGGTCCTTGTCGCTGGCGCCGGAATGCCGGCCGTTGAAGTCGACGCCGCCACCGTTGCCGTGGCCGATGCTGATGTCCCTGGTGCGCAGTTCGGCGCGCGCCTTGGCGATCTCGCGTTCGACCTGCCTGCCGATCATGGACGTGGCGTGCGTGGCTTCGGCGGCCGCCTTCGCCGTGGCGTCGGCGAGGGATCCTGCGGCGGGTTCGGGCTTCTGCGCGCAGCCGGCGAGGGGCAGCGCGGCGAGCGCCAGGGCCAGGGATGCGATGCGGAGGTGCGTCATGGCGAGTCTCCCGGGTCAGTTGTCGTCGCGCCAGCGGCGCAGGCGGATCGCGGCGAAGATCATCGCCACGCCCGCGGCGGCGCCGATCCAGAGCTGCGGCGTGGCGAACACGTGGTAAGCGCTGCCGATCGAGGTGAGGCGGCTGAAGCTTTCGGGGCCATGCACCATGGCGCCGGTGGCAGGCTCGTGGAACATCCAGCTGCCGGGGATCAGGCTGCCGAGCGCGCGGCCCACGATGTTCTTCCAGAACCAGCCGGGCTGCAGGTCGAAGAACTGCATCAGGTCGAACCAGGTGACGAAGATGCCCGCGAACACCGGGATCATGATCGCCCACAGGAACGGCTTGCTCTTCGCCCAGGCCGAGCACAGCAGCAGCCAGCCGGCGGTGGGCAACGCCCAGGCCGCGTACACGGGGACCATGGCGACCAGGTGCGCGGCGACCGACAGCGGGCTCGCCGGGCCCCAGACCAGGGTGATCGGGTTGCCGCCGTGCATCAGCACCGCGATGCTCACGACGGCGAGGAAGCCGATCATCGTGGCCAGGGCCGCGACCACCGCGATCGCCGGGGCGACCAGCAGGGCGCTCGCCACCTTCGACAGCACCGTCTCGCTGTCCGACAGGGGCAGCGACTTCCAGAACAGCACGCTGCGGTCCTTGCGGTCGTCGTACAGCGTGCCGAGGCAGTAGAAGAACGCCACGAACGCGAGGACGATCAGGGGCCAGCTCGAGGCCATGAACAGGCTCGCGTCGATGCCCTGGCCGAGCTTCTGCAGGTCGGCGGCGTCCATGTTCGAGGTCAGCGCGCCCAGGTCGAGGCCGTTGACCTGGATGTTCTGGCCGTCGATCTGGAAGTTGCCGCTGGCGCGGCGCGCGGCCATCTCGCCGACGCCGAAGCCCATCAGCGACAGCAGCAGGAAGATGCCGCCGGCGACCAGGGGCGCCCAGAGGAAGCCGCCCTTGTGCTCCCAGAACTCGCGGCGGAGCAGGAGCCGGAACTTGTGGGTGGGATGGGTAGGGGCGTTCATGCGTAGGTTCCCTTCATCGTGGCGACGAACAGGTCGGCCAGGCCCGGCGTGCGGGTCTCGCCGAGCGGGGCGAGGCGGTCTCGCGGTACGGCGTCGAACAGCATCACGGTCTTGCCGAAGGGCAGGGCGCGCTCGTCGATCGGCTTGAGCTCGCGCGCGGCCTGCACCCGGTCGGCGTCGACCAGCACTTCGGTGTAGCGCTCGCCGAGCGTCTCCATCGGCGCCGACAGCACCATGCGGCCGTCGCGGATGAACATCACGTCGGTGAGGATGTGCTCGACTTCCTCCACCTGGTGGGTGGTGATGAGGATGGTCTTCTCCTCGTCGAAGTAGTCCTCCAGCAGGCGCTGGTAGAACTGCTTGCGATAGAGGATGTCGAGGCCGAGCGTGGGCTCGTCCAGCACCAGCAGCTTCGCGTCGATGGCCATCACCAGGGCCAGGTGCAGCTGCACGATCATGCCCTTGGAGAGCTCGCGCACGCGCAGGTTCGGCTTCAGCTGGGTGTTGGCCAGGAAGCGCTCGCAGCGCGCGCGGTCGAAGCGGGGGTGCACGCCGGCGACGAAGTCGATCGCCTCCGAGACCCGGATCCAGCGCGGCAGCACCGCGACGTCGGCGATGAAGCAGACCTCGTTCATCAGCTCGTCGCGCTGCGTGCGCGGGTCGCGGCCCAGCACGTCGAGCGAACCCTCGAACGGGACCAGGCCCAGGATCGCCTTCAGCGCGGTGGTCTTGCCGGCGCCGTTGGGGCCGATCAGGCCGACGATGCGCCCGGCGGGGATCGAGAAGTCGGCGCTGTCGAGCGCGACCTTGTTCTTGTAGGCCTTGCGCAGGCCGCGCGCGGTGACGACGTTGCGGGTGTCGGTCGCGTTCATCGCTGGCCTCCGGACTTGAGCAGGTCCTCGGCCATCAGGCCCAGGCGCTGGATGCGTTCGAGCACCAGCGGCCATTCCTCGGTGAGGAACCGCTGGCGCTCGCTGGCGAGCAGCTTCTTCGATGCTTCTTCGGTCACGTACATGCCAAGTCCCCTGCGTTTCTCGACGAGCGCCTCGTCCGCCAGTTCCTGGTAGGCGCGCGATACGGTGATCGGGTTGAGCTGGTATTCCGCGGCGACCTGCCGCACGGAGGGCAATGCGTCGCCGGGCTTGAGTTCGCCCTCGAGCATCATCGCGATCACCCGCTCCTTGAGCTGGCGGTAGATCGGGGCGCCGTCGTTCCACTGGATCGGGCTCATCGCTCAGCTCCCGGTTGCGCGGCGCAGTCCCTGCGCGATGGAAAAGTAGGGAAGGGCGATGGCGGTGCGGGCGCGGCGGGCGTGGCTGGCGCGCACCGCGCCGGCATCGGCGCCCGCGTCGGCCTCGGTCTCGGTCGCATCGGCCATGCCGGCGGCGTCCGCCTCCTGGGTGGCGGAAGCGACGATGGCGGCGAAGTCCGGCTCGACCGGCCGCGGCGGCGCGCCCGCGAGCAGCATCAGGCCGAGCACCGCGGCGGTCGCCGAGAGCGCGGTCATCGTGTGCTGGAGCTTGCGGTTCATGGGGGTGGTCCTGCGCTGGGGTAACTGGTGTTGTATGCAACTATAACACCGAAACACGCCCGGTCAAGTCCCCGGCCCCCAACTGATGGCAGGGGTCCCGGCGTTGCCCCGCCGGCCCCCGTCCCGCGACAATGGACGACCGATCCGCCCGGCGCGCCGCGCCGGCGACCACAGGAGCCCCGCATGACCTTGTTCGCGCGCGCCGCCGTCGCGCTTGCCCTCGTCGCCGCCGTCCTCGGCAGCCCCGTCCGCACTGCGTCGGCGCAGGAACGCACGCGCCTGGAGACCGACCGCGACAAGGCCAGCTACATGGTCGGCATGGACGTCGGCAAGTCGATCGCGCCGGTGGGCCCCGACCTCGACCTGGCGGCCCTGCAGCGCGCGATCCGCAATGCGATGGACGGCGGCAAGCCGCTGATCCCGCAGGAGCAGGCGCAGGGCGTGGCGCAGGCGCTCATGGCCCGCGCCGCCGCCCGCAACGGCCAGGCGCCGGCGGGGACGCCCACGCCCGCGCTGGCGAAGGACCAGGCCTCGTACCTCGTCGGCGCCGACGTCGGCCGCCGGTTGGCGCCGATCGCCGGCGAGATCGACCTCGCGGTGATGATGCAGGGCCTGCGCGCGTCGCTGTCCGGAAGCACGCCGCTGCTCGGCGAGGCCGAGGCCAGCGCGGTGCGCACCGCGTTCTCCGAGCGCATCAGCGCCGGCATGCAGGCGCGCGCCGCCGAACTCGGCAGGAAGAACGCCGCCGAGGGCGAAGCGTTCCTGGCGAAGAACAAGCTCGAGAAGGGCGTGTTCACCACGTCCTCGGGCCTGCAGTACATGGTGCTGCGCCAGGGCAGCGGGCAGCGCCCGGGCCCGACCGACCGCGTGCGCGTGAACTATCGCGGCACGCTGCTCGACGGCACCGAGTTCGACAGCTCCTACGGGAACGGGGCGCCGGCGGAGTTCGGCCTGGACCGCGTGATCCCCGGCTGGCGCGAGGGGCTCGGGCTGATGCCGGTCGGCAGCAAGTACCGGCTGTGGATCCCCGGCTCGCTCGGTTACGGCGCGCAGGGAACTCCGGGCGGCCCCATCGGGCCCAATGCGACGCTGGTGTTCGACGTCGAGTTGCTCGCGATCCCGCAGTGAACGCCCGCACACATCCCATCCGCCATGATCGATGCGCGCGCCCGGCGCGCGCACAACGGAGCCACAGCATGCAGACGTTTCCCCGTATCGCCGCCACCGCGCTGGCGGCCGCCCTGGTCCTCGCCGTCGCCGGCTGCAAGCCCGGGGAGGGCGGCGCCGCCAAGCCCGCGGCGGGCGCCGATGCCGCGAAGCCGGACAAGGACGCCGTGCCGGGCCTTCCGACCGAGAAGGACCGCAACAGCTACATGGTCGGCATGGCGCTGGCGCGCCAGTTCGAACCGATGAAGGACCAGCTCGACATCGACGTCGTGGTGAAGGCGCTGAAGACCTCGCTCGCGGGCGAGAAGACGCTGCTCACCAACGAGCAGGCGCAGGCCATCGGCGAGAAGTTCCAGCAGCAGGTGCAGCAGGCGCAGATGCGCAAGATGGTCGAGGCCGCGCAGAACAACGCCGCGGAAGGCGAGAAGTTCCTGGCCGCGAACGCGAAGAAGCCGGGCGTGCAGACCACGGCGTCCGGCCTGCAGTACCAGGTGCTGTCGCCCGGCACGGGTCCGAAGCCCAAGGCGACCGACACGGTGCGCGTGAACTACCGCGGCACGCTCCTCGACGGCACCGAGTTCGACGCGTCCGCGCAGCATGGCGGCCCCGCGACGATTCCGCTGTCGCAGGTGGTGCCGGGCTGGCAGGAAGGCATCGCGCTGATGCCGGTGGGCAGCAAGTACCGCCTCTGGATCCCGTCGAAGCTCGGCTACGGCGAGACCGGCACGCCGGGCGGCCCGATCCCGCCGAACGCGACGCTGGTGTTCGAGGTCGAGCTGCTCGGTATCGGCGCGCAGGGCAAGTAATGCGCGTCGCGATCTTCGGCACCGGATACGTCGGCCTCGTCACCGGCACCTGCCTGGCCGAGGTCGGCCACGAGGTGGTGTGCGTGGACGTGGACGCGGCCAAGGTCGAAGGGCTGGAGCGCGGCGTCGTGCCGATCTACGAGCCGGGCCTGTCGCCGATGGTGCAGGCCAACCATGCCGCGGGCCGCCTGCGCTTCACCACCGACGCGGCGGCGGCGGTCGCGCACGGCGACCTGCTGTTCATCGCCGTCGGCACGCCGCCGGACGAGGACGGCAGCGCCGACCTGCAGTACGTGCTGGCGGTGGCGCGCACGATCGGCGAGCACATGGCGCGCCCGGTCGTGGTGGTGGACAAGTCGACGGTGCCGGTGGGCACGGCCGACAAGGTGCGCACGACGATCGCGACGACGCTGGCGGAGCGCGGCGCCGACATCGCCTTCGACGTGGTGTCGAACCCGGAATTCCTGAAGGAGGGCGCGGCCGTCGACGACTGCATGCGCCCGGACCGCATCGTCGTCGGCGCCGACAACCCGCAGGCGGTGGAGAAGCTGCGCCGCCTGTACGCGCCCTTCAACCGCAGCCACGACCGCATCGTGGCGATGGACGTGCGCTCGGCCGAGCTGACCAAGTACGCGGCGAACGCGATGCTGGCGACGAAGATCAGCTTCATGAACGAGATCGCCAACATCGCCGAGCAGGTCGGCGCCGACGTCGAGCAGGTGCGCAAGGGCATCGGCTCGGACCCGCGCATCGGCTGGCACTTCATCTATCCCGGCGCCGGCTACGGCGGCTCCTGCTTCCCCAAGGACGTGCAGGCGCTGGCCATGACCGCGCGGCAGCACGGGATGCAGCCGCGGCTGCTCGATGCGGTGGAGGCGGTGAACGAGGCGCAGAAGGGGCACCTGTTCGAACTGGTGCAGCGCCACTACGACGCCGGCGAGGACGAGGGCGTGCGCGGCAGGACGTTCGCGGTGTGGGGGCTGGCGTTCAAGCCGGACACCGACGACATGCGCGAAGCCTCCAGCCGCCGCCTGCTCGCGCAGCTGTGGGAAGGCGGCGCGACCGTGCGCGCGTACGACCCGGAGGCGCGGGCGGAAGCCGCGCGCATCTTCGGCGAGCGCGACGACCTGGTGCTGTGCGACTCCGCCGCCGAAGCGCTCGAAGGCGCCGATGCGCTGATCGTCGTCACCGAGTGGAAGCAGTTCCGCAGCCCGGACTTCGCCGCGCTGAAGGCCGCCCTCGGCGACGGCGTGGTGTTCGACGGCCGCAACCTCTACGAGCCCGATGAAGTCGAAGCGGCTGGCCTGGCCTATTACGGCATCGGCCGCGGGCGCTCGGTGGCGCGCGGATGATCGGGGGCGATGCGCTGGAGCAGCGCCTGGTCGAGCTGGAAACGCGGCTTGCGTTCCAGGAGCATGCGATGGGCGAGATCAGCGATGCGCTCGCCGAGACGCGGCTCGAGGCCGTGCGCCTTGCCGAGCTGCTGCGGCAGGCGCTGGAAGACCTCAAGCTGGCGCGCGGCGAGCTGATGGCCGATCCCGCGAGCGAACCGCCGCCGCCGCATTACTGAACCCGAAGTCCCCGCAATGAGCGATTCCCTCCGCGACCAGCTGCTCGGCCTGGGGTTCAAGCCGCAGCCGAAGCCCGAACGCAAACCCG
>JBDZUW010000007.1:0-31361 GCA_040255375.1 Luteimonas sp. | reverse complement strand
GACCAGCTGCTCGGCCTGGGGTTCAAGCCGCAGCCGAAGCCCGAACGCAAACCCGATCGCAAGCCTGCGCACGGCAAGCCTGCGCACGGCAAGCCTGCGCACGGCAAGCCTGCGCACGGCAAGGCCCCCGGCCACGCCGCCCGCAAGCCGCACGCGGCGCCGGGCAAGCCGCGCGGCCAGGGCGAGATCGACCTCGCCAAGGCCTACGCGATCCGCGCCCAGAAGGAGAAGGACGAACGCATCGCGGCCGAGCGCGCGAAGCAGGAGGCGGCGCGCGAGCGCCGCGAGGCCCGCGCGCGCCTCGGGCAGCTGCTGCAGGGCAAGGCGCTGAACGATCCGGCCGCCGAGATCGCGCGCCATTTCGAGTACGGCGGCAAGATCAAGCGCATCCACGTCAACGAAGCGCAGCTGCGCGCGCTCAACGCCGGCGAGCTCGGCGTGGTCCAGCTCGACGGCCGCTACCTGCTGGTGGACGCGGCCACGCTGGCGGTGGCGGCGGAGACGTTCCCGCCGTCGGTCGCGCTGCGCGTGGATCCCGATGCGCCCGCCGCCGACGACCCCTACGCCGACCCGAAGTACCAGGTTCCCGACGACCTGGTCTGGTAGCTACTCGGGGTCGTAGTCGAGGTTCGCGGCGAGCCAGCGCTCGGCCTGCCGCAGCGGCACGCCGCGGCGGCGCGCGTAGTCGGCGACCTGCTCCTTCGACACCCGGCCGACCACGAAGTACTGGCTGCCGGGGTGGCTGAAGTACCAGCCGGACACCGACGCGGCGGGGTACATCGCCATGTGGTCGGTCAGCGTGATGCCCGCGTTCACGGTGGCGTCCAGCAGTCGGAACAGCGTTTCCTTGCCGGTGTGGTCGGGGCAGGCGGGATAGCCCGGCGCGGGCCGGATCCCGCGATAGCGCTCCGCGATGAGGGCGTCGGCCTCCAGCGCTTCGTCCGGCGCGTAGCCCCACAGCTCCGTGCGCACCCGCTGGTGGATGCGCTCGGCGAGCGTCTCCGCGAGGCGGTCGGCGAGCGCCTTGAGCAGGATCGCGTTGTAGTCGTCATGGTCGGCCTGGAAGCGCGCGACGTGCGGCTCGATGCCGAGGCCGGCGGTGACCGCGAACCCGCCGATCCAGTCCCGGCGCCCGCTGTCCCCGGGCGCGATGAAGTCCGCGAGGCAGAAGTCGGGGCGCTCCGGCGGCTTGTCGGCCTGCTGCCGCAGGAAATGCACGGGGGTGCCGTCCGGATGCGTCCCGTCGAAGACCACCACGTCGTCGCCGACGCTGTTCGCCGGCCACAGGCCGACCACGGCGCGCGCGGTGAGCCACTTTTCCTCCACGATCCTGCGCAGCATCGCCTGCGCGTCGGCGAACAGTTCGCGCGCCTGCACGCCGACGACCGCGTCGTCGAGGATGTCGGGGTACTTGCCCGCCAGTTCCCAGGCGTTGAAGAACGGGCCCCAGTCGATCAGGCCGACCAGTTCGCCGAGGGGGTAGTCCTCGAACACCGTGAGTCCGGGCTTCAGCGGTTCGGGCGGCACGTAATCGCCCCAGCCGCCGTCGAAACGCTGCCTGCGCGCGTGTTCCAGCGACACCAGGCGCTTGCCGCCGTCGCGGTTGCGATGGCGCTGGCGTATCTCGGCGTAGTCGGCTTCGTTGGCGGCGACGAAGGGCGCGCGCAGCTCCGGCGATACCAGCGACTGGGCGACGTTGACCGCGCGCGACGCGTCCTTGACCCAGATCGTCGCCGCCTCGTAGTGCGGGTCGATCTTGAGCGCGGTGTGCGCGCGCGAGGTCGTGGCGCCGCCGATCAGCAGCGGGATCGCGAAGCCCTGGCGCTGCATCTCCCGCGCCACGTGCGCCATCTCCTCCAGCGAGGGCGTGATCAGGCCGGACACGCCGATCATGTCGGCGTTCTCGGCCTTCGCCGTGTCGAGGATCTTCTGCGCGGACACCATCACCCCGAGGTCGACGACCTCGAAGTTGTTGCAGGCCAGGACCACGCCGACGATGTTCTTGCCGATGTCGTGCACGTCACCCTTGACCGTGGCCATGACGATCTTGCCGTTGGACCTGCCGGTGTCGCCGGTGCGCGCCTTCTCGGCCTCGATGAAGGGCAGCAGGTGCGCGACGGCCTTCTTCATGACCCGCGCGGACTTCACCACCTGCGGCAGGAACATCTTGCCGGCGCCGAACAGGTCGCCGACGACGTTCATGCCGTCCATCAGCGGGCCTTCGATCACGTCGAGCGGGCGCGCGGCCTGCAGCCGCGCCTCCTCGGTGTCGGCCTCGATGAACGCGTCGATGCCGTGCACGAGCGAATGGGTCAGCCGCTCGCCGACGGAGCCGGCGCGCCAGGCGTCGCGCCCGTCGTCTGCGTCCTCCTTGCCGCGCTTGCCCTTGTAGCGCTCCGCGATCTCGAGCAGGCGCTCGGTCGCGTCGCGGCGGCGGTTCAGCACCACGTCCTCGACGCGCTCGCGCAGCTCCGGGTCCAGGTCGTCGTAGAGGGGCAGGGCGCCGGCATTGACGATGCCCATGTCCATGCCGGCCGCGATCGCGTGGTACAGGAACACCACGTGGATCGCCTGCCGCACGGGCTCGTTGCCGCGGAACGAGAACGAGACGTTGGAGACGCCGCCGGACACGTGGCACAGCGGGAACCGGCGCTTGAGTTCGCGCGCGGCCTCGATGAAGGCGACCGCGTAGCCATCGTGCTCCTCGATGCCGGTGGCGATCGCGAACACGTTCGGGTCGAAGATGATGTCCTCGGGATCGAACCCGGCCTCGCGCGTCAGCAGTTCGTAGGCGCGGGCGCAGATCGCCACCTTGCGCTCGGCGGTGTCGGCCTGGCCCTGCTCGTCGAAGGCCATCACCACGACCGCGGCCCCGTAGCGCTGGACCAGGCGCGCCTGGCGCAGGAACTCGGCCTCGCCCTCCTTCATCGAGATCGAGTTGACGATGCCCTTGCCCTGCAGGCACTTGAGGCCGGCCTCGATGACCGCGAACTTCGAGGAGTCCACCATCACCGGCACGCGCGCGATGTCCGGCTCGGCCGCGATCAGGTGCAGGAAGCGCACCATCGCCGCGGCCGAATCGAGCATGCCCTCGTCCATGTTGACGTCGAGCACCTGGGCGCCGTTCTCGACCTGCTGGCGCGCGACCGCGACGGCCTCGTCGTAGCGGTCCTCGAGGATCAGCTTCTTGAACTTCGCCGAGCCGGTGACGTTGGTGCGTTCGCCGACGTTGACGAAGTTGGACTCCGGGGTGACGACCAGCGGTTCGAGGCCGCTGAGGCGGGTGTCGGGTGCCAGGCGCGCGCTCATGCCGCAGTCGCCCGTGCCGGGAGGGCGCGCGGCGGCACGCCGGCGACGGCGGCGCCGATCGCGGCGATGTGCTCCGGCGTGGTGCCGCAGCAGCCGCCGACGATGTTGAGCAGCCCGGCCCGCGCGAATTCGCCGAGCACGGCCGCCATGTCCTCCGGCGTCTCGTCGTAGCCGCCGAACGCGTTCGGAAGGCCGGCGTTCGGATGGCAGCTGACCCGCGCGTCGGCGACCCGCGAAAGGACGTCGATGTGCTGGCGCAGCTCCTTGGCCCCCAGCGCGCAGTTCAGGCCGATGGACAGCGGGCGCGCATGGCGCACCGAGTACCAGAACGCCTCGGCGGTCTGGCCGGAGAGGGTGCGGCCGGAGGCGTCGGTGATCGTGCCCGACACCATCACCGGCAGGCGCCCGCCCGCGGCCGCGAACGCATCGTCGATCGCGAACAGCGCGGCCTTGGCGTTCAGGGTGTCGAACACGGTCTCGACCATGAGGAGGTCCGCGCCGCTCTCGATGAGTCCCGTCGCCGCTTCCCTGTATGCGTCGGCGAGCTGGTCGAAGGTGATCGCGCGGAAACCGGGGCGGTTCACGTCGGGGCTGAGCGAGGCGGTGCGGCTGGTGGGGCCGAGCACGCCGACCACGAAGCGCGGCTTCGAGGGAGTGCGCGCTTCGGCCTCGTCGCAGGCCGCGCGTGCCAGGGCCGCGCCTTCGCGGTTGAGCTCGCGCACCAGGTGCTGCAACCGGTAGTCGGCCAGGGAGACCGAGGTGGAGTTGAAGGTGTTGGTCTCGACGAGGTCCGCGCCCGAGTCGAGGTAGGCCGCGTGGATGCCGCGGATGATGTCGGGCCGGGTCAGCGTGAGCAGGTCGTTGTTGCCGCGCTGGTCGTGGCCCTCGCACCCGCAGCCCGGGCCGTGCGCGTGGCCGCCCGCCGCGAACAGCGCGTCGTAGCCCTGCGCGAAGCGTTCGCCGCGATAGTCGGCTTCCTCCAGCGCGTGGCGCTGGATCATCGTGCCCATCGCGCCGTCGAGCACGAGGATGCGCCGGGACAGTTCCGATTCGAGGCGGGCGACGCGCTGCGGGTGCAGCCAGGGGAGCGTGTTCATGCGGGCGGGTTCAGGGCTTGCGGCCGATCAGCGAGACGACCTCGAAGTGCGGCGGACGGCGTTCCCGCGTCACGGTTTCGCTGGAGACGAGCTCGAGCCCGGCCTTGTCGATGAAGCGGCGCAGTTCCTTCACCCCGAAGCCGAGGTTGACGTGGCCGTAGGCTTCGACCGCGGCACGGTGCGCATGGCGGGCGAGGCTGGACAGCAGCAGCCGGCCGCCCGGGCGCAACACGCGCGCGGCTTCCGCCACGGCCTGCGCGGGGCGCGCGGCGTAGGTGAGCGCATGCATCAGCACGACCAGGTCGAAGCTCGCGTCCCCGCAGGGAAGTGCGTGCATGTCGCCCTCGCGGACTTCCACGTTCGGGAAGCGGCGCAGGCGTTCGGAAGCGGCGGCGACGACCTTCGGGCTGGCGTCGATGCAGACGTAGCGGCCGGCGTGCGGGGCGAGCAGCTCGGCGAGCACGCCGTCGCCCGACGCGATGTCGAGGACGTCGCCGGGCTCGAGCAGGGGCAGGGCGGAGCGCGCCAGCGCTTCCCAGGTGCGGCCCGGCGAGTAGTGCCGTTCCATGTCGCCGGCGACCGAATCGGCCCAGTTCTGGTCGGCGGCGCGCATCGCCAGCACCCCGGGCACGCGCTCGGCGTCCTGGCGCAGCAGCGGGTCGTCGCTGCCGTTGCCGATGGCGTGCCAGAGCGCGCGCTGCGCGGGATCCAGCGCGGCCTCGTCGAAGCGGTAGTAGGCGGACACGCCGGCGCGGCGGTCGCGCACCAGCCCGGCTTCCTTGAGCTTGGCCAGGTGGGTGGACACGCGCGGCTGCGCCAGGCGGGTGATGGCCGAGAGCTCGGCGACGGTGAGTTCCTCGCCCTCGAGGAGCGAGAGCAGGCGGACGCGGGTGGCGTCGGCGAACACCTTGAGGCGGTCCGACCAGCCTTCGAGGTCCATCAATCTCACCATCGCGATACAGAGATGGACAGTGTCCGCCCCCGTTCCGCCGGGGTCAAGCCCGGGCGAGGCTGACCGCGCCCGGCGCCGGGGCTACAATTGCGTTTTCACTCGCGCGGGAGCGGCCGTGGATCTGCGTTTCACCGAAGAACAGCTGATGATCCAGGACGTGGCCCGCCGGATCGCGCAGGAGAAGATCGCTCCGAGCGCGGAGCACCACGACCGCACCGGCGAATTCCCGCTGGAGAACATCCGCCTCCTCGGCGAGAACGGCCTGATGGGCATCGAGGTGCCTGCCGAGTACGGCGGCGCCGGCATGGACCCGGTGGCCTACGTGCTGGCGATGGTCGAGGTGGCCGCGGCCGACGCCGCGCACTCGACGATCATGTCGGTGAACAATTCGCTGTTCTGCAACGGCATCCTGACCCACGGCACCGAGGCGCAGAAGCAGAAATACGTGCGCGCGATCGCCGAGGGCGCGGCCATCGGCGCGTTCGCGCTGACCGAGCCGCAGTCCGGCTCCGACGCCACCGCCATGCGTTGCCGAGCGCTGAAGCAGGCCGACGGCACGTACGTGGTCAACGGCAAGAAGAGCTGGATCACCTCGGGCCCGGTCGCGAAGTACATCGTGCTGTTCGCGATGACCGAGCCGGACAAGGGCGCGCGCGGCATCACCGCCTTCATCATCGACACCGACCGGGCCGGCTTCCATCGCGGCAAGACCGAGCCCAAGCTCGGCATCCGCGCCTCGGCCACCTGCGAGATCGAGTTCACCGACTACGTCGTCCAGGCCGACGAGGTGCTGGGCGAGGAAGGCCAGGGCTTCAAGATCGCCATGGGCGTGCTCGACGCCGGCCGCATCGGCATCGCGTCGCAGGCGATCGGCATCGCCCGCGCCGCCTACGAGGCGACGCTCGCCTACGTGAAGGAGCGCAAGGCCTTCGGCCAGCCGATCGGCGCGTTCCAGATGACCCAGGCCAAGATCGCGGACATGAAGTGCAAGCTCGACGCGTCGCTGCTGCTGACGCTGCGCGCGGCCTGGCTGAAGGGCCAGGGCCAGCGCTTCACCACCGAAGCCGCGATCGCCAAGCTGACCGCGTCGGAAGCCGCGATGTGGATCGCGCACCAGGCCGTGCAGATCCACGCCGGCATGGGCTATTCGAAGGAAATGCCGATCGAGCGCTATTTCCGCGACGCCAAGATCACCGAGATCTACGAGGGCACCAGCGAGATCCAGCGCCTGGTCATCGCCCGCAACGAAACCGGGTTGCGCTGAGCCGAAACGCCGTGCGCGTCCCCGAAAAACCAACGCTGTCGAACCGCTCCCATCGTTTCTGAACCCAACGGGGCCCGTGCTTGTGCACGGGCCCCTGTCGCATCCGGAACCAGGACACCATGACCACGCCGAAGAAGAAACCTGCCGCCGCCCCGAAGCCCGCCGCCGCGCGCAAGCGCACCGACGTCGCGACCCTGCCGGGGGGCGTCTCGATCGAGCCCATCCTGGCGGCGCTGCGCAAGCGCGCGCCCAAGGCCGCGCAGGCGCAGGCGGAGGCGTTCGCGCGTGCGTTCTACCGGCGCATGACGGCCGACGAGCTCGCGCAGCACAGCCCCGCGGGCTGGGCCGAGCTCGCCTGGGATTTCCTCGAACTGGCGCAGCGGCGCAAGCCGGGCGCGGCCGAGGTCCGCGTGTTCAACGCCAGCCTCGCCGAACAGGGCTGGGAGTCGCCGCACACCGTCGTGCAGGTCGTCAACGACGACATGCCGTTCCTCGTCGACTCGGTGACGATGGCGCTCGCCGACCAGGGCATCGGCGTGCACGTGCTCGGCCACCCGGTGGTGAAGGCCGAGCGCGACCGCTCCGGCCGCCTGGTCGCGGTCGGTGCCGACGCCGGCGGGAAGGCGCGCGGCGAATCGCTGATGCACCTGGAGATCGACCGCCAGTCCGCGGCCGCGATGCCGGCGATCGCCGCGTCGATCCAGTCGGTGCTGAAGGACGTGCGCGCGGCGGTGTCCGACTGGGATGCGATGCGCGCGAAGATGCTGCAGGTCGCCGACGACCTCGCCACGCGGCGGATGCCGGTGACGGATGCCGGCCGCCAGGAGGCGCAGGCGTTCCTGCGCTGGGCCGCCGACAACCACTTCACCTTCCTCGGCTACCGCGAATACGACGTGGTCCGCAAGGGCGGCAGCGAACTGCTGTGCGCCGTCGAGGATTCCGGCCTGGGCCTGCTGCGCGGCAAGGAGAAGGGCAAGGCGCGCGACCTGAAGACGCTCGCCGCGCACTACATGCCGCAGTCCGGCTCCGTGGACGCGCTGATCCTGACCAAGACCAACGCGCGCGCCACGGTGCACCGCCCCGGCTACATGGATTACATCGGCGTGCTGAAGTTCGACAAGGACGGCCGCCCGGTCGCCGAGCAGCGCTTCCTCGGCCTCTACACCTCCAGCGCCTACAGCCGCCGCCCGTGGGAGATCCCGCTGGTGCGCGAGCGCCACGAGCACGTGATGCGCGCCTCGGGCCTTGCGCCCACCGGCCACAGCGGCAAGGCGCTGCGCCACATCATCGAGTCGCTGCCGCGCGACGAGCTGTTCCAGTCCAGCGAGCAGGAGCTGCTGCGCACCGCGACCGGCATCCTCGGCCTGCAGGAGCGCGTGCGCAGCAAGCTGTTCCTGCGCCGCGACCGCTACGGCCGCTTCTGGTCGGCGCTGGCCTACATCCCGCGCGACCGCTTCAACACCGAGGTCCGGCACCGCATCGAGGACATGCTCAAGCGCGGCCTCGGCGGCGACGGCATCGACACCACCGTGCAGGTCGGCGAGTCGCCGCTCGCGCAGCTGCACATGATCGTGCGCCCGCGTTCCGGCGAGGCCGCCGAGGGCATCGACGTCGGCGCGCTCGAGGCGCAGCTGGCGGAGATCGTGCGCAACCGCCAGGACGAGCTGCGCGAGCGCCTGGTCGCGGCCGAAGGCGAGGAGCGCGGCCTCAAGCTCGCCAACCGCTGGGGCCGCGCGCTGCCGGCCGGCTACATCGAGCAGGCGGGCGCGCGGGTCGCCGCGGAGGACGTGAAGTGCCTGGCCTCGCTGCGCGACGCGGCGGACCTGCGCATCAGCCTGTACCGCAAGGCGGGCGACGGCGGCCTGCGCCTGAAGTTCTATCGCCTCGGCCACGACATCCCGCTGTCCGACGCGCTGCCGATGATGGAGAACATGGGGCTGCGGGTGATCACCGAGCACCCGTACCGCCTCGACGTGTCCGGCAAGGACGGCGACGTGGTCGCCTGGATCCAGGACTTCGAGGTCGAGGCGGCGCGCGCCGACCTCGACGTGGACAGCCTCGACGCCTCCTTCGAGGACGCGTTCGGGCAGGTCTGGCGCGGGCAGGCCGAGAACGACGGCTTCAACCGGCTGATCCTCGGCGCCAACCTGTCCTGGCGCCAGGTCGCGGTGCTGCGCGCCTACGGCAAGTACCTGCAGCAGGTGGGCGTGCCGTTCTCGCAGGCCTACGTCGAGGAGACGTTCAACCGATACCCGCTGCTCGCGCGGCTCGTGGTCGAGCTGTTCGAAGCGCGGTTCCACCCTGCGACGGGCAGCGAGGGCAAGGCCGAGGTCAAGCGCGGCCAGGAGGCCCTCGCGGCGCAGCTGCACGCGTTGGCCGGCGACGAGGCGACGCGCGCGCTGCTGCAGCCGGTGATCGATGCGCGCGCCGGCGAGCGCGCGCGCCAGGTCGAGGCGACCCGCGCGGCCCTGCTGGGCCTGCTCGACCGCGTCGCCAGCCTGGACCAGGACCGCATCCTGCGCAGCTTCATCGGCTGCATCGACGCGACGCTGCGCACGAGCTTCTACATCGAGTACGCGCTGGATGAAAGCGGGTCCGGCACGCGCGCCGACGGCGGCCCGGCCGACTACATCGCGTTCAAGCTCGACTCGGCGAAGGTGCCGGACCTGCCGAAGCCGCGCCCGTACCGCGAGATCTGGGTCTGCGGGCCGCGCGTGGAAGGCGTGCACCTGCGCTTCGGCCCGGTCGCGCGCGGCGGCCTGCGCTGGTCCGACCGGCGCGAGGACTTCCGCACGGAAGTGCTCGGCCTGGTCAAGGCGCAGATGGTGAAGAACACCGTGATCGTGCCGGTCGGCTCGAAGGGCGGCTTCTTCTGCAAGCAGCTGCCCGATCCGGCGGTGGACCGCGACGCGTGGTTCGCGGAGGGCGTGGCCTGCTACAAGCGCTTCATCAACGGCCTGCTCGACATCACCGACAACCTGGTGGACGGCAAGGTCGTGCCGCCGGCGAACGTGGTGCGCCACGACGGCGACGATCCCTACCTGGTGGTCGCGGCCGACAAGGGCACCGCCACGTTCTCCGACATCGCCAACGGCATCGCCCAGGCGCACGGCTTCTGGCTCGACGACGCGTTCGCCTCCGGCGGCTCGGTCGGCTACGACCACAAGGGCATGGGCATCACCGCGCGCGGCGCGTGGGAATCGGTCAAGCGCCACTTCCGCGCCATGGGCCGCAACAGCCAGGCGGAGGACTTCACCTGCGTCGGCATCGGCGACATGTCCGGCGACGTGTTCGGCAACGGCATGCTGCTGTCGAAGCACATCCGCCTCGTGGCGGCGTTCGACCACCGCCACATCTTCATCGATCCCGAACCCGATGCCGCGAGTTCGTTCAAGGAACGGCAGCGCCTGTTCAAGCTGCCGCGCTCGTCGTGGGCGGACTACGACGCGAAGCTGATCGGCAAGGGCGGCGGCGTGTTCCCGCGCAGCGCCAAGTCGATCCCGCTGTCGGCGCAGGCGAAGGCCGCGCTCGGCATCGACCCGACGGTGGACGCGATGGCGCCGGCCGAGCTGATGAGCGCGATCCTGAAGGCGCCCGTCGACCTGCTCTGGAACGGCGGCATCGGCACCTACGTCAAGGGCTCGTCGGAGACCAATGCCGACGTCGGCGACCGCGCCAACAACGCGCTGCGCGTCAACGGCGGCGACCTGCGCTGCAAGGTGGTGGGCGAGGGCGGCAACCTGGGCTTCACCCAGCTCGGCCGCATCGAGGCCGCGCTCAACGGCGTCCTCCTCAACACCGACTTCATCGACAACTCCGCCGGCGTGGACACCTCCGACCACGAGGTGAACATCAAGATCCTGCTCAACGGCCAGGTGCAGGCGGGCAAGCTCAAGCTGCCCGAGCGCAACAAGCTGCTCGCGTCGATGACCGACGAGGTCGCGGGGCTGGTGCTCAACGACAACTACCGCCAGAACCAGGCGCTGAGCCTGATGGAGCGGATGAGCCTGGCGCGCCTCGGGTCCAAGCAACACTTCATCCGCACGCTCGAGTCGCAGGGCCTGCTCGACCGGCAGATCGAGTACCTGCCGAGCGACGCGGAGATCGCCGACCGCAAGGCGCGCGGCATCGGCCTGACCCGGCCGGAGCTGGCGGTGCTGCTGTCGTATTCCAAGCTGGTCGCGTTCCAGCAGCTGCTGGATTCGGACGTGCCGGAGGATCCGTACCTGTCGAAGGAACTGGTGCGCTACTTCCCCGAGCCGCTGCAGGCGAAGTACGCCAAGGCGATGGAGCAGCACCGCCTGAAGCGCGAGATCATCGCCACGGCGGTCACCAACTCGACGATCAACCGGATGGGCGCGACCTTCCTGCTGCGCATGCAGGAGGACAGCGGCCGCTCGGTGGGCGAGGTCGCCAAGGCCTTCACGATCACCCGTGAGACGCTGGACGCGCGCGCGCTCTGGGCCGGCATCGACGCGCTGGACGGCAAGGTGCACGAATCGGCGCAGGTCGACGCCCTGCAGGTGATCTGGAACCTGCAGCGCTCGTTCACGCGCTGGCTGCTGTCGCGCCCCGGCGCGATCCCGGACATCACCAGCGCGGTCGAGCGCTACCGCGGCGGCTTCGCCGACATCCGCTCGGGCGAGAGCATCCTGCCCGACGCGATGCGTCCGGCCTACGAGGCGAGCATCGCCGCGTGGAAGGCCAAGGGCATCGGCGGCGAGCTCGGCGGCCAGCTGGCGGCCCTGCCGTACCTCGAGCCCTGCGCCGACCTGATCGAGCTGGCGCGCGAACGCAAGCTGCGTCCGGTGGAGGTGGCCAAGGCCTACTACCGCCTGGCCGAAGCGCTGAACCTGCCGTGGCTGCAGGGGCAGATCGACGCGCTCAAGGTCGATGGCCGCTGGCATGCGGTCGCGCGCGGCGTGCTGCGCGACGAGCTCGGCGCGCAGATGCGCACCCTCACCGGGCAGGTGCTGTCGATGCCGGGCAAGGACGCGGCCGCGAAGGTCGCGAGCTGGCTCGCCCGCGACGACGCCTCGCTGCGCTTCACCATGGCGATGCTCAACGAGCTGGCGGCGCAGAAGTCGATGGACTACCCGACGGCCTCGGTGGCGGTGCAGCGCCTGTCGCAGCTCGCCTCGCGCGGCTGACGGGCGCGCCGGGATTCGGTTAGAGTCGGGGCGATGAGCGCCCCGACCGCCGGCCTGCCCGAAGTTCCGCGCATCGCCTTCCTCGCCAGCCCGGCGGACGGCGCCCAGGGCGCACTGGACGTCTTGCAGCGCGCCCACGGCACGGCCGCCCCCGAGGAGGCCGACGTGCTCGTCGCCCTGGGCGGCGACGGCTTCATGCTGCAGGTCCTGCACCGCTTCGGCGCGCTGGGCAAGCCGGTCTACGGCATGAAGCACGGCGGCGTGGGTTTCCTGATGAACCACTACCGTCCGGTCGACCTGCTGCGCCGCCTGCGCGCGGCGGAGCCGGCGGTGCTGCGGCCGCTGGAGATGCTGGCGCTCACCGAGTCGGGCAGCACCACCGGCTCGCTCGCGTACAACGAGGTGTCGCTGCTGCGCCAGACGCGGCAGGCCGCGCACATCGGCATCGACCTCAACGGCAAGCCGCGCCTGGACGAGCTGATCTGCGACGGCGTGATGGTGGCGACGCCCGCCGGCAGCACCGCGTACAACTATTCGGCGCACGGGCCGATCCTGCCGCTCGGCTCGCGCGTGATCGCGCTCACCCCGATCGCCGCGTTCCGGCCGCGGCGCTGGCGCGGCGCGCTGCTCAAGGCCGACACGGAGGTGAAGTTCCGCGTGCTCGATCCCTACAAGCGGCCGGTCAGCGCCACTGCCGACTCGCACGAGGTGCGGGACGTGGTCGAGGTGACGATCCGCGAGGCCACCGACCGCACGGTCACGCTGCTGTTCGATCCGGAGCACAACCTCGAGGAACGCATCCTCGCCGAGCAGTTCGTGGCCTGAGCCGGATCCCGTCTCAACCGGCGGGACGCACCTGCGCGATACTTCCGGCATGGAACCCGTTCCGCTGCCCCGGCCCCTCACCATCGCCATCTCCTCGCGGGCGCTGTTCGACCTCGAGGACAGCCACGCGCTGTTCGAGCGCGAGGGCATCGCGGCGTACCAGGCGTTCCAGCGCGAGCGCGAGGACGACGTCCTCGCGCCCGGCATCGCGTTCCCGCTGGTGCGCAAGCTGCTGGCGCTGAACGCGCTGGCCCCGGCGGGCGCCACCGCGGGTGCCGGCACGGAGGCGGCGCCGCGGGTGGAGGTCATCCTGCTGTCGCGCAATTCCTCCGACACGGGCCTGCGCATCTTCAACTCGATCCAGCACCACGGCCTCGACATCCGCCGCGCCACCTTCACTTCCGGTGCGCCGACCTGGCCGTACGTGAAGCCGTTCGGCACCGACCTGTTCCTGTCGGCCAACCCGGAATCGGTGCGTCGCGCGCTCGAGCACGGCGTGGCCGCCGCGACCATCCTGCCGTCGCCGGCGCCCGCGCACCGGCACGACCAGTTGCGCATCGCCTTCGACGGCGACGCGGTGATCTTCGGCGACGAAAGCGAGCGCGTGTCGCGCGAGCAGGGCGTGGAGGCCTTCGGGCGGCACGAGCGCGAATTCGCCCGCGAGCCGCTGTCGGGCGGTCCGTTCCGCAACTTCCTCGATGCGCTGCACCGCCTGCAGGCCGCGTTTCCCGCCGGCGACGCGTCGCCGATCCGCACCGCGCTGGTCACCGCGCGCTCGGCGCCCGCGCACGAGCGCGTGATCCGCACGCTGCGGGAGTGGGGCGTGCGCCTCGACGAGGCGTTGTTCCTCGGCGGCCGCGACAAGGGCCCGTTCCTGGAAGCCTTCGGCGCCGACATCTTCTTCGACGACTCCGAGCACAACATCGCCTCGGCGCGCGACCACGTCGCCGCCGGCCACGTCCCCCACGGCGTCGCCAACCTGTAGGACCGACCCGGGGCCGGCTCTGCTACGTGCTGCGGATCGGCACGGCGCCCGCGTCGTCGCCTTCCGTGTAGGCGACGACCTGTTCGCCGGTGCGCTGGAACACGAGGTCGACGCAGCGCCTGCCGACTTCGAGCCCGCGCACCGCGACCCGGTCCACGCCGAGCGGCAGGCGCGGCCGCTGCACGCGGATCTCGCCCGTGCGCCCGTCCACGTCCACGCCCAGGCAGGCCTGCAGCAGCATGAACGCCGAGCCTGCCGCCCAGGCCTGCGGCAGGCAGGCGACCGGATAGGACACCGGCGTGTTGCCATGTTTCCGCGGGAAGCCGCAGAACAGCTCGGGTAGGCGCATCTCGAAGTGGGTCGCGGTCTGGAACATCGCGCGGAACAAGCGCAGCGCGCCGTCGCGGTCGCCGCCGCGCGCGATGCCCGCCGCGCACAACGCGGTGTCGTGCGGCCACACCGAGCCGTTGTGGTAGGACATCGGGTTGTAGCGCGCCTCGCCCTCCGCCAGCGTGCGGATGCCCCAGCCGCTCGCGAAGGCGGGCGACAGCAGGGTCGCCGCGACCTGCGCGGCGCGCGCGGGCCCGGGCAGGCCTGCGTAGAGCAGGTGGCCGGGATTGCTGGCGCGCACCCGGCAAAGCGCGCCCTCGCCGTCGATGGCGATGCCGTAGTAGCCCGCCTCCGGCATCCAGAACCGGGCTTCCACCGCGGCCTGCAGCCGCCGCGCGCGCTGCCGCCAGCGGACCGCGGGCTCGGCCTCGCCGCGCAGCCTGGCGAGCCCGGACATCGCCTGCAACGCCGCGAACGCATAGCCCTGCACTTCCACCAGGGCGATGGGACCGTCCGGGATTCGCCCGTCGGCGTGGAAGACTGAGTCGCTGCTGTCCTTCCAGCCCTGGTTCGCGAGCCCGCTGTCGGCGCCGCGCGCGTAGTCCAGGAAGCCGTCCGGATTGGCGTCGCAGGTCCGCTCGATCCACGCCATCGCGGCGAGCAGGGCGGGCCACAGGCGGTCGATGAAGTCCATGTCGCCGGTGCGGCGCGCGTATGCGCCGGCGAGCATCACGAACAGCGGCGTCGTGTCCACGCCACCGTAGTAGAGGCCGAACGGCAGCTCGCGCAGGGTGGCCATTTCGCCCTTGCGCGTCTCGTGCATGATCTTGCCCGGCGCCGCGTCCATGAACGCCGAGGCTTCGTGCGCCTGGTGCTCGGCGAGGAACGAGAGGACGCCGCGCGCCAGTGCGGGGTCGAGCCACAGGGCCTGCAGGGCCGTCACCACCGCGTCGCGCCCGAACGGCGTCGAGAACCACGGGATGCCGGCGTACGGATACGGCCCCGTCGCCAGGTCGCTGGTGAGCAGCGCCAGGTCCGCGCGCGAGCGCTCCATCCAGTCGCCGAACAGCGGCCCGGGGCTGCGGATGCGGGCACCGCGGGCCGCCCGTGCGCGCATGCGCCGCCGCGCGTGCGCCGCGGCGCTGCGGTAACGGGCGAGGGACGGCGGATCCTGCGGCGCGAGGCCGACCTCGATGAACAGATCGTCGTGCGCGCCGGCCTCGAGCAGCAGTTCGAACCGCGCGCCGCCCGCGTCGATCTCCGCCGGCGGGCGCGAGAACGAAACGACGGAATGCCGCACGCGCCCGTCCAGGCCGCGGTAGGAGAATGCGAGCCTGTCGCGCGAGGCTTCCGCCGGCAGCAGTTCGCCGCGCGCCGGCCGCACGCAGCCGCGGACCTCGAACATGTCGCGGAAATCGGCCGCGTAGTCGAAGCGCAGCGGCGCGCGCACGGGGCGCAGGCCGTAGTTGTGGAAGCGCAGGCGCTCGTACAGGCGGTTGCCGCTGAGGAAGCGCGTGCGCACCACGTGCAGCAGGCCCGAGGGCAGCGGGTCGACGCCGAGCGGCGGCAGCGGATGGTTGGTCAGGTGGGCGACGAAGAACACGTTGTCGCGGGTGACGGCGGCGCTGAGCATTTCCGGCCGCGTGCCCGCGATGCGCAGCCGCGCCAGCGACAGCAGGCGCGTGTCGTCGTGGAAGAGGCCGTCGCTGTCGCCCTCGATGTCGCCGTAGGCGTTCGCGACCAGGAAGCTGTCGCCGTCCTTCAGGACGTGCGTGGTGAAGGAGGCCGCGGTGGCCGCAGGCTGCACGTCGCCCGCCCGCGGCGCCGCCGGCGCGGCGGCACCGGCCGCGGACGCGCCGGGCGCCGCCTCAGGCGAGGCGCCGGGCGCAGTCGCCTTCGATGGGGAGGTGCTGCCCATACAGGGCCTCGTAACGTCGCGCCATGGCCGCCGCCGAGAAGCGGTGTTCGAACGTGTTGCGGATGCGCCTGCGGTCGTAGCCGATCACTTCCCCGACGGCCGCCGTGGCCGCCTCGAGGTCGTCGACGATGCGTCCGGTGACGCCGTCGTCGATGACCTCCGGTACCGAGCCGCAGTTCCAGGCGACCACCGGCGTGCCGCAGGCCATCGCTTCGATCATCACCAGGCCGAAGGGCTCGGGCCAGTCGATCGGGAACAGCAGCGCCGCCGCGTCGCCGAGGAAGCGCGCCTTGTCGGCGTCGCCGATCTCGCCGACGAATTCGACCAGCGGATCGTCCAGCAGCGGCTCGATGCGTTCGCGGAAGTACTGCCTGTCGGCGTCGTCCACCTTGGCGGCGATGCGCAGCGGCATGCCGGTGGCGCGCGCGATCGCGATGGCGCGATCGGGACGCTTCTCCGGGGAGATGCGCCCGAGGAAGGCGAGGTATCCGCCTTCGGCCCGCGCGCTGAAGGGGAGCAGGGACTCGGGCAGGCCGTGGTGGACGGTGCCGCGCCAGTTCGCGAAGCGCAGCGGCCTGCGCTGGTGGTCGGAGATCGAGACCAGCGGATAGCGCGGCCAGCGCCGGTACGCCTCGGCGAGGTCCTTGAGGTCGAGCCTGCCGTGCAGGGTGGTGATCGACCGGTTCGCCCAATCGGTGAACATGGGGAAATGGAGCAGGTCGACGTGGAAATGGAGCACGTCGAACCCGGAGGCGCGCGCGCGAACCTCGTGCAGCATGGACAGGTGCGCGGCCAGGTCGGACTTCAGCGGCGCCGGGTCCATCCGGATCGCCTGGTCGCGGCAGGGCACCAGGCGGGCCTGCGTCTGCGACCCGGCCGACGCGAACAACGTGACGTCGTGGCCGAGTTCGACCAGGGCATCGGTAAGCCAGGCGACGATGCGCTCGGTGCCGCCGTAGAACGGCGGCGGCACGGCTTCGCACAAGGGGGCGATCTGGGCGATCTTCATGGAATGGCGGCCTTCGCGGGGGACGACGGCCTTGCGGCGTCGATCGCACGCTAGCGGGCCGACCGTGCAAGCGACGTGCAAGCCGGGCGCGACGGATTCAGAATTCGAGGTCCAGCGCCGCGCAGAGATAGTCGACGAACGGGGCCAGTGCCGCGAGGTCGCGCTCGATCGCCTGGCGCAGGCGCGGACCCGCCATCGTCGCATCGTCGATGCTGCGCCAGGCGGTGAAGTTGCGGCGCCGCAGGTCCTCGATGAACGCGAAGTCGGGCGGGAAACCGTGCGGGTTGCGCACCAGCATGTCCTCCGCGCCCAGGTCGTAGCGCCTCCGGAACGCCGGCGCATGCGCGGCGCGTTCCCACCCGGCCGGGTTCTCGAAGATGAACTGGCGCACGCGCCGCTGGGTGTGCGTTTCCGGATGCCACAGGCCGGCGCCGACGAAACAGCCGCCGGGCTCGAGGTGGATGTAGAACGAGGGCGCGGCGACTTCGCGCCGGCGTTCATGGAACAGCCGCGCGCCCTGCCAGCCCTTGTACGGGGTCTTGTCGCCGGAGAAGCGCGTGTCGCGCTGGATGCGGAACATCGAGCCGCCGACCGCGCGCGGATCGGAGCGGTAGTGCGGGCTGATCGCGGCGAGCGCCGGCTGGAGGTCGCCGAGCAGGCGCTGGAACGGGGCGCGCACGTGCGCTTCGTAGTCGGCCTTGTGGGCCTGGAACCAGGCGCGCTCGTTGTGGCGGGCGATGCCGCGCAGGAAAGCGAAGGACTTCGGGCTGAAGTAGGCGCTCATTCCGCCATTGTAGGCGCCGGCGTCGCGGCGCCCGCCACGGCGGCGCCGCCGTCCGCGCCGCAGGGCGCGTCGGCCGGGAGCGCGGGCAGCCCGAGCTGCACGCGCCACGCGTCCAGTTGCCCGAGCAGTGCAAGCTTCGCGGGATCGCCCGCATGCTGCGCGCGCAGCGCGGCGATATCCGCTCCGAAGCGCGCGAGATCGGGCGAGGCCAGGCCCGCGCCCGGCGCCAGCCGCGCATGGCGGAACGCGTCCCAGCGCGCGCGTTCGTCCGCCGACAGCAGCTCCGGCCAGTTGCGCGCGCGGTAGCGGAACAGGAGTTCGTCCAGGCGCGGCTCGGAGAAGCCGAAATCCTGCGCGCCGAGCAGCTGCGGCGGCGTCGCCCGCACCTGCGCGCAGCGGCGGCGGTCGGCGTCGGCCAGGAAGCCGTCGTAGAGCGAAGCGTCCGGGTCGGACGGGAGGCGCTCGCGCTCCAGCGCGTGCACCTGGCGGATCTTCTCGGCCAGCGCCGGGCCGGCCGCGCGCAGCCGGGCGGCGCGCGCCTCCGCGACGGCGCGATCGATGCCCAGGCGTTCGAAATCGCCTTCGCGCAGATGGTTCCAGGCCACCAGCGCCGGGCTGCGGTTGAGGTGCACTTCCTTCAGCGCGATGCGCTCTACGCCCTCCGGCAGGGCGTCGCGGCGGACGAACAGGCGCGCCGCGATGGCCTCGGCGTCGAGGTCGAGCACCTGCGCGGGATCCGCGTCGAGGTCGAACACGATCACGCGCCCGTCGTAGCGCGGGTGCCGCGCCAGCGGCACGACCGCGGCAGCGCACAGGCGCGCGGCCGGATAGCGCTGCGAGACGTGCAGCACCGGCGCCATCGCCACGGGATCGAGCAGGCTGCCGGCATGGCGCTTGTCGCGCAGGCGCAGCGCGTACTCCCAGAACCTGGGCTGCGCGGCACGCAGCAGGCGCGCCAGGCCGACCAGCGCGCGCACGTCCGAGAGCGCCTCGTGCGCCTCGCCCTCGCGCACGCCGTTGGCCGCCGCCAGGTGCTCGAGCCGGAACGACGGCGTTCCGTCCTCGCGCAGCGGCCACTGCAGGCCCCCGGGCCGCAGCGCGTGCGCCATCCGCATCACGTCGAGCAGGTCCCAGCGGGAGTTGCCGTTGCGCCACTCGCGCTCGTACGGGTCGTGGAAGTTGCGGAAGAACCCGTTGCGCACGAACTCGTCGTCGAAGCGCAGCGAGTTGTAGCCGAGGGTGCAGGTGCCCGGGCGCGACATCGCATCGGCGATGCGCGCGAACGCCTCGGCCTCGTTGACGCCGTCGCGCAGCGCGCGCTGCGGCGCGATGCCGGTGATCAGCGTGGCGACGGGGGAGGGCAGGAGGTCGTCCGCCGGTCGCACCATGAAGTCGATGGGCGCCTCGACCTCGACCAGGGCCTCGTCCGTCCGGATCGCGGCGAACTGCGCGATCCGCGAGCGCTGCGGATCGGCGTCGAAGGTTTCCAGGTCGTAGAACAGGAAGCTGCCGCTCATGCTGGCGACATCCTCGCAGGCAAGCGGCTCACGGGCTGCGACTCAGGCCGGCGCATCGGCCAGCGGCGGCAGCAGGCGTTCGACCGCGGCATCGGCCGCGGCCCAGTCGACGCCCTCCAGCGAGCGCAGGCCGCGCGTCGCTTCCACCAGGATCCCGCGCTGCACCTCGCTGCGCTCGTGGGCGACGGAATACGGGATGCGCATGAACGTCACCATCGCGTAGTGCGGCACGAAACGCGACGGATGCCGCGCCTGCAGCGCCCGCTCGAGCTCGCGCTGCAGCAGGAAGTCCGGGTCGTCGACCAGGTCGCGCATCTCGATGTAGTTCTCCAGCGCCATGGCCTGGATCGCGCGCGCATCCGGCAGGCGCTCCGCCTCGAACGCGGCGAATGCGGCTTCCAGCGTCGGGGCGGCCTCGATGTGGCCGGCGAGCGCGACGCAGTCCTCGAAGGCGCAGTTCATGCCCTGCCCGTGGAAGGGCACCATCGCGTGCGCGGCGTCGCCGAGCAGCACCGCCTGGCCGCCGAGGCGCCAGCGGTCCAGGTGGAGCGTGGCGAGCGTGCCCGTCGGATTGGCCTCGAAATCGTCTTCGAGCTCCGGGATCAGCGGCAGCGCATCGGGGAAATCGCGTTCGAACAGCGCGCGCGCGGACGCCGCGTCGGCGACCGCATCGAAGTCCGGGTCGCCGCTGCCGTCCGCGTGCAGCGCCATGAACAGCGTCACCGTGAAGGTGCGCTCGTCGTTGGGCAGCGCGATGCACATGTAACGGCCGCGCGGCCAGATGTGCAGGGCGTTCGGTTCGATGCGGAAGCCGCCGTCCGGCGCGGGCGGGATCTCGAGTTCCTTGTAGCCGTGCGCCAGCCATTCGGTGCGCTCGCCGAGGTCTTCGTGCAGCGCCATCCGCGCGCGCAGCGTGGACCCGGCGCCGTCGCAGCCGAGCAGGGCGGTGAATTCGTGCACGTGGTCGGCGCCGTCGCCGCGGAACGACGCGATCCCGCGGCCGAAGTCCACCTCCGCGAGGCCGCGGTCGAAATGCAGGGTCGCGCCGGCCGCCTCCGCCGCATCGAGCAGCGCGATGTTGAGCTCGCCGCGGCTGACCGACCAGATCACCTCGCTGTCGTCGCGGCCGTAGCGCTGCAGGTGCACCTCGCCGTGGAGCGGGTGCACCATGCGGCCGCGCATCATCACCGCGCGTTCCAGGACCGCGCCGTCCGCGCCGGCCTGGCGCAGCGCGTGCAGGCCGCGTTCGGCGAGCGCCAGGTTGATCGAGCGGCCGCCGGCGTAGCCGTGCAGCCGCGGGTCGCCGCGGCGCTCGAAGACCTCGACGCGCCAGCCGCGTTGCGCGAGCAGCGTGGCGAGCAGGGCGCCGGCCAGGCCCGCGCCGACGATGGTGAGCGAGCCTTCGGGTTTCATGCGGCGTCCCCGCGCCAGGCCTCGACGCCGCGCACGAAGCGCAGGATGTCGGCGTGGCTGTTGTACAGCGGCGCGGGCGAAATGCGGATCACGTCGGGCTCGCGCCAGTCGCCGACGATGCCCTCGCGCTCGAGGAACTCGAACAGGGCGCGGCCGCGCTCGCGGCCGCCGGCGACGCGCAACGACAGCTGCGCGCCGCGCCGTTCCGGCTCGGCCGGCGTCAGGATCTGCAGGGTGCCGGCGAGCCTTTCCCGGATCAGCGCCTCGAGGTAGCCGGTGAGCCGCAGCGAGCGCTCGCGCAGCGCGCCCATGCCGCCGGCGCGCTCGAACAGCGCGAGCGAGGCGCGCAGCGGCGCCAGTCCGAGGATCGGCGGATTGCTGAGCTGCCAGCCGTCCGCGCCGGGCGTCGGCACGAAATGCGGGCCCATGCGGAAGCGCGACGCCTGGTCGTGGCCCCACCATCCCGCCAGGCGCGGGCGGTCGGTGCGCGCATGGCGCTCGTGCACGAAGCAGCCTGCGACCGCGCCCGGCCCCGAATTCATGTACTTGTAGTGGCACCACACCGCGAAATCGGCGCCGTCGTCGTGCAGCCGCAGCGGCAGGTTGCCGACGCCGTGGGCGAGGTCGAAGCCGACGGTCGCGCCGGCCGCGTGCCCGAGCCGCGCGATTTCCGCGAGGTCGAAGGCCTGGCCGGTGCGGTACTGCACGCCCGGCCAGACGATCGTCGCGATGCGCGGGCCGTGGCGCTCGATCGCGCCGGCGATCGCGGCCATCGAGAAGGTGCCGTCGGCCGCGTCCGGCTCGACCTCGACGAGGTCCGTCGCCGGGTCGAAGCCGTGGAAGCGCACCTGCGATTCCAGCGCGTAGCGGTCGGAAGGGAACGCGCCCGCCTCCATCAGGATCGCCGGGCGCTCGCGCGTCGGCCGGTAGAAGCTGGCGAGCATGAAGTGCAGGTTGGCGGTGAGCGAGTTCATCGCCACGACTTCCGCGGGCTGCGCGCCGACGACCTGCGCGAGCCCGTCGCGCACCAGCGCGTGGTAGGGCATCCACGGCGCGGGCTCGCGGAAGTGGGCCTCGACGGCTTCGGCCGCCCACTTGTCCATCACTTCGTCGACGACCGCGCGCGCGCCCTTCGGCTGCAGGCCCAGCGAGTTGCCGCAGAAGTAGGCCTGCTCGGCGTCTCCGTGGCGCGGCAGGTGGAACTCGCCGCGCAGCGCCGACAAGGGGTCGGCGGCGTCGAGGGCGCGGGCGTGTTCGTCGGTGGCGGGGGTGGTCATGCGGTCATGCTCACGAGAATCGCGATCCGGGAAGGCCCAGCCATTCGAGCGCCGTGCCGTGGTACAGGCGCTCGCGCGCCGGGCCGTCCAGGCCGAGCGCGTCGATGCCGGCGCCCGGAACCTGTTCGCCGAGCGGGAACGGATAGTCGGTGCCGAGCATCACCCGGTCCACGCCGCAGACATCGAGGAGGTAGCGCAGCGCGCGGTCGTCCGCGACCCACGAATCGAAGTACAGCCGCTTCAGGTACTCGCGCGGATTGCGTGGATTGTCCGTGGCGACCAGGTCCGGGCGCATGTTGAAGCCGTGCTCGATGCGCCCGATCGTGTACGGGAAGCTGCCGCCGCCGTGCGCCAGACACACGCGCAGCTTCGGCAGGCGCTCGAGGACGCCGCCGAACACCAGGCAGCAGGCCGCGCGCGACTGCTCCGCGGGCATGCCGACGAGCCACGGCAGCCAGTACTTGGGCATCGAGTCGGTGCCCATCATGTCCCACGGGTGCACCAGGATCGCCGCGCCGAGCTCGCTGGCGGCCTGGAAGAAGTCGAACAGCTCCGGCGCGTCGAGGTTCCAGTTGCCGCCGCCCGGCGTCTCCACGTGCGACCCGATCTGCACGCCCTGCAGGCCGAGCTGGTCCACGCAGCGCTCCAGCTCCTGGATCGCGAGCCGCGGCGACTGCAACGGCACCGTGCCGATGCCGGCGTAGTGCCGCGGATGCGCGCGGCAGGTCTCCGCCATGTGGTCGTTGAGCGCCTGGTGCAGCGCCAGCGCCTGGTCCGCCTTGGCCCAGTAGCTGAACATCACCGGCACGGTGCTGATCACCTGCACCTGCACGCCGAAGCGAGCGTAGTCCTCGATGCGCTCCTCCGGGTCCCAGGTCTTGGGCCAGATCTCGCGGAAGAACTTGCCGTCCTTGTAGATGCGGTGGCGCCCGTCGTCGCCGTGGTGGATCACCGGGAACCGATTGTCGCCGTAGCGCGCGGCCAGGTCGGGCCAGTCGCGCGGCAGGTAGTGGGCGTGGACGTCGATCTTGAGCATCGTTGCAGTTTAACCAGCAGGCGGCGCGGACGCCGGCCGGACCAGGAAGGCGAGGGTGTCGACGCTGTCCGCGATGCGGTCGCAGGCATCGGCGACCGCGAGGGCGACGGGGTCGTTCGCGGCGAGTCCCGCGGCGAGCGCCTGGGCCACGCGCCGCTCGCCGGGACGCAGCGATCCCTGCACCGGGCTGCCGGCGCCGGCACCGGCCAGGTCGGCAGAGACGGCACGCAGGGCCGCGTCCGCCTCGGCGGCGAACGCCTCCAGGGCGGGCAGTGGCGGAAGCCGGCCACCGTCCAGCTGCAGGGCTTCCAGGGCGACGCCCGCGCGGACCAGCCGGCTGGCGTTGGCAAGGAGGGCTTCGGCGCGCTCGATCTCCCGCACGGAGCGCTTGCGGCGGGGTTCGGCGCGGAGCCGTTCGAGCGAGGCCTGGGCGTTGGTGCGCGCGCGCCTCGCAGCGGCGCGGGTCTCGGCGAACTCCGCGCGGCGGCCCGCGAACACCGCGGCGAGATGCGCGCGGTACGCGTCCACCACCGCCGCCAGCGATGCCTGCGTGCGGCGGCTTTCCCAGGTCGGCCACAGGGCGTAGGCGCACAGGGCGAGCGCGCTGCCCGCGAGCGTGCCCACCACGCGCGCCTGCATCGCATCGGCGGGCGCCATGCCACGGAACGTGAGCAGCACCACCACCATGCCCGTGAGCAGGGCGACGCCGATGCCGTAGTTGACCGTGGCGGTGAGGCGGAAGCCGATGCACAGCGCGGCGAGCAGCAGCAGGCGCAGCGCGGCGTCGCCCATGGCGTAGTGGGCGAGGAGCGAGGCCAGCAGCAGGCCTGCCAGGGTGCCCGCCACGCGCAGCGCGCCGAAGCGCAGGGTGCCGCCGAAATCCGGCTTCAGCACGATCGCGGCGGTCATCGGGATCCAGGCGCCGTGCGGCACCGCGAGGGCGCGTTCCACGGCGGCCGCGATCGCGACGCAGATCGCGCAGCGCAACGCATGCCGGAAGGCGACCGAGCCGGTGCCGAGGTTCGCGCGCAGCGTCGGCAGCGCGGCGGTGGCGCGCAGCGCTCCGGGCAGCCGCGCTTCGGCGCGCTGCGCCGCGGACTCGCCGCGGCTGCTCGCCTGCGGCGCGTTGCGCAGCAGCGAGCGGAGCTGGCCGCCGAGGCTTTCGGCGCGCCCGTGCGCGATCCGCGCCAGGCGCAGGTCGGCGTCTCCCAGCGCGACGTCCTGGTCGGCCAGCGCGCGCACGCGTTGCGCGTAGGCCGCGGCCAGGGACTCTGCAGCCGCGGGCGGCTGGGCGTTGCGCATGCCCGCTTCCAGCGCCGAGAACACCAGCGCCGCCTGGTCGAGCACGTCGCCGATGCGGCGGCGCGCGGCGGGCGCGACGCTGCGCGCATGCAGGTCGCTGAGCGCGAGCAGGTCGATGCGCGCGCGCTCGCAGACTTCGGCGATCACGCGGAAGGCGCGCATCGCCTCGCCGCGGGCACGATATTCGCCGTGCAGCAGGACCAGCGCTTCCATCGCCGCCTGGGAGATGGCCGGCCGTTGCGCGGCGTCGGGACGCGCGCGCGCGGTCGCCGCGAGCTGCGCCAGCACGTCGGCCAGCGCGAAGCGCTCGGGACGGTAGCGCTGCAGCGGCCAGGCCGCGATCGCGAACAGCGCCTGCAGCGCGCCGCCTGCGCAGATCAGCGCGGCCACGCCCGCCGCATGCTCGCGCGGAATCTCCATCGAGGCGGTCACGATCAGCACGATCATGCTGGTCAGCCCCACGCGCCCGGCCATCGGGCCCAGCGCCACCAGCATGCCGCCGGCGAACGCGACCACGAACGACGCCACCGCGAGCGGCCACAGGCTGTCGCCGACGAGGACGCCCGCGAGCGCCGCGAGCCCCGCGGCGAGCGCCGCGGCCAGCATGCGCTGCAGGCGCAGGCGGTACGGGCCCGGCTGGTCGGTGAACATGGTGTTCAGCGCGCCGGTGGAGACGGCCAGGCCGGCGGCCTCGTGGCCGGTGGCGAGGCCCGCGGCGAGCGGCAGCACGATGGCGAGCGTGTTGCGGAGCGCGACGCGCACCGGCACGTCGCGCGGCTTCAGGGCCACGAGCGAAGCGAGCATCGGCGAGCGCAGCACGCGCGCGCCCGCCTCAGGTGTCCGGCATCGTGTACCGCGACGGCGCGGGGTTCAGGTGCCCGCAGGCCTTGCAGGTGCGGTGCTCGCGCGAGGAATAGAAGCGGTCGAACACCGGCGGGAAGTCCTGCTCGATGTCCCGGAGGTGGAAATACTCCTCGTAGACCATCGCGTTGCAGCGCTCGCAGTACCACTGCAGGCCGTCCTTCTCGTGCGCCAGGCGCCGGCGCTCGATCACCAGGCCCACCGAGTCGGGCATGCGCTGCGGCGAGTGCGGCGTGCGCGGCGGCAGCAGGAAGGTCTCGCCGGCCCGGATCGGGATGTCGCGCACGGCGCCGTCCTCCTGGATGCGCAGCACCATCTCGCCCTCGAGCTGGTAGAACCACTCCGCGCCCTCGTCCCAGTGGTAGTCGGTGCGCTGGTTGGGGCCGCCGACGATCATCACGATGAAGTCGCCGTCGTAGACGCATTTGTTGCCGACCGGCGGCTTGAGCAGGTGGCGGTGCTCCTCGATCCAGGCCTGCAGGTTCAGCGGGGCGGGCAGCGGCATGGCGGTTCCTCGTGGTTCAGGCGGCGACCGCGGCGATGCACTTCAGCTCGATCGCGATCGGCGTGGGCAGCGCGGTGATGCCCAGCGTCGTGCGGCAGGGCGCGCGCGCCGGGTCGGGGAAGTGCTCGGCCCACACCTCGTTGTAGGCCTTGAAGTCCCGCGCCATGTCGGTGAGGAACACCGTGACGTCCACCAGGTCCTCCCAGCGCGCGCCGCTGGCTTCCAGCACCGCGCGCACGTTGGCGAACACCGCGTGCGCCTGGGCGCGGATGTCGTAGGCGCGGACCCGGCCGTCGGCGAACAGCTCGTTGCCGGGGATGGCGTCGGTCTCCGGGTCGCGCGGGCCGATGCCCGACAGGAACAGCAGCTGGCCGATGCGCCGCGCGTGCGGATAGCTGCCGACCGCCTTCGGCGCGCTGCCGGCGTTGATGCCGGGCGCCGTCGTGCCGGCCGTTGCCGTGCCGGCGCTCATTCCCCCGCCCCGCGCCGCGAGCGCAGCGCGGCGAGCGCCTGGCGATAGGCCGGCCCGAGTGCGTCCGGCGCATCCACGTCCATGCCCAGCTCGCGCACCTTGCCGTCGAGCAGGCTGTACACCCAGCCGTGCACCGCGAGCTTCTGGCCGCGCGCCCAGGCGTCCTGCACCACGGTCGTCAGGCACACGTTTTCCGCCTGCTCGATCGCGTTGAGCTCGCACAGCGCGTCGTGGCGCTGCTCCTCCGCGACCGCATCGAGCAGTGCCGCGTGCTTCTGCGCGACGTCGCCGACGTGGCGGATCCAGTTGTCGGCCAGGCCCACGCGCTGGCCGTGCAGCGCCGCGCCCACGCCGCCGCAGCCGTAGTGGCCGACGACGATGATGTGCTCGACCGCGAGAACGTCCACCGCGAACTGGATCACCGACATGCAGTTGAGGTCGGTGTGCACCATCACGTTGGCGATGTTGCGGTGGACGAAGACCTCGCCCGGCGCCAGGCCCATGATCTGGTTGGCCGGCACGCGCGAGTCTGAGCATCCGATCCACAGGAACTTCGGCGCCTGCTGGCGCGACAGCCGTTCGAAGAAGCCGGGATCGTCGCGGACGATGGTGTCCGCCCAGTCCCGGTTGTTGCGCAGCAGTTCGCGTAGGGTCGTCATCGTCATGGGCGCGCTGTCGGGATGTCGTTGGGGAGGGAGGGCCGGAACGTGGGCAGACGCGTCGCGTCGCCGGGCATCTGCTGCACGGAGGGGGTTTCGGTGATCACGACCGGCCGCACCGACTGCACTACGCCCGCCTCGCCGCGCACCCTCAGGCGATAGCGGCCCGGTGCCAAGTAGAGCGGCCATCGCGCGTCGCCCGTGCGCAGGAGCACGAACTGGTCGGCGGGGATCGCGTCGTCTCCCTCGGACGCGTGGAAGGCTTCGAACAGGCAGGGGAAACTGCCGTTGCATGCGGAAGCCTTGATCCTGAGCGATCGCCGGAGGCCGTCGCGCGAAAGCCAGCCGGGACGCATTTCCGCCGGATCCGCGCGTGGCAGCAACACGGTGAGGTCATGGTATTCGGGGCGGTAGGACCATGCCGGCCCTCCCTTGCGCGGGACCAGCACGCTGGACGCATGGATCGGGAACGCTTCGACCATGTGGCGATAGGGGGACGCGGCATCCGACATGTCGCCGGAGCCGAGCATGGTCTGGTCGACGGTGAACGGCTCGATGCCGCTGAGGCGCCAGAGTTCCGCGGCCATCGGCCGGGCGTGCTCCGGCAGGCGGCCGGGCGCCTTGTCCGCATGCGCGTAGCCGGCGTGCACGAACAGGCGCGCGTGCGGGTCCCTTTCCAGGATCTCCCGCAGGGCCTGGGCCTGGGCCGTTTCGCGGGCCTGCGGTGCCATCCGGCCCGCGTCCTGCGGCTCATAGGCATGGACCGCGAAGCCCAGGCGCAGCGCCTCCCGCACGATCTCGCCGTACAGCGGCTCCTGCGTGTAGTAACCGGACTTCTCGGTGGGATAGCCGCGCGCCGCGAGGCCGGTATCCGCCGGATCGAGGCCTTCGATCGCGAAATGGTCGAAGCCCTGCGCGCGCAGCTTCGGCAGCAGCGCCAGCGTGAGCAACCGGGTCTGCGGCCGGTGGTGGGCCTCGTTGACCACGAGGATGCGGCGCCCCGCGACGGCGGCGACGATGTAGTCCGCTGCGGACACGGCGTCCCACTCCGCGGCGACGGGCAACGGGGCTTCCGTGGGCTGGCGCGTCTGGGAAACGTTGAAGGCCGCTTCCGCTTCCCCGATGCGGCCGAACATCGAATATTCCGTCACCAGGATCTGCCCCGCGATCTGGCGCAGCTGCGGGTCGTCGCTGTTCCGCTGCAGGCTCGCGTAGCGCAGCCGTGCGTAGTTGTCCGGCTGGGCGCCCAGCCGGTTGAAGAACGTGACGATGCGCGGGGAAGCGATCACCCCCTGGGCTGCCGCCGCGCCGAGCGCGCCGGCGGCAAGCAGCAACGCGGTCGCGGCAACCAGGACGCCTATCCGTGCAGTGCGATGCATACGTTCCTCGGCTCGGTGAAGAAACGCATGGCCTCGGCGCCGCCTTCGCGCCCGAGGCCGGACTGGCCCATGCCGCCGAACGGCGTGCGCAGGTCGCGCATGAGCCAGGTGTTGATCCAGACGATGCCGGCGCGGACGCGCGCGGCGAGGCGGTGCGCGCGCTCGAGGTCGCGGGTCCAGATCGAGGCCGCGAGGCCATAGTCGCCGGCGTTGGCCAGGGCGATGGCCTGCGCCTCGTCGTCGAACGGCTGCAGGGTCGCGACGGGGCCGAAGATCTCGTCGCGGTTGGTCGCGCAATCGGGGCCGAGTCCCTCGACCACGGTCGGTGCGACGAACCAGCCCGGGCGATCCAGCGCATTGCCGCCGCACAGGACCGTGCCGCCTTCGGCGCGCGCACGCGCGATCGCCGCCATCACCTTGTCGAAATGCGCCCGCGACACCAGCGGCCCGAGGTCGGCATCCGGATCCATCGGGTCGCCCGCCCGCAGCGCCAGCGCGGCGGCAACGAACGCGTCGCGGAATTCCCCGTGGATGCGCCGCTCGACCAGGATGCGCGAGCCGCACAGGCAGATCTGCCCGGAATTCTGGAACGCCGAGCGCACCAGCACCGGCAGCTGCGCGCGCCAGTCGCTGTCCGCGAACACCAGCGTCGGGTTCTTGCCGCCGAGTTCCAGCGACACCTTCTTCAGCAGCGGCGCGGCGATGCCGGCGATGCGGCGCCCGACCGCGGTGCTGCCGGTGAACGACACCGCCTTGAGCGCGGGATGCGCCACCATTGCCTCGCCGGCCTCGGGACCCAGGCCATGCACGATGTTGAGCACGCCGGGCGGGAAACCGATCTGCGCCGCGAGTTCGCCGAGCAGCGTCGCGGTATGCGGCGTCACTTCCGACGGCTTCGCGACGACGGCGTTGCCGGCGGCGAGCGCCGGCGCGATCTTCCAGGTGAACAGGTACAGCGGCAGGTTCCAGGGCGAGATCGTCGCGACCGCGCCCAGCGGCTGGCGCAGCGTGTAGTTGAGCCCGGCCTGGCCGTGGTGCGATTCGCTGCCGAACTGGGTGGCGGCGTGCGCGAAGAAGCGCAGGTTGCTGACCGCGCGCGGGATCTCGACGTCGCGCGCCAGCTTCAGCGGCTTGCCGCCGTCGCGCGCCTCGGCATGCGCGAAGTCGTCGAGGCGCGCCTCGACCGCCGCCGCGAGTTTCTCGAGCCAGGCCGCGCGCTCGGCATTCGGCAACGCGGCCCAGGCGGGCGCCGCGCGCATCGCCGCCGCGACCGCCGCCTCGACGTCGGAAGCGTCGCCGCACGCGACTTCGGCGTAGGCCTGTCCCGTGGCCGGCTCGAAGACCTCGAGCCAGCGCCCGCCGGCAGGTTCACGCGCCTGTCCGTCGATCCAGTGGGGAAATCGCAGCTTCACGGCTGGCATGGGCAAAGCTTAACGCAGCGGCCGCGGCGCACCATGCCCGGCCGTATGCGGCCTCAGATCGACTGCATGCGGCCGCCATCGACCGCGAGGCTCACGCCGTTCACGTAGCCCGCCGCCGGCGAGGCGAGGAAGGCGATCACGCCGCCGATTTCCGCGGGCGCGGCGAAGCGGCCGGCCGGCACGTTCCGGCGCATGCCGTCCAGGATCGCCTCCGCGTCCTGCCCGGTCGCGGCTACGCGATCGCGCACGATCTGGTCGATGCGCCCGGTCCCGGTGTAGCCGGGCAGCACGTTGTTCACGGTGATGCCGAACGGCGCGAGTTCGCGCGACAGCGTCTTCGCCCAGCCGGCGACCGCGCCGCGGATGGTGTTGGAGACGCCGAGGTTCGGGATCGGCTCGCGCACCGACGTGGACACGACGTTGACGATGCGGCCCCAGTTCGCGGCGCGCATCCCCGGCAGCAGCGCCTGCACCAGCGCCTGGTTGGCGAGCAGGTGGCGGCGGAAGGCGTCGGTGAAGGCGTCTTCCGTGGCCGAGTACGCCGGACCGCCCGGCGGCCCCGCGGTGTTGTTGACCAGGATGTGGACCGGATGCGCGGACGCGAGCGCTTCGGCCTGCGCGCGGAGCGCGTCGGTGCGGGCCGCGTCGGCCGCGATGAAGCCGTGCCGCTGGCCGTCGCGCCGCGGCAGTTCCGCCGCGACCTGCGAGAGCACCTCGGCGCGCCGTGCCAGCACCGTGACGTCGGCGCCGAGCAGCGCCAGCTCGTGCGCAGCCGCGCGGCCGATGCCTTCCGATGCGCCGCACACCAGCGCGTGCCGGCCGGAAAGATCGAGGTCCATGTTCAGGTCCTCCCGCCGAGCGAGACGAACATCAGCGGCCGGAGCGCGGCATCGTCGACGCCCCGCGGCGGCTGCACTTCGTCCAGGTCGAAGCCGCGCTCCAGCGCATCCTCGACGTCGAGCCCGTCGAACTCCACGAATTCGGCGTCGAGCAGCGCGGCGCGCGCGGTGTCCTCGCTGTCGTAGGCGAGGGTGTTGCCGTCGGCGTCGAACACCTCGGCGGTGCCGGCTTCGCGCACGCGCAGCCGCGCCCAGACGATGTTGCGGCCGAGCGTGGCGACCCACCATTGTTCGCTGCGGCCGGCGGCTTCCGCGCTCACGAGATCACCAGCGACCAGAGCCACAGCAGGCCCGCGAGCGCGAGGCCCAGCAGGATCACCGCGAGCGAGATGCGCGCGGGTGTCGCGAGCCCGCTCAGCGAACGGTCGGGCGTCGTCCGGTAGCCGCCGCGCAGCAGCCACCACAGCGCGGCGGGCCTGAGGAAGGCGCCCTCGCCGAGCTGCGCGCGCAGGGCCTGGTGGCGGTCGCGGACGTGCACCAGGGTGAGCGGCCAGAAGATCACGAACGCCGTCGCCCCGCCGATCGCGATGGCGACGAACAGCAGCGCCAGGAACAGCACGAGGTCGGTGGTCACGTCAGAACTCGGCGTTGCCCGGCGCGCGCGGGTAGGGGATCGCGTCGCGGATGTTGGCCAGGCCGCAGGTGTAGACCACCAGCCGCTCGAACCCGAGCCCGAAACCCGCGTGCGGCACCGTGCCGTAGCGGCGGAAGTCGCGGTACCAGCCGTAGTGCGCCGGGTCGAGGCCGAACTGCGCCATGCGCGCGTCGAGCACGTCCAGGCGTTCCTCGCGCTGCGAGCCGCCGATGATCTCGCCGATGCCCGGCGCCAGCACGTCCATCGCCGCGACCGTCTTGCCGTCGTCGTTCAGGCGCATGTAGAACGCCTTGATGTGCTCGGGGTAGTCGGTGACCACCACCGGCCGGCCGACGTGCACCTCGGTGAGCCAGCGCTCGTGCTCGGTCTGCAGGTCCAGGCCCCATTCGACCGGGAAGTCGA
>JBDZUW010000187.1:0-1872 GCA_040255375.1 Luteimonas sp. | reverse complement strand
GCAGGAACGGCGGCAGGTTGCGCAGCGCGCCCACCCGCGCGCGCAGGCTGGGGCGTTGCTGGGGGCTTGCGGGCGCGTGGGCGGGGCCGGGCATCGCACGATTGTGCCCGTTCCGGCGCTCACGATGCCGTCATGGGCGCGCGATCAAGGCGCGAGGCGGGGTCTTCCGCCCGCGCTTCAGGGCGCCAGCAGTTTCTTCAAGTGATCAGCACCGTGCTGGTTGGAGGGATCGAGCGCCAGGGATTTGCGGTAGTTCGCGATCGCCTGCGCCTTGTCGCCGAGCTTCTCGTAGCCTTCAGCCAGGCTGTCCCACGCGTTCCAGCTCCCGGGCCAGTGTTGGACGTTGTAGCGGAACAGCGCCATTGCCTCCGGCATCCGGTCATGGCCGTAGAGGTCGTAGGCCCAGACGTTGACGAAATCCTCGGTCAGGTGCAGCTCGGGTTGCGCGCGCTTCACCTCCGAGACCACGCGCGACGCATCGCGCCAGCCATCGGCATCCAGCGCCCGCTCCAGCGCGGCCAGCACCGGGGGCTTGCCCCATATCTCCTCGAGGGCCCTGTTCGCGAGGTCCTGCATTTCGTTCTGGGTTTCGCCGGGGCGGTTCGCGACGAGGATGATTCCGTAGTCCAGCGCCGGATACAGCTCGATGTAGCTCGAGCACCCGAAGGTGCTGCCCGACGTGCGAAGGCGCGGCTTGCTGTCGACGGTGCGGCTGAGCGTCCAGTTGAATCCGGTGGCGGACGCGTATTCATCGCCCCAGGCGACCTGCTGGGTGAGGCGGATCGCCGGGTCGGCGGCGGCGAGCTCCGCGGACAGGAAGCGCGCCATGTCCGCCATGCTGTAGCGCAACCCGCCCGCCATGAGGAAGGCGTGCTCGTACAGGCGCGGCATGGGGACCTGGCGCTTGTTGTACCCATCCACTTCGTCGGCGGCGCGTCCGGGTCCGACGCCGTGCTGCATCCCGAACGGACGCTCGACGTAACGCGCCACCAGCGCTTCCCAGGGCTCGCCGTACACCTTCTCCAGGATGCGCCCGAGCAGGTCAGCGGCCAGGTTGGAATGTGCGGGCCGCGTGCCGGGCCTGGCCAGCAGCTTGGCCGTCTTCAGTTCCCCGTAGACCTGGTCGGGCGCGAAGCGCTTCATCGCCTCGACGGCCATGAACGGCGACTTGTCGGGACTGACGCCCTCCGGGAAGGGATTGGGGAGGTTGTCGGGCAGTGCCGACGTCGTATCGGCGAGATCGATGACGCGCACGGGCACGCCGTCCCATTCGAGGTTCGGATACTCGCCCGGAAGATACTTGCGGATGTCGTCCTGCAGGCCGATGCGGCCTTCCTGCACGGCGTGCGCCAGCACGAGCGAGGTGAACACCTTGGTGATCGAGCCGATCTCGTAGACGGAATGCTCCGTCGGGGGCCTGTCCACGCCACGCGTGGTGGTGCCGAAGTTGTAGAAGCGCGCCTTGCCGCCCTGGACGACAGCGATGGACATCCCATCGGCGCGGCCCTGCTGGATAAACTCGCTTCCGAGCCGCTCGAAGACGCGGTCCATCTTGGCGGCGTCGGGTGCCGGGGTTTTCGACGTCTCGGCGGCGGTGGCCGGCGCGGCACTGCACATCAGCAGCACAAGGGCAGTCAGGTGCGCTTTCATGGGTGTCTCCGGTTCCCCGCCCCCTCCGGGCGGTTCCAGCTGGGATGCACCGCGGGCACGGAAGGTTCCCGGCCGCGGGTAAAATAGCCGCTTCCACCGCCAGCAGCCCAGCCGTGAGCCTCCATACCCCCGTCCCGATCCGCCAGGAAGACCTGATCCAGAGCGTCGCCGACGCGCTGCAGTACATCTCGTACTACCACCCGGTCGACTACATCCGCGCGC
>JBDZUW010000186.1:0-1875 GCA_040255375.1 Luteimonas sp. | reverse complement strand
TCCATCAGCGCGTTGAGCGCGAAGTTCTGCTCGCGGTTGCGCGCGGTGATGCCCCACACGGCGTGCTGCGACGTGCGGTAGTCGTCGACGATCTGCAGCACGACCTTGTCGGCGGAGACCCTGGCGACCTTGAGTTCGGCTTCCTCGTCGCCCGGCAGGTACAGGAACTGGTTCGGGTACCACGCGTCGTCCTCCGGCGCGGCGCCGGCGACGCGCGAGATCTCGTAGTACGTGCGGCCCTTGTCGGTCCAGGAGCGCAGGTCCTTGCCGTGGCGCTGCCAGAAGTCCTCCGGCAGCGCGGTCGCGCCGGTGTAGAGCAGGCTGAAGTCGTCGAGCGCGCGGTCGTTCTCGTAGTCCTCGTTGACGATGCCGGCGATCGACGCCTTGATGCGGAGGTTGATGTCCTTGGACACGAACACGACGTCGGCGTCGGGCTCGGCTTCCTTCAGCGCGAGGATCGCGCCGAGGATGTGGTTGTCCGGGATCACGGCGCCGAAGCGCTTCCCCGAGTCGAAGTTGCCGGTCTGGAAGCGCAGCCGGCCCGCGCTCGCTGCGCCGCGCAGCTGCAGGCCCTGCGGGCGCGCGAGCGGCAGTCCGCCGGTGATGTCGCTGCCGGGCGCGGCCTCGATCAGCTCGTTGAGGAAGCGGCTGACCTGGCGCGCGTTGCGGCTGGCTTCCGACGTGCCCTTCTTGGCGTTGTCGAGCTCCTCCATCACCTGCATCGGCAGGTAGACGTCGTGCTCCTCGAACTTGAACAGCGCGGTCGGGTCGTGCATCAGCACGTTGGTGTCGAGGACGTAGATCCGCTTGCTGCGCGTCATTGCGTCGCTTGTTCCTGTCTGAGGGCTTCGAGGACCGCTTCTGCATGGCCGGGGACCTTGACCCCGCGCCATTCCCGCCGGAGCACGCCCCGCGGGTCGATGAGGAAGGTGCTGCGCTCCACGCCGATGAACTCGCGGCCGTAGAGCTTCTTCGGCCTGATCACGCCAAAGGCCTTGCACAGCGCTTCGCCGGGGTCGCTGGCCAGCGGGAAGCGGAACCCCTGCTTCGCGCGGAAGTTGTCGTGCGATTTCACCGAGTCGCGCGAGGCGCCCAGCACCTCGGCGCCGAGCTTGCGGAACTTCGGCAGCAGCGCGTCGAAGTCCAGGCCCTCGGTCGTGCAGCCGGGCGTGGAATCCTTCGGGTAGAAGTACAGGACCAGCCACTTGCCGGCGTAGTCGGCGAGCGCGGCCTCCGTTCCGCCGGAAAGCGCCAGCGGCAGCTTCAGCACCGTCTTCGGCAGCGACTTCCCGATGGCGACCATGTGCGTGCTTCGTGCTCCCTGGCGGCGCCTCAGAACTTCATCGGGTCCATGATGGCGTCGAGGTTCAGGTGGTCGCAGAACTCGAGGAAGTCGTCGCGCAGCGCCGCGATGTGCATGTCCGAGGGAATCCCGATCGTGACCTGCGCGGTGAACATCTCGGCGCCGGTCTGCATCGCGCGGTAGCGCGAGCAGTGCAGGCTCTCGATGGTGATCGACTGGCGGTCGAAGAAGTCCGCGAGCTGGAACAGGATGCCGGGCTTGTCCGCCGCGACCACTTCGATCACGTAGGGCAGCAGGTTCGACTGCACCGGCTTCGGGCCGGTGCGGTACCACACCAGCTTCAGGCCCTCGTCGCGCTCGAGCTTGCCGAGCATGGTCTCGAGCTTGGCCACCGCGTCCCACGAGCCGGTCGCCAGCGCGGTCACGGAGACGTCGCGGCCGACCGTCGCCAGGCGCGTGTCCACGAGGTTGCAGCCGCTGTCGGCGATGCGCCGGGTCACCGCCAGCAACGGGGACCGCGGATGCGTCGTGTAGGCGTTGATCAGCAGGTGGTTCTCGTTGGGCGACGGACG
>JBDZUW010000087.1:0-8738 GCA_040255375.1 Luteimonas sp. | reverse complement strand
GGCGAGGAAGTGATCATCACCGCGCTGCCGCTGTACCACATCTTCTCGCTGACGGCGAACGGGCTGGTGTTCACCAAGTTCGGCGGCCTCAACCACCTGATCACCAATCCGCGCGACATGCCCGGCTTCGTCAAGGAGCTGAAGAAGACGCGCTTCACCGCGATCACCGGCGTCAACACGCTGTTCAACGGCCTGCTGCACGCGGAGGGCTTCGACCAGGTCGATTTCTCCTCGCTGCGCCTCACCCTCGGTGGCGGCATGGCGGTGCAGCGCGCGGTGGCCGAACGCTGGAAGCAGGTCACCGGCTGCACGCTCGTCGAGGCCTACGGCCTCACCGAGACCTCGCCGGCGGCGTGCATCAACCCGATGGACCTGCCCGCGTACAACGGCTCGATCGGCCTGCCGATTCCTTCCACCGATGCCTGCCTGAAGGACGACGAGGGACGCATCGTGGCGATGGGCAGCGTCGGCGAGCTGTGCCTGAAGGGCCCGCAGGTGATGAAGGGCTACTGGAACCGCCCGGACGAGACCGCGGCCACCATCGACGCGGAGGGCTGGCTGCATACCGGCGACATGGCGCGCATGGACGAGCGCGGCTTCTTCTACATCGTCGACCGCAAGAAGGACATGATCCTCGTCTCCGGCTTCAACGTTTACCCGAACGAGGTCGAGGACGTGCTGGCCGGCATGCCCGGCGTGCTCGAGGTCGCCGTGGTCGGCGCACCGGACGAGCACTCCGGCGAGGTGGTGAAGGCGGTGATCGTGCGCAAGGACCCGGCGCTGACCGAGGAGGCGGTGAAGGCGTACGCGCGCGAGTACCTCACCGGCTACAAGCGCCCGCACATCGTGGAGTTCCGCACGGAGCTGCCGAAGAGCAACGTCGGCAAGATCCTGCGCCGCGAGCTCCGCTGAGGCGGCGCGGCGCCCGCCGCCCCCCGCCCCGCCCCGCCGCGCTGCTTGCGGCCCTGCGGCGGCCGGGTCAGGCCCGCTTCTTCGCCATGTTGCGTTCGACCAGATCGACGATGGTGTCCAGGCTGGGGTTCCTGGGCAGGTCCATGGATTCGAACGTGAACCCCAGTTCGGTCTCCACGTCGAGCATCATGTCGACCATCAGTAGCGAATCGATGCCGATGTCGGCCTGCGTGGTGGCCCCGTTCAGGCTCGCCGGATCGACCCCGAACCGCTCGTGGATCAAGGCCTTGAGACGCTCGAGGATCTGCTCGCGGTCCATCGGGATCTCCGTTCTGGAATGGCCGGCCCTCGTTGCGGGCGCCGGATCCGGTTACCCTGCCGGCACCGGCACGGGATGGCCGGACATCGTACCGTAAACGGAGCCCGGCCCTGGACGCCATGCCATCCTCCGACCTGATCCAGAGCGTTCGCGCACAGGCGACGCTGCGCCTGAAATTCGGCCTGTTCGTGCTCGTGGTGATGCTGGGCGCGATGGCCTACTGGGGGCCGGCGCGCCCGGAAAGCGGCCACTGGGAGATCGGCGCCTTCGGCGCCATCTACCTCGCCTACAACGCGACGGCCTGGTACCTGTCGCACCGCAGCCGCGCGGTGCCTCCGAACGTCCTGGTCGCGGCGACGGCGGTGCTCGACCCGGTGATGCTCTCGGCATTGCTGATCATCGTGGGCCGCGCCTCGATCCTGTTCGTGGGCTTCTACATCTTCACCATCCTCGGCTTCGGCTTCCGGGTGGGGCGCCGCGCCATGCACCTGTGCCAGGCGATCTCGATCGCCGGCTTCGGCCTGGTCGCGGCGATGTCGCCCGCCTGGCGCGAGAACCCCCTGTTCGAGCTGTCGCACCTCGTGCTGCTGACGGTGGTGCCGCTCTACGCCGGGGTCCTGATCCGCAAGCTGCAGGACGCCCGCCATGCGGCGGAACGCGCCAGCCTGGCGAAGTCGCAGCTGCTGGCCAAGGTCAGCCACGAGCTGCGCACGCCGCTGACCGGCATCGTCTCCACCGCCTCGCTCATCGAGGCGGAATCCGCCGACCCCGGTAGCGCGTCGCGCGCGCACGCCATCATCGACCTGGCGCTCGGGCTGGACCTGGAGATCAAGCAGCTCCTCGACCTCTCGCGGATCGAGTCCGGGCGCGACGCGGCGCAGCAGATCGCCTTCGACATCCGCCAGGTCACCGACCACGTCGCGCGCACGCTCGCGCCCATCGCGGCGGCCAAGGACATCGGGTTGTCGGTCGAGGTCGACCCGGCCATCTCCGGCGAGGTCCTGGGCGACGCGCACGCCCTCAACAGCGTGCTGATGAACCTCGCCGGCAACGCGGTGAAGTTCACCGAGGCGGGCTCGGTCCTCGTGGAGGCGCTGCTGCTCGGGCAGGAGGGCGACGTGCTCCGCGTGGGCTTCAGCGTGCGCGACACGGGCATCGGCATCCCGGTCGAGCTGCAGCAGAAGATCTTCGAGCCGTTCTTCCAGGTGGAGACCGGCCCGGTGCGCAAGTACGGCGGCACCGGCCTGGGCACCTCGATCGCGCTCTCGCACGTCCGGCGGATGGGCGGCGAACTGCAGCTGGAAAGCCAGCCGGGCGTGGGCACGAAGTTCTGGTTCGAGCTGCGCATGGCGCGCGCGGCCGCCAGTCCGGCGCCGGCGCCGGAAGCGCCGGTGCGGATCGTGCGCGACAAGCGCATCCTGGTCGCCGACGACAACCGCACCAACCTGCAGCTCATCCGCGAGATGCTCGAGCGCGACGGCCACCGCGTCGCCGGCGTCGAATCCGGCCAGGGCGCGCTGGAAGCGCTCGCCACGGGCGATTTCGACGTCGTGTTCCTGGACTTCAACATGCACGATCTCGACGGCGCCAGCGTCTACGAGACCTATCGCATGGGCGTGCTGCGCCCCGCCCCGACCTTCTTCGTCACCGCGGACACGACCGCGCTGACCGCGGCGAGGCTCAAGGCGCTGGGCGCCGCCGGCCTCATCTACAAGCCGGTGACCTTCGACAAGCTGCGTTCGGCGCTGGCCGGCTTGTTCCCCGACGAGGCCGCGACCGCCGCGCAGGTCCCCGCGCGCAACGCTCCGCACCTGCGGCCGGTCCCGATCGAGTACCTCGATCCCGCGGCGATCGAGACCCTGCGCGAGGTGCGCGATACGCCGGAGTTCCTGTGCCGGATGTTGTCCGACGGCATCGCGGACATCGAGCGGATCGACGGCCTGCTGACCGAGGCCCTGCTCGCCCGCAACCTGTCCGCGGTGCATCGCCAGGCGCACGCGCTGCGCGGCGTCGCCCTGAGCCTGGGGGCGATCCGCCTGGGGGCGCTGGCCGACCGCCTCATGGCGATCGCGCAGCGCGACCTCGAGGCGACCGCGCTCGAACGCAACGCGGACCTGCGCCGCACCGCCGACCTGAGCCTGGCCGCGCTGGACGGCCTGCGACAGTCGCTCGGGGCGGCCGAAGCCGCCAACTCGCGCTGATCCCGTCCGCGCGGGGCGCGCCTGCCCCGCACCGGACGGCCGGTCAAGCCGCCTCGCGTGCCGCCGGCGCCGCCGCCTCGCGCGCCTGCATCATGATCAGCATGTCCATCGTGCGCAGCTCGTCCGCGGACAGCCGCATCGCCGTCTCCACCCAGTCGTCGACGATCCGCACGCCCTCGGCACGATCCAGCCGCTCGTGCCGGCAGCGGCTCTGCTGCACCTTCAGGCGGGCCTTCTGGCGCTGGCAGTGGTTCGCCACGAAGCGCTCGACGGCGAGCTCGCCCTGGCCCGTCGGGCAGATCTCGTCGACCAGCCCCATCTCGAACAGCTCGACGGCGGTGTACACCTTCTTGTTGGTCATCATGCGCTCGGCGCGGCGCGGCCCGATGCGCGACGACAGCAGGCCCATGGCGCCGGTGCACGGGAACAGGCCGAACATGATCTCGGGGAAGCCGAAGCTGCTGTGCTCCTCGGCGATCAGGTAATCCGTGCTCAGCGCCATCTCGAAACCGCCGCCGAGGGCGCGGCCCTGGACCAGCGCGATCGAGGTGGTGGTTTCCTTGATGTGGCCGCTCCAGGACAGCAGCAACTCGAGGCAGCGCATCGAGTAGTCGCGCAGCGCGGACGCATCGCCGCCCTGGATGCAGTCGCGGAAGAAGCGCAGGTCGCCGCCCATGCTGAAGTAGTCGGCGTCCGAGGACTGGACCACCGCGTAGGACGGCGCCGGGGCATGGGCCGGGCGGTTCGCGAGTTCGTCGACGAGGCCCCGGAACTCGCGCACGAGATCGGGCGTGAAGTTCTGCAGGCCGGTGGCGGCATCCTTGCCGAGGGTGATCCAGAGGGTTTCGGACGGGAGCCGCCGCACCTCGGTGGCGAGGCGGGACGGCGGACGATGCGATGCTGCCCGCTGGGGATGCGGCACGACGACAGGGCTCATGTTGGACTCCGTGGATCTCTAGTCGCGCTGGGAAGGATCGCGGGAGACGACGAGCGCGACATTGGTTCCGCCGAATCCGCAGGAAAACGACAAGGCGTGCGAGATGGAGTGTCCGGAGCGCGGCGCGGGGCCGACGTGGTTGAGCGCGCAGCGCGGATCCGGGCGCTCCAGGTGGGCGCTGGCCGGGAGCAGGGACTGCTCCATGGCCACCACCGTCAACAGCAGTTCCAGCGCGCTGGTCGCGCCGAGCAGGTGCCCGTGCACCGATTTCGTGGAAGAGACGGCTGCGGCGCCGGGTCCGGCCCCGAAGACCTCGCGGATCGCGGCGGCCTCGATCACGTCGCCGCCCTCGGTGGCGGTGGCGTGCGCATTGACGTAGCCCACCTGGCCCGCCTCGAGCCCGGCGTCGGCGAGCGCGGCGCGGAGCGCACGGACCTGGCCTTCCGTCGCCGGCATGCCGATGTGGTGCGCGTCGTTGGAGAGCCCGTATCCCGTCACGTAGGCATGGCAGCGCGCGCCGCGCGCCCAGGCCCGCTCGGCGGGTTCGAGCACGAGGAAGGCCGCGCCCTCGCCCAGCACGAGCCCGGTGCGGTCCTCGGCGAAGGGCTTGCAGCTGCGGGCGACGTCGACGGGATCCGGCGGCGACATCGCGCGGGTGCCCTGGAACACGCCCATCAGGCTGCCGACCAGCGGCGCCTCGGCGCCGCCGGCGATGGCCACGTCCAGGTAGCCGTCGGCGATCGCGCGCGCGGCATCGCCGATGGCCACGCCCGACGAGCCGCACGCGGTCGCGTTCGAGACCACCGGCCCCAGCACCTTCTGCCGCAGCGCGATGTGCGCCGCCCCCGCATTGCCCATGATCGCCATCGCGGCGAACGGGCGTGCGGCCTGCTTGCCCTCGAGCAGCATCTGCGAGTACCAGGCCTGCGCGTTCGACACGCCGCCGTTGACGTTGCCGTAGTACACGCCGGCGCGCTGCCCGAACGGCTCGAACGAATCGAAGCCGGCGTCGCTCGCCGCCTGCCGCGCGGCGAGCACCGCCATCTGCTGGCAGCGGTCCAGGAACGGGAGCTCGAGCTTGGTGAACGCGTCCTCGAAGGACGCGTCGATCGCGCCCGCCGCGAACTCGCGCTGCAGCGGCGCGGCGTGGATCGCGCGGATGCCCGAGCGCGCCTCGCGGAGCGAGGCGGCGACGGAGGGAACGTCGAGACCGACCGGGGAAATGGCTCCCAGGCCGGTGATGGCAACCAGGTTTCGCATCGCTACCCCAGGACGGCGGGCGGGCATCCAGCCGGGTTCCCTCGACCCGGCGACGACCGCGACGTCACCCGAACGGTTTCATTGGGGGAAACCGTACAACGGGTCACATTAGCACCGTTTGAATGCTGCCGCCGGACGCCGCGGGCCGCCCGATGGCACGACCCGCCCTACCCGGCCGGGCGCTTGTCCGCGGGCACCGAGGTGCGCTCGCAGATCTGGGCCAGCCGCTCCCGCTCCCGCAGCAGCACGTCCACGCAGGCCGGGTCGAACAGCGTACCGCGCTGCTCCTCCAGGTAATCGAGCGCCGCCTCGACCGGCCATGCGGCCTTGTAGGGGCGCGGCGAGATCAGCGCGTCGAACACGTCGGCCACGCTCACGATGCGCGCCGAAAGCGGGATGTCCTCGCCGCGCAGGCCCTGCGGGTAGCCGCTGCCGTCGTAGCGCTCGTGGTGGCTGAGCGCGATCACCGCGCTGGCCTGGATGAAGCGGTTGTGGCTGTCGGCGAGCAGCTGGTGGCCGATGCGCGGATGGCGGCGCATCTGCTCCGCTTCGTGCGGCTGCAGCGGCCCGGCCTTGAGCAGGATCGCATCGGGGATCGCGATCTTGCCGATGTCGTGCAGCGGCGCGGCGAGCTCGATGGTGCGGACCTCGTCCTCCGTCAGCCCCAGCCCCTCGGCGATCAGGCCGGCGACGCGCGCCATGCGCTCGAGGTAGGCGCTGGTGCCGGCGTCGCGGTATTCGATCGCGCGCGCCAGGCGCACCAGCGTCTCGCGCTCGCGCTCCTCGATCTCGTGCATGCTCGACAGCAGGCGCTGTTCCAGCGACAGCGCGCGCTGCTTCACCGATTCGCTCTGCTGGCGCAGCTGCAACAGGTTGCGGCAGCGCGCGCGCAGTTCGCGCGGGCGGATCGGCTTGACCAGGAAGTCGATCACGCCGGCATCGAGCGCAGCCTGGCGCACGGGTTCGTCGCCGACCACGGTGACCAGCACGATCGGCACGTCGCGGTGCGCGAGCGTGGTCCGGAACCGGCGCGCGAATTCCAGCCCGTCCAGGCCCGGCATGCGGTAGTCCAGCAGCAGCAGGTCGGGCCGGTTGGCGCCGCACCACGCCAGCGCCCCGTGCGGATCGCCGAAGTCGTGGACCTCGATCTCCGCCCCGATGTCCTCGAGGATGTGGCGCAGCATGGTCCGCGCGGACGTCTGGTCGTCGACGATGACGATATTCAATGCGCGTTCCCCGCGGCGCGGGGCGTGGCCCCGATGCGTGCAATGGTGGCCGCTCGCCGGGCCCCGCGGCAAGCCCCGAAAGCGGGGGCGGCGTTACTGTCCGTGGCCGGGCCGCATGTAGGGGAACAGCAGCACGTCGCGGATCGAGGCCGAATCGGTGACGAGCATCACGAGACGGTCGATGCCGACGCCGAGGCCGCCCGTCGGGGGCATGCCCACTTCGAGTGCGCGGATGTAGTCGGCGTCGTAGTGCATGGCCTCGTCGTCGCCGCCCGCCTTCGCCTCGACCTGGGCGCGGAAGCGCGCGGCCTGGTCCTCGGGATCGTTGAGCTCGGAGAAGCCGTTCGCCAGCTCCTTGCCGCCGATGAACAGTTCGAAGCGGTCGGTGATGCCCGGCTCGGTGTCGGATTCGCGCGCGAGCGGCGACACCTCCACCGGATAGTGGGTGATGAAGGTGGGCTGCACGAGGCCGCCTTCCACGGTCTTCTCGAAGATCTCCAGTAGCAGCTTGCCCCAGCCGTAACCCGGCTTGACGTGCACGCCGAGGCGCGCGCAGTGCGCGGCGAGCGCCTCGCGGTCGCGGCAGTCGGCGGCGCCGATCTCCGGATTGAGCTCGCGCACCGCTTCCTCCAGCTTCCAGCGGCGGAAGCGCGGGCCGAGGTCGATCGCCTGCCCTTCCCACTGCAGCGCGGCCGTGCCGGCGACCTCGACCGCGACGTCCCGGACCAGCGATTCGGTGAGGTCCATGATGTCGTCGTACGTGGCATACGCCTCGTACAGTTCGAGCATCGTGAACTCCGGATTGTGGCGGGTGCTGACGCCCTCGTTGCGGAAGTTGCGGTTGATTTCGTACACGCGCTCGAAGCCGCCGACCACCAGGCGCTTGAGGTACAGCTCGGGCGCGACGCGCAGGAACAGGTCCAGGTCGAGCGCGTTGTGGTGCGTGGTGAACGGCCGCGCGGTGGCGCCGCCGGCCAGGTAATGCATCATCGGGGTCTCGACCTCGAGGAAGCGGCGCGCGTCGAGCCAGCGGCGGATCGCCGCGACGATCCGCGAACGCTTGACGAACACCTCGCGCGCTTCCGGCGTCACGATGAGGTCCACGTAGCGCTGGCGATAGCGCTGCTCCACGTCGGCCAGCCCGTGCCACTTGTCGGGCAGCGGGCGCAGGGACTTGACCAGCAGGCGCAGCGTGTCCGCCTTGACCGACAGCTCGCCGGTCTTCGTGCGCATCAGCGTGCCTTCGGCGGCGACGATGTCGCCGATGTCCCAGCCCTTGAAGGCCTCGTAGGCCTCGCCCAGCGCGGCCGACTGCAGGAACAGCTGGATGCGGCCGGAGACGTCCTGGATCGTCCCGAACGCCGCCTTGCCCATCACCCGCTTGGCGAGCAGGCGCCCGGCGAGCGCGACGCGGCGGCCCTCGCCCTCCAGCGCTTCGTTGCTCCAGCGCTCCGCGTCGGCGTACTCGGCCTGGAGGTCGCCGGCCTCGTGGGTGCGGCGGAAGTCGTTCGGGAACGCGATGCCCTTGTCGCGCAGCGCGGCGAGCTTGGCGCGGCGTTCGGCGACCAGGTGGTTCTCGTCGGTCTGCGGCTGGGAGTCGGCGTCGGTCATGGGATCGGTCTGTCTCGGTCGTGGCGGCGTGCTGGTGCGTTGCGGTTCGCGCGCGCTGCGGGGCGGCGGGCGTCAGGCGGCGTCGCTGCGTTTGGCGCCGGCCTCCAGCCCGGACTTCAGGCTGGCTTCCACGAACTCGTCGAGGTCGCCGTCGAGGACCTTCTGCGTGTCGCTGCGCTCGATGCCCGTGCGCAGGTCCTTGATGCGGCTCTGGTCCAGCACGTAGTTGCGGATCTGGCTGCCCCAGCCGATGTCGGACTTGGTGGCCTCCA
>JBDZUW010000086.1:0-8780 GCA_040255375.1 Luteimonas sp. | reverse complement strand
GCGCGAGGTAGGCGAGCAGCGGCTCCGCGAGCGAGCGCTCCAGCCCCAGCGCGTCGAGGCCCGCCTCCAGCTCTCCCCGCACCTGGTCACCGATCGCTTCGCTCATCCGCACATTGTATGGGGCGGCTACGGGCGCCAGGCGAGGACGGCGCGGTAGCCGGGGTGCGGCACGAATTCGTGGAGCGACCACGCCTCGGCATCGCCGAGCCGTGGATCCGCCTCCACCAGCCCGAGCGCCCCGTCGCGCTCGGCGAACACGAGCCGGTCCAGCCCGAAGGCCAGGCCCCGTCCGTGCGCCTTCAGCACCGCCTCCTTGGCGCACCACAGGCGCAGGAAGGCCAAGTCGCGGGCGTGCTGCGCCTCGAGCCAGTCGGCTTCGGCGGGCGCGAAATAACGGCGCGCGATCTCCAGGGCCTTCGGCCGCGGGCGTTCGTATTCCATGTCCACGCCGAGCACCGCGCCGCGCATGAACGCGAGCAGCAATCCGTCGCCGCTGTGGCTCCAGCCCGCGTCGGCGACGGCGCCCGCGCCCGCAGCGGCGCGGAACCTCGGGCGGCCGTGCGCATCGCGCCGCAGCGGCAGCGCGTCCGCCGGCACGCCGGGCAGCGATGCCAGCCATGCATGCGCGGCATCCCATGCGCCATCGGCCCGGCCGCGATCGTCCGCGCGCCACGGCTGCCAGTGCCAGAGCGGCATGGGCGCCGCCGGCGCGGGCGGGCGTGGGGGCTGCATCGGCGAACTCGGCATCGGGCCTCCGTCGGGATCGCCCCCAGCGTAAAGTACCGCCGGGGAAAACACAGGCCGGGCATGTCCGCAGTCGTCGAGGACAACGCGATCCGCATGCTGCCGCTCATCGCGGGCGACGGCGCGCGCCCGGTGGTGTTCGGCCCGGGCGGCACGGTGGCGCTGGACGCGTTCCTCGGCCGGGCGCACGCGCTCGCGGAACGGCTGCCCGAGGCACGCCATGCGATCCTGCTGTGCGAGGACCGCCATCGCTTCCTGCTCGGCTTCTGCGCCGCGGCGCTGCGCGGCCAGGCGGTCCTGCTGCCGCCGTCGCGCGCGCCGGCCTGCGTCGCCGACATCGCCGCGCGCCATCCCGGCAGCCATTGCCTCGACGACGATGCGGTCGAAGACGCCATCCGCGACGACGCGCCGCAGGCCGCGCGCACAATTGGACTCCGCGCGGAAGTCCCCGCCGGGGGGCTCGCGGTGGTCGGCTTCACCTCCGGCAGCACCGGCACGCCTGCCGCGCACGCGAAGACCTGGGCGTCGTTCCATGCGAGCACCGCGCAGAACGCGGCGGCGCTGGGCGACCTGTGGCCTCGCGGCGCGATCGCGCACCTCGTGGCGACGGTGCCGCCGCAGCACATGTACGGCATGGAGCTGAGCGTGCTGCTGCCGCTGTTCGCGGACGTCGCCGTGCATGCGGGACGGCCGTTCTTCCCGCACGACATCGTGCGCGCGCTGCACGAGGCGCCCGCGCCGCGGGTGCTGGTCACCACGCCGGTGCACCTGCGCGCGCTGCTGGATGCCTGCGCGGCCGATGCATCGCTCGCGCCGCCGCCACTCGCGGCCGTCGTCTCCGCCACGGCGCCGCTGCCGGCGGCGCTCGCGGCCGCGGCCGAAGCGCGCTTCGGTTGCGAGCTGCGCGAATTCTTCGGTTCCACCGAGACCTGCGTCGTCGCCCGCCGCCGCACCGCGCACGAAGACGCGTGGACGCCGTTTCCCGGCGTGCGGATGCAGCCGCGCCCGGGCGGCACCGAGGTGCACGCACCGCAACTCGCCGCGCCGGCGACGATCGCCGACCTCGTCGAGGTCGACGGCGCCGGCCGCTTCCTGTTGCGCGGCCGCGATGCGGACCTGCTCGAGATCGCGGGCAAGCGCGCGTCGCTCGGCGACCTCACGCGCCGCCTGCAGGCGCTGGATGGCGTGGAGGACGGCGTGGTGTTCCCGCTCGATCCCGATCCGGCCACGGGCGTGCGCCGCGTCGCGGCGCTCGCGGTCGCGCCGGGCCTCGACGAGGCCGGCATCCTCGCCGCGTTGCGCGACGGCATCGACCCGGTCTTCCTGCCGCGGCCGCTGCGCCGCGTCCCCGCGCTTCCGCGCAACGCCACGGGCAAGCTCCCGCGGGCCGCGCTGCTCGCCGCGCTGCGCGACGCAAGCGCCTGATAAAAGGCTGTTTTTCCGGCCTTTACGGGCCGGCAGTCACACACGCCGCCGTCACGGGCCCCTGTACAGACTTGTCGCGCCCCACTGAGGGATGCAGTTCCCGACAACCGCGCATAAGGAGAGTGAACATGGGTCTGATCATTTGGCTGATCGTGGGCGGCATCATCGGCTGGCTCGCCAGCATGATCATGCGGACGGATGCGCAGCAGGGCATCCTGCTGAACGTCGTCGTCGGCATCATCGGCGCGCTGATCGGCGGCTGGCTCATCGCCCCGCTCATCGGCGGCAGCACCAGCGCCGCTGCAGGCTTCGACATCATGGGATTCATCGCGGCGCTGATCGGCGCGATCATCCTGCTGGCGATCGTGAACCTGTTCCGCCGCGGTCGCGTGCGCTGAGCGCGCCCTGCGAGGCAGCAGGCAAGTTCGAAGGAAGGATCGCAGGAGCGGGACACAGCCCCCGGATGGGCGGCACGGATGCGCGAAGGCCCGGCAGGACGCCGGGCCTTTCTTTTTGCGCGCGGCTCAGGCCAGCGAAAGCCAGGCCGGCGCGTGGTCGCTCGGGCGCTCCAGCCGGCGCGGCGCGAGGTCGATGCCGCCGGCGGTGCACGCCGCGCGCAATGCGTCGGAAACCAGCAGCAGGTCGATGCGCAGCCCCCAGCCGCGGTCGAACGCCTGCAGGCGGTAGTCCCACCAGGAGTGGTGGCCGGGTTCGTCGTTGTGGAGGCGGAAGCTGTCGTGCAGGCCCAGCGCCTGGATCCGCTGCAGCGCCTCGCGCTCCGGCGTGGAGCACATGATCTTCCCGCGCCAGCGCTTCGGGTCGTGCACGTCGGCATCGGTGGGCGCGATGTTGAAGTCGCCGAGCACGACCAGCCGCGGGTGCTTCGCCAGCTCCGCCTCCAGCATGCCGCGCGCCGCCTCGAGCCAGCGCATCTTGTACTCGAACTTCTGGCTGCCGACCTCCTGGCCGTTGACCACGTAGAAGTTGACGATGCGCACGCCGCCGACGGTCGCAGCGATGACGCGCTTCTGCTCGTCGTCGAAGCCGGGGATGCCGGCCTGCACGTCCTCGATCGCGTGCCCTTTCGCCAGGATCGCGACGCCGTTGTAGGTCTTCTGGCCGGAGAACACGCTGCGGTAGCCGTGGCCGGCGAGCACGTCGTCGGGGAAGCGCAGGTCCTCGAGCTTCGTCTCCTGCAGCCCGACCACGTCGGGCGCGGCCTCGGCGAGCCACTGCTGCAGGTGCGGGAGGCGCACGTTGAGCGAGTTGACGTTCCAGGTGGCGATCTTCATGGCGTGGCGGCACCGGGCTTGCGGCACGCGAGTGTACCCGCGACCGCGCGCCCCGGCCGGCTTACCATGCCGCCATGGACGCATACCCGACTTCCGGCGCCGGCGACGACCCGGCCGACACGCACCCCGGCCAGGGCTGGACCGACCTGCGCAGCGACACCGTCACCCGGCCCACCGCCGCCATGCGCGCGGCGATGCTGGCGGCGGAGGTCGGCGACGACGTGTATGGCGACGACCCGACGGTCAACGCGCTGCAGGACCGCCTGGCGCGCGACCTCGGCTTCGAGGCGGCGCTGTTCATGCCCAGCGGCACGCAGTCGAACCTGGCCGCGCTGATGGCGCATTGCGCGCGCGGCGACGAGTACATCGTCGGCATGGACGCGCACACCTACAAGTACGAAGGCGGCGGCGCGGCGGTGCTGGGCTCGATCCAGCCGCAGCCGATCCCGCAGGCGGCGGACGGCACGCTGCCGCTGGACGCGGTCGAGCGCGCGATCAAGCCCGACGATCCGCATTTCGCGCGCACGCGGCTGCTGTGCCTCGAGGACACCTGGCAGGGCCGGCCGCTGCCGCTGGAGTACCTCGAGGCGGCGCGCGCGTTGTGCGACCGGCGCGGGCTCGGCCTGCACCTGGACGGCGCGCGGCTCTACAACGCCGCGGTCGCGCAGGGCGTGCCGGCGCGCGACATCGCGCGGCATTTCGACAGCGTGTCGGTGTGCCTGTCGAAGGGGCTCGGCGCGCCCGTGGGTTCGGTGCTGGTCGGCAGCGGCGCGCTCGTCGCGAGCGCGCGGCGCTGGCGCAAGGTGCTCGGCGGCGGGCTGCGGCAGGCGGGCATCCTCGCGGCCGCGGGCCTGCATGCGCTGGACCACCACGTCGCGCGGCTCGCCGAGGACCACGCGCGCGCGGCGCGGCTGGCCGATGCGCTGCGCGCGATTCCCGGCGCCGGCGCGGTCGAGCAGTACACCGGCATGGTGTACGTCGACTTCCCGGATGAGGGGCGCCAGGCGCTGCGCGAAGCGATGGCACGGCGCCGCGTCCGACTGTCCATCGGCGACAGCGGGTTGCTGCGGCTCGTGCTGCACCTCGACGTGGACGATGCCGGCGTCGAACGCGTGGTGGACGGGTTCCGCGCCGCCTGCGCCACGCGCGGCTGATCGCGTCATCCCGCTGCGGCGCCGGGGCGCCGGCGCTACTTCGCGAGGAAGCGCACCAGCCGGTCGACGCGGCCGCGGTACGGCGGACGCAGGAAGTCGGACGCCGCACGCAGCGGCTGCCGCAGCACCGGCAGCAGGTGGCTGAAGGTGTCGAAACCGGCCTTGCCGTGGATCGTGCCCATGCCGCTCGGCCCGATGCCGCCGAACGGCAGGTCGTGCACGCTGAAATGCAGCAGCGTGTCGTTCGCGGTGACGCCGCCTGCCGGCAGCCGCGCGACGATGCGTGCGAGCGTGTCCCGGTCGCGGGCGAACGGGTACAGCGCGAGCGGGCGCGGGAGCGTCGCGGCGAACGCGAGCGCGTCGTCGAGGCGCGCGTACGAGCGCACCGGCAGGATCGGCCCGAAGATCTCCTCGCGCATCAGCGCCGCGTCGGCGGGCGGATCCAGCACGATCGCCGGCGCGAACAGCCGCTCGCGCGCGGCGCGTGCCGGCTCCACCGCGATCGGCCGCAGCACCTCGCAGCCGCGTGCGCGCGCGTCGTCGAGCAGCGCCTGCAGCCGCGCGAAGTGCGCGTCGTGGATGATGCGCGTGTAGTCGTCCGCCGCCGCGAGGTCGCCGTAGCGCGCGCGCAGCTGCGCCGCGAGCGCCGCCACGAAGGCGTCGCGGCGCGGCGCGTCGACCAGCGCGTAATCGACCCCGATGCAGGTCTGGCCCGCGTTGAACCACTTGCCGGTGGCGATGCGCGCCGCCGCGACGTCGACCGGGAAGTCCGCGCACACGATCGCCGGCGCCTTGCCGCCGAGTTCGAGCGTGACCGGGGTGAGGTTGGGCGCGGCCGCCGCGAGCACCTTGCGCCCGACCGCGGTCGAGCCGGTGAACAGCAGATGGTCGAACGGCAGCGCGGCGAACGCGGCGCCGACCTCCGGGCCGCCCAGCGCGACGGCGACGCGATCGGCGGGAAACACGCCGGCGAGCAGGTCGCGCAGCCAGCGCGCGGTGCGCGGCACGTGCTCCGACGGTTTCAGGTAGACGTGGTTGCCCGCGGCGATCGCCGACACCAGCGGCACCAGCGCCAGGTTCACCGGATAGTTCCAGGGCGCGATGATCCCGACCACGCCCAGCGGCTGCGGCCGCAGCTCGGCGCGCGCGGGCCACAGCTTCCAGCCGCTGCGCACGCGCCGCGGCCGCATCCAGCGCCGGAGGTTGGCCAGCGCGTGGTCGATCTCCGCGCGGACGATCATCGTCTCCGACAGCAGGTTCTCGTGCCGCGAGCGGTGGCCGAAGTCGGCACGGATCGCGGCATCCATCGCCTCCGCGCCGGCGTCGAACGCGGCGCGCAGCCGGCGCAGGTCGGCCTCGCGCTGCGCCGGCGAGGGCCGCTGCGCCAGCCAGCCCGCGCGCAGGCGCTCCAGCGCCGGCGCGAGCGCCTGCAGCGGGGTGTCGTGGCCGTCGGCGGCATCCATGCGGCGCAGTGTAGTCCGGGCGCTACAATCGCGGCATGCCGCAAGCCTCCGCCCACGTGCGCCCGTACCGCGGCGTGCTCCCGACCCTCGGCGAACGCGTCTACGTCGACCCCGCCGCCACCCTGGTGGGCGACGTCGTGCTCGGCGACGACGTGTCGCTGTGGCCCGGCGTCGTGGTCCGCGGCGACGTCAACTTCATCCGCATCGGCGCGCGCAGCAACCTCCAGGACGGCACCGTCGTCCACGTGAGCCACGACGGCCCGCACGCGAAGCTCGGCGGCTTCGCCACCGTGATCGGCGAGGACGTCACCATCGGCCACAAGGCCATCGTGCACGCCTGCCGCATCGGCGATGCCTGCCTGATCGGGATGGGCGCAGTCGTACTCGATGGGGCGGTCGTGGAGAAGCACGGCTTCGTCGGTGCCGGCGCCCTGGTCGCCCCGGGCAAGGTCGTGGGCAGCGGCGAAATGTGGCTCGGCAACCCCGCGCGCAAGGTGCGCATGCTCTCCGACGCCGAGATCGAAGCGCTGTACTACAGCGCCGGGCACTACGTCCGCCTGAAGGACGAATACCTCGCCGCCGGGGCGGCGTAGGAGCGGCGCGAGCCGCACGTCGCCATGCCCGAGCTGCCCGAAGTCGAAACCGCCCGCCGCGGCCTCGCGCCGCACCTGGAAGGGCGCCGGATCGCGGCGGTGACGCTGCGCCGCCCGGACCTGCGCTGGCCGATCCCGCCGCAGGTCGCGCGGCTGCTCCCGGGGCAACGCATCGAGGCGGTGCGGCGCCGCGCCAAATACCTGCTGCTCGACACCGCGGCAGGCAGCGCGCTGCTGCACCTGGGCATGTCCGGAAGCCTGCGCGTGCTGCCGGCACGCACGCCGGTGCGCGCGCACGACCACGTCGACTTCGCGCTGGCCGGCGGGCGCGGCGGCGGCCGCGTGCTGCGCTTCAACGATCCGCGCCGCTTCGGCTGCCTGCTGTGGCAGCCGCCGGGCACCACCCACGAACTGCTGCAGGACCTCGGGCCGGAACCGCTGTCGGACGCGTTCGGCGGTGACTACCTGTTCGCGCGCAGCCGCGGCCGCAAGGCGCCGGTCAAGGTGTTCCTGATGGACCAGAAGGTCGTGGTCGGCGTCGGCAACATCTACGCGGCCGAGGCCCTGTTCGCTGCCGGGATCTCACCGCTGCGTCCCGCCGGTCGCGTCTCGCTGGAGCGCTACCGGGCGCTCGCCGACGCGGTGAAGGCGATCCTGGCCTCCGCCATCGCGCGCGGCGGCACGACGCTGCGCGACTTCATCAGCCCCGACGGCGCCCCCGGCTATTTCGAACAGGAACTGGCCGCCTACGGCCGCGGCGGCGAGCCCTGCCCGCGTTGCGGGCGGCCGCTGAAATCGGCGGCCATCGGCCAGCGCGCCACCGCGTGGTGCGGGCACTGCCAGCGCTGAACGGGCGCCCGAACGGGGAAAAGGGCGACATCCGGTCACCCCGACGGGCTATATTGGCCGCGTCTTCGGGGACAAGACCGTGGCAGAGACCGCCGACATCACCCTGTGGCTGGATGCCGCACGCGAGGGCGACCGCGCGGCGCTCGACCGCGTCCTCGCCACGCTCTACCAGGAGCTGCACGCGATGGCCCGGCGCCAGCTCGCCGGCCAGCTCGGGCATACCCTGGACGCGACCGCGCTGGTGCACGAGGCCTACCTGAAGCTGGTCGGGCGCAACGCCGCCCGCTTCGACGACCGCGCCCACTTCTTCGCCTACGCCGCCTCGGCGATGCGCAGCGTGGTCGTGGACTACGCGCGCCAGCGCCTCGCGCAGAAGCGCGGCGGCGACCTGCACCGCGTCGCCGAGCTGCCCGAGGACCTCGAGGGCGGCCTGCGCCTCGACGAGGACACGCTCGGCCTGGACGCCGCGCTCACCCGCCTCGCCGCCGTCGATCCGCGCCTAGCGCAGGTGGTGGAGCTGCGCTACTTCACCGGGTTGTCCGAACTGGAGATCGCCGCGCTGCTCAAGCGTTCCGAGCGCAGCATCCGGCGCGACTGGCAGAAGGCGCGGATGTTCCTGCTCGCCTCGCTGCAGGACGCCTGACCGGCGCCGCCCGCGATGGACGCCGAACGCTGGCGCAAGCTGTCGCCGCTGCTCGACGCGCTGCTCGAACTCGATCCGGCCACGCGCGAGCGGAGCCTGGCGATGATGCGCCAGGACGATCCGGCGCTCGGGCACGACCTCGCCTCGCTGCTGGCGCTCGAGGACGCGAATGCCGACTTCCTCGCCGAGCCGTTGATCGCGCCGCCGCCGGGCCCGCGCGCCGGCACGGTGGTCGGGCCGTACCGGCTCGAGCGCCTGATCGGCGAAGGCGGCATGGGCCAGGTCTGGCTCGCCGGCCGCGCCGACGGCCTGTACCAGCGCCGCGTCGCGCTCAAGCTGCTGCGGCCCGGCCTCGCCGACCCCAACCTGCAGCTGCGCTTCGGCCGCGAGCGGCAGATCCTCGCGCGGCTCGCGCACCCGCACATCGCGCGGCTGCTCGACGCCGGCATCAGCGGCGACGGCCAGCCCTACCTCGCGCTCGAGCACGTCGAGGGCGAGCCGATCACCGACTGGTGCCGACACCGCAACCTGTCGCTCGATGCGCGCCTGCGCCTGTTCCTGCAGACCTGCGACGCGGTCAGCCACGCGCACGCCAACCTGATCGTGCACCGCGACCT
>JBDZUW010000006.1:20791-44951 GCA_040255375.1 Luteimonas sp. | reverse complement strand
AACACCAACGGCAGCCAGTTCTTCATCACCCACGTGGCCACGCCGTGGCTGGACGGCAAGCACACCGTGTTCGGCAAGGTGGTGTCCGGCCTGGAAGCCGTGGACGCGGTGCGCCAGGGCGACCAGATCCGCAAGGTGACGATCGAGGGCGACGCCGACGCCGTGCTGGCCGCGAAGGCCGACCGCGTCGCCGAGTGGAACCGCATCCTGGCCGCCTGACCCGGCGGTGCGCCGGTCGGGCCGGTCCATGGCCGGCTCGACCCGCATGCTAAAATCCCGTGCTGCGCCAGCGTCCTTTCCCACGAGGTCCCGCATGCCCGGTTTCGCCAGTCGCATCGGTCGCGCCAAGCCCAGCGCGATCATGCAGGTCGCCGAGAAGGCCAAGCGCCTGAAGGCCGAAGGCCGCGACATCATCAGCTTCTCCATCGGCGTCCCCAACTTCCTGCCCGGCGAGAACGTCTACGCCGCGGCGCGCGAGGCGCTCACCCACGATTCCGGCCAGTACGGCAGCAACCGCGGCAGCGACGCGCTGCTCGACGCGTTCCTCGCGCACATGGCGGAAATCGGCCTCACCGGTTACACCCGCGCCAACCTGGCGACCGGCATCGGCGCCAAGCACGTGCTCTACAACCTCGCCGAGGCGCTGCTGGACGAGGGCGACACCATCGCCTTCGCCGTGCCGTACTGGACCAGCTACCTCGACATCGCCGAGATCGTCAACGCGAAGATCGACCTGCTGCCGTGCCCGGCCTCGCAGGACTACAAGCTCACGCCCGCGCAGCTCGACGCGGCGCTGGCGAAGAAGCCCAAGGTGTTCCTGTTCAACAACCCGTCCAACCCGACGGGCATGGTGTACACGAAGGACGAGATCGCGGCGCTGGCCGACGTCATCGCGAAGCATCCCGACACCTGGGTGATTACCGACGACATCTACAACCGGATGGTGTTCGACGGCGTGGGCTACCACAACTTCGTGATGGCGCGGCCGGAGTTGCGCGAGCGCGTGGTGTTCGTGGATTCGCTGTCCAAGACCTACGGCATGCCCGGCTGGCGCGTCGGCTTCATGGCCGGCCCGGAGTCCGTGGCCAAGGCCGTGGTGACGATGAACTCCAACCACATCACCAACCTGCCGGAAGTGACCACGGCCGCCGCCGTCGCCGCGATGACCGGCCCGCAGGACATCCCGCGCGCCAAGTGCGCCGAGTTCGCGGCCAAGCGCGACCAGGTGATGGCGATGTTCGACGGCGTGCCGGGCGTGACCTGCCCGCGGCCGCAGGGCGCGTTCTACGTGTTCCCGGACGTCAGCGCCTACTTCGGCAAGACCCATGGCCCGACCGGGCTGAAGGTCGACGACGACGTGTCGTTCTGCAACGCGCTGCTCGAGGCCAAGGGCGTCGCCTGCGTGCCGGGCTCGGCCTTCGGCGAGCCGCGCGCGCTGCGCATCAGCTACACCTGCCCGACGCCGCAGCTGGCGCCCGGCCTGGAACGCATCCGCGAGTTCTTCGCCGAGCTGGGTTGAAGCCGGGAGCCGGTAACCGGAAGCCGGAAGAACACGCGCATCGCAAGGCACCGCTTTTCCCGGCTACCGGCTACCGGTTGCCGGCTACCGAACCAAGAATGTTGGAGTCGCAACCAATGAAGCAACCAGTTCGAGTCGCCGTCACCGGCGCCGCCGGCCAGATCGGCTACGCCCTGCTGTTCCGCATCGCCTCGGGCGAGATGCTGGGCAAGGACCAGCCGGTCATCCTGCAGATGCTGGAACTGCCGATGGAGAAGGCGCAGGCCGCGCTCCGCGGCGTGATGATGGAACTCGAGGATTGCGCGTTCCCGCTGCTCGCCGGCATGGTCGGCACGGACGACCCGAAGGTCGCGTTCAAGGACGCCGACTACGCGCTGCTGGTCGGCGCGATGCCGCGCGGCCCGGGCATGGAGCGCAAGGACCTGCTGCTGAAGAACGCCGAGATCTTCACCGCGCAGGGCAAGGCGCTCGACGCCGTCGCCTCGCGCAACGTCAAGGTGCTGGTGGTCGGCAACCCGGCCAACACCAACGCCTACATCGCGATGAAGTCGGCGCCGTCGCTGCCGGCGAAGAACTTCACCGCGATGCTGCGCCTGGACCACAACCGCGCGCTGTCGCAGCTGGCGTCGAAGGCCGGCGTCGCGGTCGGCGACATCGAGAAGATGGTGGTGTGGGGCAACCACAGCCCGACCATGTATCCCGATTACCGCTTCGCCACCGTCAACGGCAAGTCGCTGAAGGACATGATCGGCGACGAGGCCTGGAACGCGGACACCTTCATCCCGGTGGTCGGCAAGCGCGGCGCCGCGATCATCGAGGCGCGCGGGCTGTCGTCGGCGGCCTCCGCCGCCAACGCCGCCATCGGCCACATGCGCGACTGGGCGCTGGGCACCAACGGCGGCTGGGTGACCATGGGCGTGCCGTCCGACGGCAGCTACGGCATTCCCGAAGGCATCATCTACGGCGTCCCGGTGACCTGCGCGAACGGCGAGTACACCCGTGTCCAGGGCCTGCCGGTCGACGACTTCAGCCGCGCGCGCATGGACAAGACCCTGGCCGAGCTCGAGGAAGAGCGCGCCGGCGTCGCCCACCTGCTGTAAACGCCTCGCAAGGGGTTGCACGAAAGGGTCGGCCGGGTGCCGGCCCTTTTTGCGTCCGGGCCGTGTTCCTGAAGGGTTCCTGTACCGGCGCCGGCAGGGTGTGGACATCGCGTGTTGGAGCGGGCGTACGCTCGGCTCGGTTCTTCACGGAGGAAGCACGCGATGGGAAAGACCACGTTGATCGCAACCACGGCCGGCGCGCTGCTGGCTTTCGCAATGGCCACGCCAGCTGCCGCGCACGGACAAGCCCAGGCAAGGGATGGTTCGCCGGTGGGCTCGGGCGCCAAGTGCGATCCGGTACTGGCCACGGCCTTGCCGGGGGACTTCAACTTCTGCCTCGCCTCGAAGCAATGGCGCATGGGCAGCCGCGAGCAGGCCGTCGAGTTGCTTCGGCTCGCCGCGGGCTGGGGCGACAAGGCCGCGCAGACGGCCCTTGGCGTGGCGTACTTCAATGGCGACGGCATCCCGCAGGACCGCGCGCTGGGCCTGGCGTGGCTCGGCCTCGCGGCGGAGCGCCACGGCGCGACGGCGAGCGCGCTGTTCGCATCGGCGCGCAGCAAGGTCGACGCCGCCGAATTCGCCCGCGCGGATGCGCTCTACCAGGAGATGCGCGCGAAGTACGCCGACGAAGTCGCCGCGGTGCGCGCGGACAAGCGCTATGCAAGGACCGTGCGTGCGCTGAGCGGAGATCCCGCGTACGGCATGGGCAGGTGCGTCGCCGGATACGGCTACGTCGCGTTCGCCGACCCGGAAAGCCGGGAACAGAACACCGGGATCGACAAGGTCCCGACCTGCTCGATGGCCTCCGAGCGCACGATGCTCGCCGCCATCCAGCAGCACTACGAGATCGTCACCGAAGGCTGGCACGGGCGGGTCAGCGTCGGCGCCGTGGAGCCCGCGAAGCCGAAGGCGCCTGCCGGGAATCCATGATCCGCAGCGCCTGCGCGCGGCGCGATTTGCCGCCGGGGTAGAATGGGGGGTCCCCTCGCAGGAGCCCCCATGGCCGCGCAACCCTCCGCCGGAGCACGCTTCCGCAGCGCACTCTCGGAAGAGTCCCCGCTGCAGGTGATGGGCGCCATCACCGCGTATGCGGGGCTGATGGCGAAGCGCACCGGCTACAGGGCGCTGTACCTTTCGGGCGGCGGCGTGGCCGCCAATTCGCTGGGCATGCCGGACCTCGGCATCTCGACGATGGAGGACGTGCTCACCGACGCGCGCCGCATCGTCGACGCGACCGGCATGCCGCTGCTCGTGGACATCGACACCGGCTGGGGCGGCGCCTTCAACATCGGCCGCACGATCCGCAGCTTCGAGCGCGTCGGCGTCGCCGCCGTGCACATGGAGGACCAGGTCGGCCAGAAGCGCTGCGGCCATCGCCCGGGCAAGGAAGTCGTGCCGCGCGACGAGATGGTCGACCGCGTGAAGGCCGCCGTCGATGCGCGCACCGATCCGGCGTTCGTGATCATGGCGCGCACCGACGCGGCGGCCGTGGAAGGCATCGACAGCGCGATCGAACGCGCCGTGGCCTACGTCGAGGCCGGCGCCGACATGATCTTCCCCGAGGCGATGAAGACGCTGGACGACTATCGCCGCTTCAAGGCCGCGGTGAAGGTGCCGATCCTCGCCAACCTCACCGAATTCGGCAGCACGCCGTTCTTCACCACCGACGAGCTGCGTTCCGCCGGCGTGGACATCGCGCTGTACTGCTGCGGCGCCTACCGTGCCATGAACAAGGCGGCGCTGCATTTCTACGAGACCGTGCGCCGCGAGGGCACGCAGAAGAACATCGTCGACACGCTGCAGACCCGTGCCGAGCTGTACGACTTCCTGGGCTACCACGCCTACGAGGACAAGCTCGACGCGCTCTTCAAGAAGGAATCGAAATGAGCGAGCAAGCCACCGCCCCCAAGCCGAAGAAGTCCGTCGCGTTGAGCGGCACGCCCGCGGGCAACACCGCGCTGTGCACGGTCGGCCGCAGCGGCAACGACCTGCACTACCGCGGCTACGACATCAAGGACCTGGCCACGCAGTCCACGTTCGAGGAAGTCGCGCACCTGCTGGTGCACGGCGCGCTGCCGACCGCGTCGCAACTGAAGGCCTACAAGGCGAAGCTGCAGCGCCTGCGCGGCCTGCCGGCGATCGTCGCCGAGGCGCTGGAGCTGGTGCCCGCGAACGCGCACCCGATGGACGTGCTGCGCACCGGCTGCTCGGTGCTGGGCACGGTGCTGCCGGAGCGCGAGGCGCACCCGGCGAGCGAGGCGCGCGACATCGCCGACCGGCTGATGGCGAGTTTCGGCTCGATGCTGTTGTACTGGTGGCACTTCACCCGCAACGGCCGCCGCATCGACTGCGAGACCGACGACGACTCGATCGCCGCGCACTTCCTGCACCTGCTGCACGGCGCGCCGCCGTCGCAGCTGCATGCGGAGTCGCTGGACAAGTCGCTGGTGCTGTACGCCGAGCACGAGTTCAACGCGTCCACGTTCACCGCGCGCGTCATCGCCGGCACCGGCAGCGACATGCATTCCTGCATCACCGGCGCGATCGGCGCGCTGCGCGGGCCCAAGCACGGCGGCGCGAACGAGGTGGCGATGGACATCATCAGCCGCTACGCCACGCCCGACGAGGCGGAAGCCGACATCCGCGCGCGCATGGAGCGCAAGGAGATCGTGATCGGCTTCGGCCACCCGGTCTACACCATCGGCGACCCGCGCAACCCGATCATCAAGGAGATCTCGCGCAAGCTGTGCGCGGACGGCGGCAACCAGGCGCTGTTCGACATCAGCGAGCGCATCGAGACCCTGATGTGGGACACCAAGAAGATGTTCCCGAACCTCGACTGGTACAGCGCCAGCGCCTACCACATGATGGGCATCCCGACGCCGATGTTCACGCCGCTGTTCGTGGTGGCGCGCACCTCGGGCTGGAGCGCGCACGTGATCGAGCAGCGCGAGGACGGCAAGATCATCCGCCCCAGCGCCAACTACGTCGGCCCCGACGACCGCCCCTACGTCCCGCTGTCCAGGCGTTGAAGAAAAAGCCGGCCACAGATCACACAGATTCAAAAGGATGTAAAAAATCGGGTCCGCGCAAGCACACACGCTCGCGCGGACCCAATCCTTTTGAATCTGTGTGATCTGTGGCTAAAGTTTTTTAAGCGACGGCAGCGGCGTAGCCGGAGGCCGCGATGGCCTTCTGCAGCTCGGCGGAGATCTTCAGGTTGCCGGCGATGACGTGGCGGCCGCGCGCCTCGGCCACGTCCAGGCGCGCGAGCGAGGCGCCGCGGTAGTCGGTCACCCGGCCGCCGGCCTCGCGCACCAGCAGCATGCCGGCGGCGATGTCCCAGGGCTGCAGGCCCGATTCGAAGTAGGCGTCGGCGCGGCCGCAGGCCACGTAGGCGAGGTCGAGCGCGGCCGAACCGGTGCGGCGCACGTCCTCGGCGCCGGCGCCGTCCAGCATTCCGCGCAGCGTCTCGAGCTGCGGCGCGATGCGCGCGCGATCGCGCGGCGGGAAGCCGGTGACCAGCAACGCGCCTGCCAGGTCCTTGCGCTCGCCGATGCGGAAGCGGCGTTCGTTGAGCTGCGCGCCGGCGCCGCGCGTCGCGGTGAACAGTTCGTTGCGCAGCGGATCGAAGATCACGCCGTGCGTCGGCTCGCCGTTCTCGACCAGCGCGATCGACACGCACCAGTGCGGCCAGCCGTGCAGGTAGTTGCTGGTGCCGTCGAGCGGGTCGATGACCCAGGTCGCGCGGCCGCCGGGACCGCGGCCGGCCTGCAGGCCGCCCTCCTCGCCGAGCACCGCGTATTCGGGGTAGGCGCGGCGCAGTTCCTTGACGATCTCCGCCTCGGCCAGGCCGTCGACCTCGCTGGCGTAGTCCATCCGCGCCTTCTCGACGATGTTCAGCGCGTCGAGCTTGTTCATGTGCCGGATCAGCACGTTGCCGCCGGCGCGGGCCGCCTTGATCATGACGTTGACGGCGGGCTTGAGCATGGCGGAGCGACCTCGGGGAGGGACGGGGGACGGCGGCGGGAAAGAACGGCGCCGGCGCGGGGGCCGGGGCGCGGAGTTTAACATTGCCGCATGGAAACCCCCTCGACGCCGCCGTCGCCATCGCCGGAGCTGCCGCCCTTCGCCGCCGCCGCGTGCATCCGCATCGTGCTGGTGGGCACGCAGCATCCCGGCAACATCGGTTCGGCGGCGCGGGCGATCAAGACGATGGGCCTGTCGCGGCTGGTCCTGGTCGCGCCCGAGCGCTTCCCCGACCGCGAGGCGGACGCGCTGGCCGCCGGCGCCCGCGACCTCCTCGACACGGCCGCCATCCACGCGACCCTGGCCGACGCCGTCGCCGACTGCCGGCTGGTGCTCGGCTGCACGGCCCGCAGCCGCCGGGTGCCGCTGCCCGAACAGCGGCCGCGCGATGCCGCCGCGACCGCGCTCGCCGAGGCCGCGGACGGGGCCGAGGTGGCGCTGGTGTTCGGCCGCGAGCGCACCGGCCTCGAGAACGAGGAACTGCAGCTCTGCCACGGCGCGGTGCACATCCCGTCGAACCCGGAATACGGCTCGCTGAACCTGGCCGCCGCGGTGCAGGTGCTGGCCTACGAGTTGCGCATGGCCTGGCTGGCCGGCGCGCGGGGCGCGCCCGGCCCCGGGACCCGGCCACCGGCGCCGGCGCCTGCGGCCGGCGCGGACGAGCGCGGCGAACCGGCCTCGCACGCGCAACTGGAGGGCTTCTTCGCCCAGCTCGCCGAGACCCTGGACGCGATCGACTTCCACAAGGGCCGCGCCCCGGAGTCGGCCATGCGCAAGCTGCGGCGGCTGTTCCTGCGGGCCCGGCCCGACGTGCGCGAGGTCCGGCTGCTGCGCGGGGTGCTGGCCGATGCCCAGCGGATGGCCCGGCTGGCGGGGCGCCCGGGCCCGGGTGACCCCGGCTAGCGGGGTCCGCCCGGTAGTCGGGGCAACGTGATTTCCAGTAGGCTGCGGGTTGCAATAACAGGGGAAACTCAGCCTTGCGCCCGTTGCCGCGCCTGCCCTTGCCGCGCACGCCGTTGCCGCGCCTGCGCGCGCTGCTGCCATGCCTGGTCGGCCTGGCGGCGGCGCTGCTGCCCGCGCCGCCGCTGCGCGCGGGCGAGCCGCACGTGCTGGTGCTGGGGCGCATCAGCGACGATCCCAAGGCGCATTACGAGCAGCTGCGGCCGCTGCTGGACTACGTGGTGCCGCGCATGGCGGACGTCGGCATCACCGAGGGCCGCATCCTGATGGCGCGCGACACGCAGCAGATGGCCAGCTACCTGCGCCGCGGCCGCGTCGACTGGGTGACCGAGACCTCCGCCAACGCGATGCGGCTGCAGGATCGCGTCGGCGCGCAACCGCTGCTGCTCACCGAGCGCAACGGCGCCGGGACGTACCGCAGCCTCCTGTTCGTGCGCCGCGACAGCGGCATCGCTTCGCTCGAAGACCTGCGCGGGCGCAGCGTCGCCTTCCAGAACACCTCGTCCACCAGCGCGTACGTCCTGCCGGCGGTGCAACTGCTCCGGCACGGGCTGCCGCTGCAGATCCTGCTGTCGCCGCGCGACCGGCCCGCACCGGGCTCGGTGGGCTACCTGTTCGCGCGCTCGGAGCTGAACATCGCGACCTGGGTGCACAAGCGCCTGGTGGACGCCGGCACGATCAGCAACCTCGACTGGGACAACCCGCGCCGGATCCCGTCGAGCTATCGCGACGATTTCCGCGTGATCGCCGAGAGCGGCGACTACCCGCGCGCGCTCGAGATGGTGCGCGGCGACCTCGACCCGCGCGTGCGCGATCGCCTGCGCGAAGTCCTGCAGGAAGCGGGCAGCGATCCCGACGCGCGCGAGGCCCTGCTGCAGTTCTTCGGCACGACCCGCTTCCTGCCGATCGACGGCGCCACCGAGGCGGCCTTGCACGAACTGCGCGGCGACGTGATCCGCGTCCGCTCGGAGGTCGAGTGAACCTGCGCTGGCGCCCGCGCGGGCTGCACGCGAAGTTCGCGGTACTGGCCGCGGGCCTGCTGCTGCTGATGCTCGCGGTGGTGCTGCTGTTGCTGCAGCGCCAGGGCGCGATGCAGGCGGACGTGGCGCGGCAGAGCCGCGACGCGATGCACACGCTGCTGTTCCAGCGCCTGCGCGAGCACGGCCAGGCGCAGGCGGCCCAGGTCGCGGACGCGCTGGTGAACCCGCTCTACTACTTCGACCTCGACGCCATCGGCGTGGTGGCGCGCGAAGTGCTGCGCCAGCCCGACGTCAGCTACGTGCTGGTCTACGACGACGACGGCGACGTCATCCACGACGGCTCGGGCGACATCCCGACCTACGGCCAGGCGATGCGCGACCCGCTCGCGTACGAGGCGGTCTCCGCGCCGGGCGTGCACGCGCAGTGGACCGACCGCGTGCTCGATGTCTCCAGCCCGATCAAGGTCGGCGACGATCGCCTGGGCGGCGTGCGGATCGGCTACTCGCTCGACGGCGTGCGCGCCGACGAGGTGCGCGCCTCGTCCGCGCTCGGCGAGCGGATCGGCGCGATCGGCGCGCGCCACCTGTGGTGGATCGGACTGGCGCTGCTCGGCCTGGTCGCGCTGGGCGCGGCCGCGAGCTTCGCGCTGCAGCGCGTGCTGGTGCGGCCGATCCGCGAGCTCGCCGACGCCGCGCGCGAGATCGAGGCCGGCAACTTCGGCGCGTCCATCGCGCCGTCGCCGCGCAACGACGAGGTCGGCGACCTGATGCGCGCGTTCGGGCGCATGGGCGACAGCATCGCGCGCCACGATCGCGAGATCCGGCGGATGGCGTACACCGACGCGCTCACCGGCCTGGCCAACCGGCTCGCGTTCCGCGAAAGCCTCGACCAGCGCCTGATGCAGGCGCGCGGCGCGGGGCGCGAGATGGCGCTGCTGTTCGCCGACATCGACGACTTCAAGCGCGTCAACGACACGCTCGGCCACGACGCCGGCGACGAAGTGCTGGTCCAGTTCTCCAACCGGATCCGGCTCGCGCTGGAGCGGCATTGCGACCCCGAGGCGTCGCTGCTGGCGCGCTTCGGCGGCGACGAATTCGTGATCCTGCTGGAAACCCCGGCGGATGCCGCGGGCGACGGGCGCGAGGTGCGCATCCCCGCCGCCGCCCTGGCGGAGACGCTGGTGGCGGAGCTGGCGCGCCCGATCGTGGTGGAAGGGCGCCAGGTGTTCCTGGGCACTTCGATCGGCATCACCCTGTTCCCCGAGGACGCCGCCGGCGCCACCGCGCTGATGAAGAACGGCGACATCGCGATGTACCAGGCGAAGGTCGCCGGCAAGAACTGCTATCGCTTCTACAGCCGCGCGATGGACCAGGCGGTGGAACGGCGCGTGCGCCTGGAGCAGGACCTGCGCGGCGCGTGGGGCCGCGGCGAGCTGAGCCTCGCGTACCAGCCGATCTACCGCCTCGGCGACGGCTTCCTCGTCGGCGCGGAGGCGCTGCTGCGCTGGGACCATCCGGAGCAAGGCAGCATCGCGCCGTCGGTGTTCATCGATGTCGCCGAGCAGAGCGGGTTGATCGAGAGCATCGGCCCGGAGGTCCTGCGCACCGCCTGCGAGGACGCGGTGCGCTGGCATCGCAACCATGCGCGCGGCGCCGGGCTGTTCGTCTCGGTGAACGTCTCGCCGCGGCAGCTGCGCAGCGGCGAGCTGCCGCAGCAGGTCGCGAACACGCTGCGCGAGACCGGCCTGCCGCCGTCGCAGCTGCACCTGGAGCTCACCGAGACGGCCGTGCTCGGCGACGAACAGCACGCGAGCGCGCTGCTGCAACGCCTGCGCAGCACCGGCGTCAAGGTCTGGCTGGACGATTTCGGCACCGGCTTCTCCGGCCTCAGCCACCTGCGCCGCGTGCCGGCGGACGGCGTCAAGATCGACCGCAGCTTCATTTCCGACGTGCTGCGCGATCCCGACGACCTGGCGCTGACCACCGCGATCATCGCGATGGCGCATTCGCTCGGCATCACCGTGGTCGCCGAGGGCGTGGAGAAGGAAGGCCAGTACGAGATCCTGCGCGAGCGCGGCTGCGATCTCGCCCAAGGCTTCTGGATCGGCCGCCCGATGGACGCGCAGGCCTTCGAGGCCCTCCTGGGGTAACCCCGACCCCGTAGAGCCGACCCATGATCGGCTCCCCAACCACCCATTCAGCCGGTTTCGCGTAGAATCCCCCTGTCCTGCGCACGGCTGATCCGTTTTCCTGGTAAGCCTGCCGCCCCGCCGGAGCCTCGCTCCGCCGGCCGCGGCCTTCTCCCGCACGCCTTTCGTCGCGCAGGCACGGCCCGGAGCATCCGGTGCCGTCCAACAGATCGCTCGCAGCGCGGTTCAAGGAACGCTCCGGGTCGGGCTCGCCATCGTGCGGGCCATTGCGGAGTTCCATTGCCATGACGTTCGAAACCCTCGGGCTTTCGCCCGCCTTGCTGCGCGCGCTTGCGGAAAACAAGTACACCGCGCCCACCCCCATCCAGGCCCAGGCCATCCCGCTGGCGCTGGCCGGCCACGACCTGCTCGGCGGCGCCCAGACCGGCACCGGCAAGACCGCCGCGTTCGGCCTGCCGCTGCTGCAGCGCCTGTCCAAGCAGACCCCGGCGAAGGGCCCGCGCAAGCCGCGCGCGCTCGTGCTGGTGCCCACCCGCGAGCTCGCGGTCCAGGTCGCCGACAGCCTCAAGGCCTTCAACCGCCACCTGCACCTCAACGTGACCACCATCTTCGGTGGCGCCGGCATGGGCCCGCAGGTCGACAACCTGCGCCGCGGCGCCGACATCCTCGTCGCCACGCCGGGCCGCCTGATCGACCACATGGAACGCGGCAGCGCCAAGCTCGACGCGGTCGAGGTGCTGGTGCTCGACGAAGCCGACCGCATGCTCGACATGGGCTTCCTGCCCGCGATCAAGCGCATCCTCGGCCGCGTGCCGGCGCAGCGGCAGACGCTGCTGTTCTCGGCCACGTTCGAGCCGCGGATCAAGGCGCTGGCGCTGGAGTTCATGCGCGACCCGAAGCAGGTGCAGGTCGCCGCGCAGAACACGATCGCCGAGACCATCGTGCATCGCGTGCACCCGGTCGACAATTCGCGCAAGCGCGACCTGCTCGTCGACATCCTTGCCGCGCGCCACACCGACCAGGTGCTGGTGTTCGGCAAGACCAAGCACGGCTGCAACCGCCTCGCCGAGCAGCTGGAGAAGGCCGGCCTGAAGGCGGTCGCGATCCACGGCAACAAGAGCCAGGCGCAGCGCCAGAAGGCGCTCGACCAGTTCAAGGCCGGTCGCGCGCGCGTGCTCGTGGCCACCGACGTCGCCGCGCGCGGGCTCGACATCCCGAACCTGCCGCTGGTGATCAACCACGACCTGCCGATGGTCGCGGAGGACTACATCCACCGCATCGGCCGCACCGGCCGCAACGGCGCGCAGGGCGAGGCGCTTTCGCTGGTGTCGCCGGAAGAGGGTGGCCTGCTGAACCAGATCCAGCGCCTGCTGAAGGTGGACCTGCGGATGGACGTGGTCGACGGCTACGCGCCGTCGCGCGCGATCCGCCTCGACACGCCCATCCCGAAGAACGGCGGCGGCCAGCGCCAGCCGCGTGCGGGCCAGCCGCGTGCCGGGCAGAAGCCGCAGGCGCGTGCCGCGGGCAAGCCCGCGCATCGTCCGCACGGGAAGCCGGCCGCGCGCACCGCGCACGCCGGGCCGAAGCAGCGCTCGAACGGGCAGGGGGCACGCGGCGGGCGCCGCGACAGCCGCGCCTGACCGCGTCGCTCCGCTTCGGGGAAAAAGGCCGGCATTGCCGGCCTTTTTCATTCGCGTGGCTGCACCATCCCGATGAGCCACTTCAGCACGCCGACGCCGAACAACAGGAAGCCGGCGGGCACCAGCACGGCCATCAGCAGGCCGAGCCCGATGGGGTTCCCGTCGGCCGGGCCGAACGTCGCATAGAGCAGGATGGGCAGGAAGCCGGCCGCCATCAGCGCGAGCCCGGCCTTCGCGAAGGACGCGGCGGTCCAGCGCTTCAGCAGTTTGTGTTCGAGATCGATCATCGCGCCGGCTCCGTCGCGCCCGCGGCTACTGCATGGCCGCCGCGTGCTCGCGCATTTCCAGCGCGCGCGCGTGGCCGAGGTAGCGGTGGATGCCCGCCCGCGCCAGGTACAGCAGCGGGATCAGCGCGATCGCGGCGCCCATCTTGTAGACGTAGTTGAGCGTGCCCACGGCGAGGAACAGCGACGTGGGCCAGTGCTGCGGCCCGACCACGAAGGCGATGTACAGCACGACGAAGCTGTCGATCAGCTGCGACACCGCGGTCGATCCGGTCGCGCGCAGCCACGCATGGCGTTCGCCGGTGCGCCTGCGGATGCGGTGGAACACGCTCACGTCCACCAGCTGGCCGACGATGAAGGCGATGAGCGAGCCCCAGATGATCCACATGCCCTGGCCGAAGATCGCCGCGAACGCCGCCTGGTAGTCGGGTACGCCCTGGTCCTTGCCAATGCCGACCCACCACGACGCCGGCGCGAGGTGGATGGCGGCGTACGCGAACGCGAACGCGTACAGGATCAGCCCCGCCGCCAGCCAGCTGATGAAGCGCACGCCGCGCTTGCCGTAGTACTCGTTGATCGTGTCGGTCATGATGAACACGATCGGCCACAGCAGCGTGCCCGCGGTGAAGTTGAGCGAGCCGGTCTGCCCGAACAGGTTCCACTCCAGCGGCCTGATCCCGAGCGTGTCTTCGAGCGCGAAGATCTTGACGCCGATGAACTCCGCGATGACCGCGTTGACGCAGAAGAACGCAGCGAGCAGGACGAACAGGCTGGCGGAGCGGTCGGCGAGCGGGCTGGCGGGCGCCATGGCGCCGGCGCCGCCGCCTTCGCCGGCCGCGGCGCTCACGCGTGCGGCTCCCGCGCCGCGGCCGAAGGCGGCGCGAACGGAATGGTCTCCGGCGAGACCGCGCCGCCGCTGATGATGAAGCTCATCGCCTGGTCGACGGTCCAGTCGGTGGGCGTGACCTTCTCGACCGGCACGATCTCGAGGTAGCCCGACGTCGGGTTGGGCGTCGTCGGCACGTACACCGCGGCGAGCTCGCGGCCGCTGTCCTGGTCGCGGATGACGCGGGTCACGAAGCCGACCGACTTCATCTGGTCGTGCGGGAAATCGATGAGCACCACGCGCTGGGTGCCGTCGGGCTGCGTCTGCAGGATGTCGAGCAGCTTGCGCGCGCTGCCGTAGATGGTGCTCGCGAGCGGCACGCGCGCGACCAGGGCCTCGAACCAGCGCAGCATGCGCTGGCCGAAGACCCGGCGCGCGAGCCAGCCCGACAGCAGGATCACCGCCACGGTCGCGACCAGCGCGATGGCGGTCGCCACCCACGGGTCCTGCAGCCAGGACAGCGAGCGCGGATTGGCGGTGGCCAGCGAGGCCAGCGCCGGGTCCACCAGCGGCCGGCTCAGGTCCGACAGCAGGGCGAATACGAACTTGACCACCACCCAGGTCAGCCAGATCGGCAGCAGGGTCAGCAGTCCGGTGAGGAACAGGCGCTGCAGGCGCTGTCCGAGGCTGGGCGCGGTGGGCGGCATGGCGCGATTGTAGGGGAGCCGTGCGGGAACGTGGGAAGCAACGGCGGAAAGGGCGGCCACCGGCCGCCGGCTCATTCCTTCGGGCGCTTGCGGCGCACGTACAGCTGCTTGCGCACCATCGCCACGACGTCGCCGGAGGCGTCGCGCACCGGCGCGTCGAACCAGCGCAGCACCTTGCTCCCGTCGGCCGCCGCCGCGCGCAGTTCGTCCAGCGTCGCATCGTCCAGCACGAAGTCGGCGTGCACGGGTCCGCGGCCGGGCTTCTCGAATTCGATCGTGGCCGCCCGGTCCCAGACGATGTAGCCGTCGCCGAGCGCATGCAGCACCAGCAGCATCCAGAACGGATCGGTCATCGCGAACAGCGAGCCGCCGAAGTGCGTGCCCACGTAGTTGCGGTTCCACGGACGCATGCGCAGCTCGACGCGCGCGCTGCGGAAGTCGTCGCCGATGCGGGCGACATGGATCCCCGCGAACAGGAACGGTGGCCACAGGTTGAGCCCGTGGCGCAGCCAGCGGGCGGGGAAGGTGCGCATGCGTGCGTCCCTGCGGCGTGCGGTCAGGCCAGCAGCAGCGACGACATGCGGCGCCGGTAGCGGCCGACGAGGTCCTCGTCCTCGACCACGCGGAACGCATCGATCAGGGCCTTGCGCGGCAGGCCGTCCTCGAAGTTGCGGTCCCGGCGCAGCATCTCGAGGAACTGCTCGAGGCCCGCCTCGGCATCGCCGGAGACGATGCGGCGCACGCCGAGCAGGTGGCGCGCGCGCAGGTCGGCGGGATTCGACGCGATCGTGGCTTCCAGCACTTCGCGCGGCGGTGCGTCCTGCAGCAGCGCGGCGAAGCCGAGCCGCGCGCGGGCGCGCACGGCGCGGTCGTCGGTCGCGAGGTTCGCCGGCAGCGCGTCGAGCAGCTTCTCGGCTTCGTGCGCGCCGCCCGTCGCGAGCAGGGCCAGCGCGAGGTCGAGCTTCAGCGCGTCGTCCTCCGGCGCGGCCTCGACCGCCTTGCGCAGGCGCATGACCTCGGCGTGCGGATCCACCGGCGCCGCGGGCGCGGCGGCCTCGGGCTCCTCCGCCTGCGCCGGGGCGGGCTCGATGCCGTGGTGCTTCAGGAATTCGCGCAGCTGGCCTTCGGGCAGCGCGCCGGGGAAGCCGTCCACCAGCTGCCCGTCCTTCGCCAGGATCACCGTCGGCACCGAGCGGATCTGGAACGCCGCCGCGAGCTGCTGCTCCTTGTCCACGTCCACCTTGGCCAGCTCGAACGCGCCGTGGTACTCGGCGGCGAGCTTCTCGAGGATCGGGCCCAGGCTCTTGCACGGCCCGCACCACGTCGCCCAGAAATCGATCAGCACCGGCACCTGCAGCGAGCGCTGGATGACGTCCGCCTCGAAACGGTCGGTGGTGGCGTCGAAGACGTGCGGCCTGGTGGTGTCGGCGGTCATGGCGGGGTCCGGGGAAGGGAGCTTGGTAGATGGTGGCGCGGGCGGCCAATGCAACCGGCCCGGCCGCTGGGAATGTCAAAAATACTTGACATCGCCAAGGCGTGATGTAAAGTGCACATTACATCAAGTCCGGTACAGGTGACACCATGCACGCCATTTCCCCGCGTACCCGCCTGGTTGCCTGCCTCGCGCTGGCCGGCGTGGGCCTCGCGCTGTTCTTCGCCGGCGAGTACCGCGATTTCCCGCTGTTGTCGCGCGCGTTACCCGTCGGCTGGATCGGCACCTGCCTGTTCATCGCGGCGGTCTGGTTCTGCGTCGCGCTCATCCACCAGGTGCCGCACAGCGACGGGGAAGCGGCGATCGCGCCGGGCGAGTGGCAGGCCTGGGTCGGCATGGCCTTCGTCGCCGCGGTGATCGCGGCCATGCTGCTCAAGGCGCGGGTCTTCATGACGGGGGTCCCGATCGGCAGCGACCCGGATGCCGGTGCCGCGGGCCGGAGCATCGGCGCGCTCTTCGTGGCCTGGGTGGTGCTCGCGCACGTGTTGAAGCAGCGCTGGGCCGGCACGGTCGTCGCGGACGAGCGCGACGCGCGCATCGCGCTCGTGGCCGGGCAATGGGGGCGCGGCGCAACCACCTTCTGCATCTTGGGGCTCGCACTGCTCCTCGGCTTCAGCGACCCGGCGCGGCTGCACGCATTCACCTATCCGTACGTCGCCCACCTGCTGGTGCAGGCCCTGATGTGGGGCTTGTTGTTCGAGCAGGTCGCGGCGGCCGTGCTGTACCGGCGCGACCGCAGGGCGGCGGCATGAACGCCCCGCGCGTACCCATGCGCTGGCCCGCGATCCTGGGCCTGTTGCTCGGCCTGCCCGCGGCGTCGACGCTGCTCTCGTGCCTGCTGCTGGAACGGGAGCGTTTCGCCGCCGCGGGGGTCGATTTCCGCCTGGTGTTCTGGCCGCTCGCCACGGCGTGGTATGCGGCGCAGATCGCGATCCTCGCGCGCGTGCTCAGGGCGAACGGCTGGGGCTGGCGCGACATCGGTTACGGCCTGGGCCGCCGCGGCACCGCCTGGCTGGTCGCGGGGTACCTGGTCTTCGCCGGCTTGCTCGTGGCCCTCGTGGAATCCGCGCTCGCCGGGACCGGGATGGATGCCGAGGCACTCGCCAGGCTCTCCGACTTCGCCGACCTGTCGCCGGCGGACACCGCGCAACGCGTGCTCTATGTGCTGATGGGCCTGGTGGCGGCGCCCTGCGAGGAACTCGTCTACCGCGGTTTCGCCATCAACGCGCTGCGCAGCCGCGGATGGAGCGCGTGGCTCGCCGTGCCGGCGGCGTCCATCCCGTTCGTGTTCCAGCACGGGCTGAAGTCCATCGACCAGTTCTGGTGGTTCCTCGCCTGGGGCCTGGTGTTCGGCGCGGCGTTCGTGCTGCTGCGCAAGCTGTACGCGAACATCGTGGTGCACTGGCTGGTGATCCTGTCGGCGATCGCAGCCATCCTGCAGGCGCTCGACTGATCGTGGCCGCGACCCGGGTCGCCAACGAGATCCGCCGCCTGCGCTTCGAGCGCGGCGAAATGACGCAGCAGGCGCTGGCCGATGCCTGCGGCGTCACCCGGCAGACCATCATCGCGCTCGAGGCAGGGCGCTACGCGCCCTCGCTGGAGCTCGCGTTCCGCATCGCGGACGCGCTGGGCGCGCGCATCGAGGAGGTTTTCCAGTGGACCAGGGAACCATGAGCGCGAACCGGCTCGCGCTCCACGCGGGGTGGCTGGCAGGCGCCGTGTTCGCGCTTGCGCTGGCGGGCTTCGGCGCCGCGCTCGCGGGTTACGCCCAGGCCCTGCACCCGGTGGACCTGCTGGGCGCGCGCGGCGTGCCGCACGCGGCGGCGTGGAATGCGCTGGGGTACGCCTTGCCCGGCCTCCTCGTCGCCATGTCCGCCATCGCGCTGCAGCGGCCGCTCGCCGCGGCCGGCGTGGGCGCGGCCGGGCGCATCGGCGGGTGGCTGCTGATGTTTTCCGGCCTGGCGCTCGCGGCGCAGGCCTTGTTCCCGCTCGACCTGCGGCTGCTGGACGGCGCGGCGTCGAAGGCCCATGTCGCGGCGGGCATGCTGTCGCTGGCGGCATGGCTGCCGTCGGCGCTGCTGCTGCCGCTGGCCTTGCGCAGGAGCGCTGGGTGGCGCGCCGCCATGGTCGCCGGCCCGCTGCTCGCCGCCGTGGCGATCGCCTGCCTCGCGCTGCCGCCGCAGGCATGGGACGCGATCGGCGCGGCGCCCGGCCTCGCCCAGCGCCTGGGCCTGGGCGCGCAGTTCGCCTGGCCTGCGTTGGCGGCTTTTTGTGCGCTGCGGTAGGCTTCGGGGTCCGCTCCCATTCGCAAGCGCATCGTGTCCGACGACTCCGCCAGTCCCGCAGTCCCCAACGAGCCCGCAGCGGGCTACGACCCTGCCTCGGTGGAGGCCGCCGCGCAGGGCTACTGGCGCGACACCCGCGCCTACGAGGTGACCGAGGATCCGTCGCGGCCGAAGTTCTACTGCCTGTCGATGCTGCCGTACCCGTCGGGCGCGCTGCACGTGGGCCACGTGCGCAACTACACGATCGGCGACGTCATCAGCCGCTACCAGCGCATGACCGGGAAGAACGTGCTGCAGCCGATGGGCTGGGACGCCTTCGGCCTGCCGGCCGAGAACGCGGCCATCAAGCACAGGACCGCGCCGGCGAAGTGGACCTACGCCAACATCGAGCACATGCGCGCGCAGCTGCAGGCGATGGGCTACGCGATCGACTGGACGCGCGAGTTCGCGACCTGCCGGCCCGACTACTACGTGCACGAGCAGCGCATGTTCGTGCGGCTGATGAAGAAGGGCCTGGCGTACCGCCGCAACTCGGTCGTGAACTGGGATCCGGTCGACCAGACCGTGCTCGCGAACGAGCAGGTGGTGGACGGCCGCGGCTGGCGCACCGGCGCGATCGTCGAGAAGCGCGAGATCCCGCAGTGGTTCCTGAAGATCACCGACTACGCGCAGGAACTGCTCGACGGCCTCGACACGCTCGACGGCTGGCCCGAGCCGGTCAAGACGATGCAGCGCAACTGGATCGGGCGCAGCGAGGGCCTGGAGATCGGCTTCACGGTCGCCGACGCGCATTTCAACCCGACCGATGAACGCCTGACGGTGTTCACCACGCGCCCCGACACGCTGATGGGCGCGACCTTCGTCAGCATCGCCGGCGAGCATCCGCTCGCGTTGCGGGCGGCGCAGGGCAATCCGGCGCTGGCCGCGTTCATCGAGGAACTGCGCCACGGCGGCGTGTCCGAAGCCGAGCTCGAGACGCAAGAGAAGCGCGGCATGGACACCGGCGTGCGCGTGCTGCATCCGGTGACCGGCGACGCGATGCCGGTGTACGTCGCCAACTTCGTGCTGATGGGCTACGGCACCGGCGCGGTGATGGCGGTGCCCGGCCACGACCAGCGCGACTGGGAGTTCGCGCAGGCCTACGGGCTGCCGGTGCGCATGGTGGTGGTGCCGGGCGAAGTGCGCGACGCGCTCGCCGAACTCGCCCGCCATGTGGGCTCGCACGACGACGCGATGGCCGCGGCGCTGGGCGAATCCGCCGCGATCGACGCCTACGAGGCTGGCGCGGCGGTGCAGGTGGTGCGCGAATACCAGCGCCGCATCGACGAGGAGTCCGCGTACACCGGCCGCGGCTGGCTGGTGAATTCCGGCGAATTCGACGGCCTCGATTTCGACGCGGCCTTCGCCGCCGTCGCGAAGCGGCTCGAAGCGTCGGGCGCCGGCCGCCGCAAGGTCAACTTCCGCCTGCGCGACTGGGGCGTGAGCCGCCAGCGCTACTGGGGCTGCCCGATCCCGGTGGTCTACTGCGACAAGTGCGGCGCCGTGCCGGTGCCGGAAGACCAGTTGCCGGTCGTCTTGCCGGAAGACGTCGAGTTCTCCGGGGTGAAGTCGCCGATCAAGGCCGATCCGGAATGGCGGAAGACCACGTGCCCGCAGTGCGGCGCGGCCGCCGAGCGCGAGACCGACACCTTCGACACCTTCATGGAGTCGAGCTGGTACTACGCGCGCTACACCTCGCCGGGCGCATCGACGCAGGTCGACCAGCGCGCCGACTACTGGCTGCCGGTCGACCAGTACATCGGCGGCATCGAGCACGCGATCCTGCACCTGCTGTATTTCCGCTTCTACCACAAGCTCATGCGCGACCAGGGCCTGGTCAAGAGCGACGAGCCGGCGACGCGCCTGCTCACGCAGGGCATGGTCGTGGCCGAAACCTACTACCGGGAAGGCGAGGGCGGCCGGCGCGAGTGGATCAATCCCGCCGACGTCGAAGTGCGCCGCGACAGCCACGGCCACGTCGCGGGCGCGATGCTGAAGGCCGACGGCAAGCCCGTGGGCATCGGCGGCATCGAGAAGATGTCGAAGTCGAAGAACAACGGCGTCGATCCGCAGGCGATGGTCGCGCGCTACGGCGCCGACACCGTGCGCCTGTTCTCGATGTTCGCGGCGCCGCCGGAGCAGTCGCTCGAGTGGAGCGAAGCCGGCGTCGAGGGCATGGCGCGCTTCCTGCGCCGCTTCTGGCGCGAAGTGACGACGCATGCCGCGCAACCGGACCATCCGGTGGTCGATCCGGCGGCGCTGGACGCGGCGCAGAAGACGCTGCGCCGCCAGCTCCACGAGACGATCCAGAAGGTCGGCGACGACTACGGCCGCCGCCACAGCTTCAACACCGCGATCGCCGCGCTGATGGAGCTGCTCAACCATGTCTCGCGCTTCGCCGACCAGTCGCCGCAGGGCCGCGCGGTGCGGCACGAGGCGCTGGAGGCGATGGTGCTGCTGCTCAACCCGGTCACGCCGCACGTGTCGCACGCGCTGTGGCAGGTGCTGGGCCATCCGGAGACGCTGCTGGAGGACGTGCCGTTCCCGCGCGCCGACCCGGCGGCCCTGGCCCGCGACAGCGTCACCATCGCGGTGCAGGTCAACGGCAAGCTGCGCGGCACCATCGAGGCGGCGCCAGGCGCGCCGCGCGAAGCGGTCGAGGCGGCGGCGCTGGCCGAGCCGGGCGTCGCCCGGTTCCTGGAAGGACAGGCGGTGCGCAAGGTGATCGTCGTTCCAGGCAAGATCGTCAACATCGTCGCCGGATGACCGCATGCCGGATGACGGCGGGCCGGATCCCGGCCGGCGCGGAGGCCCCCGGCCACGCCGCGCTTGCCGCTGCCTCCGGGCTCGTCCAGACTGCGCCGATGGCCTCCCGATCCCGTGCCCTGTCCGCCGCCCGCGCCGCCGGCTTCGCCGCGGTCGCGGCCGTGCTCCTCTCCGCCTGCGGTTTCCACCTGCGCGATTCGCTGCTGTTGCCGGCCGGCCTGCAGTCGGTGCAGCTGGCCTCGTCCAATCCCGACGGTCCGCTCGAACAGCAGCTCGAGCAGGCCCTGCGCCGCGCCGGCGCGGCGATCGTGGCGGCGGATTCGCCCGATGCGGCCAACGCCGCCACGCTGCACATCGCCAGCGAACAGCTCGGCGACACTCCGATCAGCGTGGACCAGTTCGGCCGCTCGCAGGAATTCACCCTGCGCTACGCGGTGATCTTCGACCTGCGCCGCGCCGACGGCACCGACCTGGTGCCGCAGCAGGCGATCGAGCTGTCGCGCGACTACGTCTCCGTGCCGACCAATTCCGCCGGCACCGAGGGCGAGCGCGAGCTGCTGCTGCGCGAGCTGCGCCGCGACATGGTCTCGTCGATCCTGCGCCGCATCGACGCGGTCTCGCGCCTGCAGCAGGCCCAGGGCGCCGCCACCGCGCCCTGAGCGCCGGGCCGCGGCGCATGGAAACCAGCCCCGAACAACTCGCCGCCCGCGTCGCGCGCGGGCCGCTCGCGCCCGCGTACCTGATCGCCGGCGCCGAGGCATTGCGCGTGCTCGAGGCCGCCGATGCGGTCCGCGCCGCCGCGCGCGCGGAAGGCATCGCCGAGCGCGAGGTGTTCGCGTTCGAAAGCGATCCCCGCGGCTGGGACTGGGATCCGCTGGTCGCGACCTTCCGCGCGCCGAGCCTGTTCGCCTCGCGGCGCCTCGTCGAGGTGCGCATGCCCGGCGGCAAGCCGGGCACCGAGGGTGCGAAGGTGCTGGCCGAGTTCTGCGCCGATCCCGCCCCGGACGTGTGCCTGCTGGTGACCTGCGGCGAGTGGAGCCGCTCGCACGGCGGCAAGTGGAGCGAAGCCATCGGCGCGATCGGCGCGGTCGCGGTGGCCTGGCCGATCAAGCCGCACGAACTGCCGGACTGGATCGATCGCCGCCTGCGCGCGCGCGGCGTGCAGGCCGATGCCGGCGCGGTCGCGCGGCTGGCCGAGCGCGTCGAGGGCAACCTGCTCGCCGCCGCGCAGGAGATCGAGAAGCTCGCGCTGCTGTCGGGCGGTGCGCAGGCCGATGCCGCGCCGCTCGATGCCGCGCGCATGGAGGCCCTGGTCGCCGATTCCGCGCGCTACGACGTATTCCGCCTGGTGGACGCCACGCTCAACGGCCAGCCCGCACAGGTCTCGCGCATGCTGCGCGGCCTGCGCGCCGAGGGCGAGGCGGTGCCGGCGCTGCTCGGCATGCTGGCGATGGAGCTGCAGCGCGGCGCGGTGCTGGCGCGCACCAAGGCGCGCGGCGGCAACCTCAACGCCGAGTTCAAGGCGCAGCGCGTGTGGGACGCCAAGCAGGCGATGTGGCTGCGCGCGCTCGCGCGGCATCCCGCGGCGCGCTGGGAAGGCTTCGTCGCCGGCCTCGGCGCGGTGGACCGCATCGCCAAGGGCCGCTGGCGCCCGGGCAGCGAGCCCGACGATGCGTGGCTGCAGCTGGAACGGCTGCTGCTCGCGGTCGCGAGCGCGCCTGCCGGCACGCTGCTCGCGAACGCGCCGCTCGCGAACGCGAACGGATGACCGCGATGCGCGGCCCGCGCGCGCTCCGCGTGCTGTACGGCGGCACCTTCGATCCGGTGCACCTCGGCCACGTGGCCGTGGCCCGTGCCGCGCGCGATGCGCTCGACGCCACGGTCGCCCTGATGCCGGCCGCCGATCCGCCGCATCGCGCGCCGCCCGGCGCGGGCGCGGCCGATCGCGCGGCGATGCTCGCGCTTGCGATCGAAGGCGAGCCCGGGCTCGAAGTGGATCGGCGCGAACTCGAGCGCGACGGCCGCTCCTGGACCGTCGACACGCTGCACGCGCTGCGTGCCGCCATCGGCGGCGACGCGCCGGTCGCGCTGCTCGTCGGCGCCGACAGCTTCGCCGCGCTGCCCACGTGGAAGTCCTGGGAGGCGCTGTTCGGCCTGGCCCATTTCGTCGTGGCCGGCCGCGGCGGCCTGGCGGGGGATGGCGAACCGCTGCCGCCCGCGCTGCTCGCCGCCATCGCCGGCCGCGCCGCCGCCTCGCCGGATGAATTGCGGTCGGCGCCGGCCGGGCGCGTCCTCTACCTGCGGCAGCCGCTGTTCCCGCATTCGGCGAGCGAGGTGCGCGCCCGGATCGCCGCCGGCCTGCCGTGGGAGGCGCTGGTGCCGCCGCCGGTCGCGGCCTACATCCGCCGGCACCGCCTCTACGGCGCCGCGTGAACCGTGCCGCGACGGCCCGCGGTTTATAATCGGGCCCGATTCCATCGACCTCCCAGGACGCCCTTGACCAGCCAAGCCCAGGTCATCAGGACCCAGTTGCCGAACCCGCCGCCGCCGATCGAGAAGCTGCTGGAAACCGTCCATGCGGCCGTCGAGGAGCTCAAGGCGAAGGACGTGGTCGAGATCGACGTGCGCGGCAAGAGCAGCGTCACCGATTTCATGGTCATCGCCTCGGGCACCTCGAGCCGGCACGTGAAGTCGATCGCCGACGAGGTGGTGAAGTTCGCCAAGCGCCTGGACGTGATGCCGCTGGGCGTCGAGGGCGAGCAGGAAGCCGAATGGGTGCTGGTCGACCTCGGCGATGTCGTGGTCCACGTGATGCTGCCGCGGATCCGCGAGTTCTACGCGCTGGAGCGCCTGTGGACGGTCGGCGACCAGCCGCCCGAGGGCATCGACGAATACGGCGACACCGCCCGCGCGCGTTGAGCGCATGAGCGCCGTGCGATGAAGGCGCGACTCGTCGCCGTCGGCGAACGCGCGCCCGCCTGGGTCGCCGAGGGCTTCGCCGAATACCGCAAGCGGCTGTCGCACTGGCTGCCGCTCGATCTTGCCGAAGTGGAGCCCGGCCTGCGCGGCAAGAGCCGCGATGCCGCGCGCGCGATGGCCGACGAAGGTGCGCGCGTGCTCGCAGCGGTGCCGAAGGGCGCGCTCGTGGTCGCGCTCGACGGCCGCGGCCGCGCGTGGTCGTCGGAGGAACTCGCGCAGCGCCTGCAGCACTGGCGCAACGGCGGCCGCGACCTCGCGCTGCTCATCGGCGGGCCGGAAGGGCACGCGCCCGAAGTGCTCGACGCCGCCGACGAGCGCTGGTCGCTCGGCCCGCTCACGCTGCCGCACATGCTGGTGCGGCTGGTGGTCGCCGAGCAGCTGTACCGCGCCGCGGCGCTGCTCGC
>JBDZUW010000006.1:0-20691 GCA_040255375.1 Luteimonas sp. | reverse complement strand
TGCTGGTGCGGCTGGTGGTCGCCGAGCAGCTGTACCGCGCCGCGGCGCTGCTCGCGAACCACCCCTACCACCGCGCCTGAGCGCGACGCCGCGCGCTGCCGCGTCAGCGCAGCCTGAAGTTCACCGGCACCAGCCCGATCGCCTGGATGGCGCGCCCGTCGCGCATCGCGGGCCGGAACCGCCAGTGCGCCAGCACCTGGTCGCGCGCCGCGTCGTCGAGCGAGCGGTGGCCGCTGCTTTCGCGCACCTCCACGCGCAGCGGCCGGCCGTCCTCGCCGACGAGCACCTCGAGCAGCACCGTGCCTTCCTGGCGCATGCGGCGCGCGGCCGCGGGATACGCCGGCGGCGGCGCCGACGCGTACTGCAGCGTCGCGCCGGCGACCGGCGGCGCGATCGAAGTCGCCGGTTCGGTCGCGGGCTGCGCGTCCGGCGCTGCCTCGGGCGCGACGGCCGCCTCGCTGCCGCCGTCGACGATCACCACGGCCGGTGGTTGCGGCGCGATCGCGGGGCGAACCGGCACCACGCTGGGCTGCGTGGCCGGGGGCGCGATCCGCACTTCCGGCGGCTGTACCGGCGGCGTCGGCTTCGGCGGATACCAGGCGATGGACGGCGTGTCCTCGCCCGGCAGGCGCAGGCCCTGCGGGCCCTGCATCGGGGCCAGCAGCAGCATCAACAGCGCGAGGTTGAAGGCGACCGCGAAGGCGTAGCCGGCGATGCGCTTCGGATCGGGACGGGAGTGCTGGACCGCGTGTGCCATGGGACGCCTCCTCACTGGTTCGTGCGTAATGCTTCGAACGCGCGGGCGCCGCCGGCGGGGTCAGCGGGGTGGCGCCCCTCCCGGCGCCGGGGCGGCGTCGGGATCGTGTCCGATGTCGGGTTCGTCCGGCGAAGGCCGTGCCGGTTCGGCCGGCCGGTGCGCATCGCGGTGATCGCCCGGACGCTCCTCCGCATAGCCCGGGTTGCGGCCCGACTTCGGGTCGACGGGGGCGGACGGCGGCGGGGTGCCCGGGCGCGCCATGCTCAGCGCCCCAGCTCGAAGACGACGGCCAGGTTCGCCGAGAGCGTGGTTTCGCCCGGCGACACCGCGGTGTCGTAGGCCTTCTCCGCGCGCGCCATCGCCATCATCGGCACCGGCACCGGCGGGCGGAAGCCGCCGCCTTCGTCGATGCTGACGATGCGGCGCACGCGCAGCCCCAGTTCCTTCGCGTACATCTGCGCGCGCGCCTGCGCCTTGCCGAGCGCCGCGCGGCGCGCCTCGTCGTAGGCGGCCTCCGGCTGGTCGACCTCGAAGGCCGGGCCGTTGACCTGGTTGGCGCCGCTGGCCACGAGCGCGTCGAGCACCTTGCCGAGCTTGCCGATGTCGCGGACCTTGAGGCTGACCGTGTTGTTCGCCTGGTAGCCGGTGATCTTCGGCGGCATGTTCTCGGCGTAGTGGTATTGCGGATTGACGTTGATGCCCGCGGTCTGGATGTCGCGCTCGGCGATGCCGGCGGCGCGGATCGCGGCCATGACCTTGTCCATCTGCGCGGCGTTGGCGCGCATCGCGGCGTTCGCGTCCGGGGCCTGCGTGACCACCCCGGCGGAGACGGTGGCGACGTCGGGGACGCGGTGCGCCTCCGCCTGGGCCGAGATCGACAGCAGCGTGCCGTCGCTGGCGGGCGCGGCCGCCTGCTGGGCGCACGCGGCGGTCGCGAGCATCGCCAAGGCGACGGCCGCGACGACGGCCAGGGAGCGGGGGAAGGCGCGTGGGGTGGGGCGGACTTGGCGCATGCAGGGGTCTCCGTCGGGTCGTGAACGAGGGTGTGACGGGAGTGGTGAACGGGCGGTGAGCCGGAACGGGGTTGCGCCGGGCCCGGGCGGCTTGGGCGGCCGGGGCGCGGGTTATTCTTTCCCGGATGCTTTATCTCGCCTCGCAATCGCCGCGCCGGCGCGAGCTGCTGGCCCGCCTCGGCCGGCCGTTCGCGACGCTCGACCTCGACGTGCCCGAACAGCGCCAGCCCGGCGAACCCGCCGACGACTACGTGCGCCGCGTGGCCCGCGAGAAGGCCGGCGCGGGCCTGCTCGAGGTGATGGCGATCCCGGGCGCGCGCGTGCTCGGCGCCGATACCGAGGTGGTGCTCGGCGACGACGTCTTCGGCAAGCCGCGCGATGCCGCGGATGCCGCGGCGATGCTGCGGCGCCTGTCCGGCCGCACCCACCGCGTGGTGACCGTGGTGTGGCTGGTGTCGGCGGCGCGCGAGGCGGAAGCGGTGTCCGTGTCCGAGGTGACGTTCGGCGAACTCGACGACGCCACCCTCGCGGCCTACCTCGAAGGCGGCGAGTGGCAGGGCAAGGCCGGCGCCTACGGCATCCAGGGCGCGGCGCAGGCCTTCATCGCCCATCTCTCGGGCAGCCACTCCGGCGTGATGGGGCTGCCGCTGTACGAGACCGCGCGCCTGCTGGCGGACTTCGACGCATGAGCGAAGAGATCCTCGTCAACGTCACCCCGCGCGAGACCCGCGTCGCCGTGGTCGAGAACGGCATGCTGCAGGAGCTGCACATCGAGCGCGGCTGGTCGCGCGGCGTGGTCGGCAACATCTACAAGGGCAAGGTGCAGCGGGTGATGCCCGGCATGCAGGCCGCATTCGTGGAGATCGGCCTGGAGCGCGCGGCGTTCCTGCACGCGAACGACATCCAGCGCCCGCTCACCGCGCGCGGCGCCGACGCCGCCGAGCCGCCGATCCAGGGCGCGACGCCGGCGCTGCCGATCGCCGAATTGCTGCGCGAAGGCCAGGACGTGGTCGTGCAGGTGGTCAAGGATCCGATCGGCAGCAAGGGCGCGCGCCTGACCACGCAGATCAGCATTCCGTCGCGCTACCTCGTGCTGCTGCCGCAGTCGAAGGTGGTGGGCGTGTCCGCGCGCATCGAGGACGAGACCGAGCGCGCGCGCCTGAAGGGCCTGGTGACCGAACTCGCCGCGCCGCACGGCGGCTTCGGCTACATCGTGCGCACCAACGCCGAAGGCCAGCCCGCGGAGGCGCTGGCCGAGGATATCGCCTACCTCAGCCGCGCCTGGGCGCTGGTCGAAGCGCGCGTGCGCGACAGCGCCGTGGGCAGCTGCGTATACGAGGACCTCAGCCTGCCGATGCGCGCGGTGCGCGACCTGATGCGCCGCGACGTCGAGAAGGTCAAGGTCGATTCGCGCGAGACCTGCGAGCGCCTGCGCGCCTTCGCCGCGCAGTACATGCCGCCGCTGGTGCCCGCCGAGGAGACGGGGCTGCCGGCGCGGATCGAGCACTACGGCGGCGCGCGCCCCATCTTCGACCTGTACGGCGTCGAGGACGAGATCCAGCACGCGCTCGAGAAGGAAGTGCCGCTCAAGTCGGGCGGCTACCTGGTGATCGACCAGACCGAGGCGATGACCACGGTCGACGTCAACACCGGTTCCTTCCTCGGCCAGCGCAACCTCGAGGAAACCGTGTACCGCACCAACCTGGAAGCGGCGCAGGCGGTGGCGCGCCAGCTGCGGCTGCGCAACCTCGGCGGCATCATCATCATCGACTTCATCGACATGCACGACGCCGAGCACCGCCGCCAGGTGCTGCGCACGCTGGAGAAGTCGCTGGCGCGCGACCACGCGCGCACCACCGTCTACGATTTCTCGCCGCTGGGCCTGGTCGAGATGACGCGCAAGCGCACCGTCGAATCGCTCGAGCGCCAGCTGTGCGAGCCCTGCCACGAATGCGGCGGCCGCGGCATGCTCAAGACCGCCGAAACCGTGACCTACGAGATCTTCCGCGAGATCACCCGCGCGGTGCGCCAGTTCGACGCGGCGCGGCTGCTGGTGATCGCCTCGCCGAAGGTCGTCGCGCGCATCACCGACGAGGAATCCGCGGCGGTCGCGGAACTCGAGGAATTCCTCGGCAAGTCGATCCGCTTCCAGGGCGATACGCAGTACCTGCAGGAGCAGTTCGATGTCGTCCTGCTCTGAGGCCTCGCGGTGACGCGCCTCCGGCGCCACCTGCACATCGCGCATCGCAGCCTGTGGTACGGCGTCGCGGCCGCGCTGGTGCTGGCCGCGCTGCTGATCGGCGTGGTCAGCCAGCTGCTGCCGATGGCCGAGCGCCATCCCGACCGCATCGCCGCCTTCCTCGGCGAACGCGTGCACCGGCCGGTCGCGTTCGACCGCGTCGAGACGCGCTGGACCCGGCGCGGCCCGTTGCTGCGCCTGGACAACCTGCGCCTGGGCAGCGGCGCGGAGACGCTGCGCATCGGCGACGCCGAGATGCTGGTTTCGCAGTACGCCGGCGTGCTGCCGGGGCGCTCGTTCACCGAACTGCGGCTGCGCGGCCTCGACCTCACCCTGGAGCGCGACGCGGCCGGGCGCTGGACGGTGCGCGGCCTGCCCGGCGAGACCACGCCCGGCGGCGATCCGTTCGCGCCGCTGGAAGGCCTCGGCGAGCTGCAGGTGATCGGCGGGCGGCTCGCGATCCATGCGCCTTCGCTCGGCATCCAGGCGCAGTTGCCGCGCGTGGACCTGCGCCTGCGCGTCGACGGCGACCGGGTGCGCATCGGCGCGCGCGCCTGGATCCGCGACGGCGTCGCGCCGGTGCAGGCCGCGCTGGATTTCGACCGCGTGGCGGGCGAGGGCCGCGGGCACCTCCTCGCGCGGGACGCGGACCTCGCGGCATGGTCGCCGCTGCTGCATTTCGCCGGCGCGGCCGTCGACGCCGGCACGGGCCGCGCCGAAGCCTGGATCCGGCTGCACGCGCATCGCGTGTCGGAGGTGCAGGTGGAGGGCGCGTTCGAGGGCGTCGGCCTGCGCGGCGCGCCGTTCGCCGACGGCAAGTCCGCGCGGGTGCAACTGCGCAGCCTAGGGTTGCGCGCGCGCTGGCGCGCGGTCGCGGGCGGCTGGCGCCTCGACGCGCCGCGGCTGCGCATCGACGACGGCGCGGCGCGGGTGCTGGACGGGCTGTCGCTCGGCGGCGGCCAGCGCACGGGCCTGCGCGCACGGCGCCTGGACATCGGACCGCTGCTGCAGCTGGCCGCACTCGGCGACCGCATGCCCGCGGGCTTGCGGCGCTGGCTCGTGGACGCGGCACCGCGCGGCACGGCGACCGATCTCGTCGTCGCCGCCTCCGGCGGAGCGCTGCGCGTCTCGGCGCGCATCGACGGCGTCGGCTTCGCGCCCGCCGGCCACGCCCCCGGCTTCACCGGCCTGGGCGGCGAGCTGCGCGGCGACGAAGCCGGTTTCGCGCTGCGGCTCGACCCGCGCGCGCCGTTCCGCTTCGACTGGCCCGTCGGCTTCGGCGTGCCGCACCCGGCGCGCCTGGACGGCGTCGTCGCGGGCTGGCGCGAAGGCAACGGCTGGCGCGTCGGCACCGGCGCGCTGCGCGTGCGCGGCAGCGATTTCGGCGCGACGGTGCGCGGCGGCATGTGGTTCCAGAACGACGGCACGCGGCCGTGGATCGACCTGGCCGCGGCGATCGACACGACCGCGATCACCGCGGCGAAGGGCTTCTGGATCCACCACCTGATGCCGCCCGCGGCGGTGCGCTGGCTGGACGGCGCGCTCGCCGGCGGACGGCTCGAAGGCGCGCGCGCGGTCGTGTCCGGCGACCTCGACGACTGGCCATTCCGTGGCGAGCCCGGGGAACCCGCGCGCGGCCTGTTCCAGGTCACCGCGCGCCTGGCCGACGCGCGCCTGCGGTTCCAGCCCGACTGGCCCGCGGCCGAGCACGTGGACGGCGACATCGCGTTCGTCGCCGACGGCTTCCACGTCTCCGGCAAGGGCGTGCTCGCGGGCGTCGGCATCCGCCATTTCGAGGCCGGCATCGAGCGCTTCGGGCGCGCGCCGCTGCTGGTGCGCGCGCAGGGCGGCGGCGACGCCTCGCGGCTGCTCGCCCTGCTGCGCGCCAGCCCGCTGCACCGCGAGTACGGCGAGACGCTCGACAACCTCTCGGCGAGCGGCCTGGCCGCGGTCACGTTCGGCCTCGACCTGCCGCTGCACCACGACGAGGGCGCGGCGAAGATCGACGGCACCGTCGCGCTCGCCGGCGTGCGCATGGAGGAGAAGCGCTGGAAGCTCGCGTTCGACGACGTGCGCGGCCGCGCGCGCTACGGCAGCGGCGGCTTCGGCGCCGAACGCCTCGCGGTGCGCCACGACGGCGCGCCGGCGCGGCTGACGCTGCGCGCCGGCGAGGGTGTGCGCGACCGCCGCGACGCCTTCGAGGCCGTGCTGGAAGGCAACCTGTCCGCGGACCGGCTGCTGCAGCGCGTGCCCGAGCTGGGCTGGCTGCAGGGGCGCGCGAGCGGGCGTTCGGACTGGACCGCGCTGCTGACGATTCCGCGCGCGGCGGTGGCGAAGCCGGCGTCCTCCGCGCCGCCGGCGCGCCTGCAACTGCGATCGAACCTCGCGGGCACGGCGCTCGACCTGCCGGCCCCGCTCGCCAAGCCCGCGGCGGCGATCCTGCCGGCGACGATCGACACCACCTTGCCGGTCGGCGAAGGCGAGGTGCGCGTCGTGCTCGGCAGGCGCATGGCGCTGCGCGCGCGCAGCACGACGACGACCGGCGTGCGCGTGGTGCTCGGCAGCGACACGGTCGCCGAGCCGCCGCCGCCCTCGGGCCTCGTCGTCACCGGGCGCACCGATGCGCTCGACGCGCTGGAGTGGGTGTCGGTCGCGCGCGGCGGCGATGCGCGCGACGCGCGCGCGGGCGCCGGCAACGCCACGGGCGACGACGGCATGTCGCTGCGGCGCCTGGACGTCACCGCCGCGAAGCTGAACCTCCTCGGCGCGACCTTCCCCGACACGCGCCTGCAGATCGCGCGCGCCGGCGACGCGCTCGCGGTGCAGCTGCAGGGCGAGGCGCTGCGCGGCAGCGTGCGCGTGCCCGATGCGGAAGGCGCCACGGTCGCCGGCCGCTTCGAGCGCGTGCGCTGGCCGCTGCCGCCGCCGTCCCCGGCAACGCAGGGCGCGGCCGCCGGCACCGCCGGTGCGCCGGTGCGTACGCCGGCGCAGCCCGCCGCGGTTGCGCGGAACGTGCCCGACGACGATGCGACCGATCCCGCCGCGGTCCCGCCGCTGGCCATCGACGTCGCGGACCTGCACGTCGGCACCGCGGTGCTCGGCGCGGCCGCGCTGCGCACGCAGCCCGTGCCGTCCGGGCTCCGCATCGTGCGCCTGCAGGCGCAGTCGCCGAAACAGAAGATCGACGCGAGCGGCGAATGGCTCGGGCGCGCGGCCGCCGCGCGCACGCACGTGGCGATGACCGTGGACAGCCAGGATTTCGGCGCGCTGCTCGCGGGCATCGGCTACGGCGGCCAGCTCGCCGAAGGCAAGGGCCGCGCGGTGCTGGACGCGCGCTGGCCCGGCACGCCGGGCGATTTCGCCGCGCCCGCGATCGACGGCACGCTGTCGCTCGACATCGCCGATGGCCGCCTGGTCGAGCTCGAGCCCGGCGCGGGCCGCGTGCTCGGTCTGCTCGGCGTCGCCCAGCTGCCGCGGCGGCTGACCCTGGATTTCCGCGACTTCTTCGAGAAGGGCTTCGCGTTCGACCGCATGCATGGCGAAGTGCGCGTCGGCGACGGCAAGGCGTCCACCGGCGAGCTCGCGATCGCCGGGCCCGCGGCCGAGATCCGCATCCGCGGCACCACCGACCTGCGCGCGCAGACCTTCGACCAGGCGATCGAGGTCGTGCCGCGCGCGGGCAACCTGCTCACCGCGGTCGGCGCGATCGCGGGCGGCCCGGTGGGCGCGGCCATCGGCGCCGCGGCCAACGCGGTGCTGCGCAAGCCGCTCGGGCAGCTCGCGGCGAAGTCCTACCGCGTGACGGGGCCGTGGAAGGAGCCGAAGGTCGAAGTCGCCAGCCGCGAAGTCGCGCCTGCCGCGGCCGCCGCGCCCGCGCCGCAGCCGGACACCGGGCCGGACGCGGAGCCGGCAGTCCCGCCCGCGCCTTGAACGGGCGTGGCCCCGCCCGCAGATCGTTTCCATCCACACGAGGCACGCGCCGCATGACCACGCCCCTCCAGCTCGCCGAATCCCGCCTGCTCGTGCCCGCCGGCCTCGACGGCGCCGGCCTCGAGCGCGCCTTCGGCACGCTGCTCGGGCCCGGCGTCGATTTCGGCGATCTCTACTTCCAGCATTCGCGCCGCGAGAACTGGACGGTCGAGGACGGCATCGTCAAGGACGGCGCGCATTCGATCGAGCAGGGCGTCGGCGTACGCGCCATCGCCGGCGAGAAGACCGGCTTCGCGTATTCCGACGACATGGACGCGGCCGCGCTGCTCGAGGCCGCGCGCTCGGCGCGCAGCATCGCCCGCGACGGCGCCACCTCGACGGGCGCGCGCAGCCTCGCACCATCCGGCGGACGCATGCTGTATCCCGCGACGGATCCCGTCGACGGCCTCGGCAACGAAGAGAAGGTCGAAGCGCTGCGCAAGCTCGACCGCCTGCTGCGCGCCGCCGACCCGCGCGTGAAGCAGGTCGTCGTGAGCCTCGCGGGCGGCGTCGACACCGTGCTGGTCGCGCGCAGCGACGGCGTGCTCGCCGCCGACGTGCGGCCGCTGGTGCGCGTGAACGTGCAGGTGATCGTCGAGCAGAACGGCCGCCGCGAATCGGGATACGCGGGCGGCGGCGGGCGCTACGGCTACGCGGAACTGTTCGCCGGCGGCCAGCCGGAGAAGTTCGCGCGCGAAGCGCTGCGCCAGGCCCTCGTCGCGCTGGAGGCCGTGGACGCGCCGGCCGGCCCGATGCCGGTGGTGCTCGGCCCCGGCTGGCCGGGCGTGCTGCTGCACGAAGCCGTCGGCCACGGCCTCGAGGGCGACTTCAACCGCAAGGGCACCTCCACCTACGCCGGCCGCATGGGCCAGCGCGTCGCCGCGCCCGGCGTCACCATCGTGGACGACGGCACGCTCGAGGGCCGCCGCGGCTCGCTCAACGTCGACGACGAAGGCACGCCGACGCACTGCACGACCCTGATCGAGGACGGCGTGCTCGTCGGCTACATGCAGGACACGCTCAACGCGCGCCTGATGGGCATGGCGCCCACCGGCAACGGCCGCCGCGAATCCTTCGCGCACCTGCCGATGCCGCGCATGACCAACACCTACATGCGCGCGGGCACGCACGATCCGGAGGAGATGATCCGTTCGGTGAAGCGCGGCCTGTACGCGGTGAACTTCGGCGGCGGCCAGGTCGACATCACCAGCGGCAAGTACGTGTTCTCCACCACCGAGGCCTACCTCATCGAGGACGGACGGGTCACTGCGCCGGTCAAGGGCGCGACGCTGATCGGCAACGGCCCGGAGACGATGCAGCGCGTGCGCATGGTCGGCCACGACCTCGCGCTCGACGAGGGCGTCGGCGTGTGCGGCAAGGACGGGCAGAGCGTGCCGGTCGGCGTGGGCCAGCCGTCGCTGCTGGTCGACGAGATCGTGGTCGGCGGAACGCAGGCCTGATGGCCGCGGTTCATTCCGACTCGAGCAGGTCGCGCACGGCGCGGAACAGCTCGCGGAACGCGCGCGGCGGCTTGTTGCGCGCGCGCTCGTCCGCGGCGTTGCGCACGAGCTGGCGCAGCGACTGGCGGTCCGCTCCGGGATGGGCGTCGAGCAGCTCCGCCAGCGCGGCGTCGCCCTCGGCCAGCAGGCGCTCGCGCCAGGCCTCGGCGCGATGCAGCAGCGCGGTCTCGCGGCGGCCGGCCTCGCCCCCGGCGTCGAGTGCGTCGCGGATCGCATCGAGCGCGGCGTCGTCCTCGCGGCGCATCTGCTTGGCGAGGAAGGCGACCTGGCGCTTGCGCGCCACGTGCGCGGTGATCCGGCGCGCTTCGGCGATGTGCGGCAGCAGGGCCTCGGGCACCGGCAGCCGCGCCAGCTGCGCGGGCGCCAGGTCGGCCAGCTGGCCGGCCAGCGCGAGCACGTCGAGCGCGGCGCGCCGCTGCTCGCTGCGGCTCGGGCCCAGGAATTCGCCGGTGTCTTCGTCGCGTCCCCTCATCGCTACAGGATAAGCCATGCCCGACATCCGCCCGCATGAAGCCACCCTCGACGACGCCCGCGACCGGGGCGGCGACGACAGCCTCGTCCGCCTGGACCGCCTGGCCGAAGCGGCGGAGGACCTGCTGCGCCGCTGCCGTGCCCGCGGCGCCAGCCAGGCCGAGGTCAGCTGCAGCGAGGAGCACGGCCTGAGCGTGGACGTGCGCATGGGCGAGGTCGAGACCGTCGAGGCCACGCGCGACCGCGGCATCGCCGTCACCGTGTACTTCGGCAAGCGCAAGGGCAGCGCGAGCACCGCCGACCTGCGGCCGGAAAGCCTGGAGGCGACCGTGGAGCAGGCCTGCGCGATCGCGCGCCACACCGAGGACGATCCCGCCGCCGGCCTCGCCGATGCCGCGCTGATGGCGCGCGCGGGCGCGGACGGCCGCTTCGACGATTTCGACGGCTGGCATCCGTGGGCGCTCGACGCCGCGCACGCCGGCGACATCGCCCTGGCCTGCGAGCAGGCCGGGCGCGACGACCCGCGCATCCGCAACTCCGATGGCGCCTCCGTCGGCAGCAGCGCATCGCTGGTCGTCTACGCCAACAGCCACGGCTTCACCGGCCGCGAGCGCGGCACGCGCCACAGCATCGGCTGCGCGCTGATCGCGGGCGAGGGCGACGGCATGCAGCGCGACGGCTGGTACACCACGGCCGTCGCGGCCTCGGACCTCGAAGCGGCCGCCGCCGTCGGCCGCCACGCCGCCGAGCGCACGATCGCGCGCCTGCAGCCGCGGCCGCTGCCCACCGCCACCATGCCGGTGCTGTTCGCGGCCGACGTGGCGCGTTCGCTCATCGGCCACCTGCTCGGCGCCGTGTCCGGCGGTGCGCTGTACCGCCGCGCGAGCTTCCTGCTCGACAGCGCCGGCACGCGCCTGTTCCCCGACTGGTTCGCGATCGAGGAACGGCCGTTCCTGCCGCGCGGCCTGCGCTCGGCCGCGTTCGACGCCGAAGGCGTGGCCACGCGCGAATCGCCGCTGGTGCGCGACGGCGTGCTGCAGCGCTACGTGCTGGGCAGCTACTCGGCGCGGCGCCTCGGCCTCGAGACGACGGCGAACGCGGGCGGCGTGCACAACCTCGAGGTCGCGGCGAACGCGGGCACGCTCGAGGCGATGCTGCGCGGCATGGGCCGCGGCTTCCTGGTCACGGACCTGATGGGGCAGGGCGTCAACGCGGTCACCGGCGACTATTCCCGCGGCGCGGCCGGTTTCCTGGTCGAAGGCGGCGAAATCGTCGCACCGGTGGACGGCGTCACCATCGCCGGCAACCTGCGCGCCATGTTCGCGGCGATCGAGGCGGTGGGCAGCGAGGTGGACCCGCGCTCGCACATCCGCACCGGCCCGATCCTGGTCGGTGCCATGACCGTGGCCGGCGGCACCGCCTGAATCCGTGGACTTGACGTAAGCCCTTCCCGCGCCGACATTGCGGGCTGGCGCCGGGTGGGCGCCTTCACCGGAGGGGAAACCTGATGAACGATATCGATCCGGCCAGCGCCGGCACCGGCAGCGCGATTCCGGCCGAAGAGCGCCAGTGGGCCATGTTCGCGCACCTGTCCGCGCTGCTCGGCGGCCTGCTGACTTCCGCCGTCGGCGGCTGGGGCTTCTTCCTCGGGCCGCTGGTCATCTGGCTGATGAAGAAGGACACCATGCCCTTCGTCGCCGACCAGGCCAAGGAAGCGCTGAACTTCAACATCACCGTGTCCGCGATCTTCCTGGTGCTGATGATCCTGGGCTTCCTGACCCTGGGCATCGGCTTCCTGCTGATCGGGCCGCTGATGCTGCTCATCGGCATCGCCGCGCTGGTGTTCATCGTCATCGCCGCGATCAAGGCGAACGACGGCATCGCCTACCGCTATCCGATGACCGTCCGGCTGGTGAAGTGAACGCTCCGAGCGAAAGCGAGCGGCAGTGGGCGATGCTCGCCCACGTGTCCGCGCTGGTGCTGGCGCTGTGCACGAGCTGGATCGCCGGCGTCGCCGGCATGCTCGGCGCGGGCATCGTCTACCTGGTCAAGCGCGATGCGTCGCCCTTCGTGGCGGCGCATGCGCGCGAGGCCTTCAACTTCAACCTGAGCATGTTCCTGTACGCGGCGATCGCCGCGGCGATCGGCATCGTGCTCCTCGGCGCGACGGTGGTCACGCTGGGCCTGGGCGTCATCCTCACCGCGCCGGCGGCGCTGGTGCTGGCGCTGGTGATCCTGGCGATCTCGCTGATGTGGCTCGTCTGCAGCATCGTCGCAGCGCTGAAGGCCTGGAGCGGCGAGCCCTACCGCTACCCCCTCACCATCCGCCTCCTCTAAAAGCTAGCCACAGATTCCACAGATTGAAAAGGATTGGGTCCGCGTCAGCACGTGCTGACGCGGACCCATTTTTTTAAATCCTTTTCAATCTGTGTGATCTGTGGCTAAAAGGTTTCAGCGGGTGGAATAGGCGGCGACGCCGGGGTTGGCGACGGTGTCGATGCGGTCGAGGCGGTCGCCCAGCGGGGGATGGGTCTTGTACAGCTGGGCCAGGGCGGCCGACTTCGTGCCGAAGGCCGTCATCTTCTGCAGCACCGCGTACAGCGACAGCGGGTCGAAGCCCGAGCGCGCGAGGTAGACCTCCGAAGCCTGGTCGGCGCGGAATTCGGCCTCGCGGTCCAGGCTCGTGAGCAGCACCTTCGCGCCGAAGCGCGTCGCGTAGTCCTTGGCGAACTGGCCGGCCAGGCCGCCGCCGACGTTGACCTGGCTGGCGACGAGATCCGTGCCGGCCTGCGCCACTTCCTGCTTGTGGATCACGGTGTAGTGGTCGCGCTGGACGACGTGGCCGATCTCGTGGCCGAGCACCGCCGCGACTTCGCCGTCGTCGGCGAGCAGCTCGTACATGCCGCGGGTCATCAGGATGTAGCCGCCGGGCGCGGCGAAGGCGTTGATCTCCGGCGAGTCGACCACGCCGAAGGTCCACGGCAGCTCGGGCCGGCTGGTGTGCGAGGCGAGCCAGCGGCCGATCACGTTGACGCGACGCTGCGCGGCGTCGTCCTTCCACAGCGGTGCCGCGCCGAGCACGCGGCCGGCGATCTCGGGGCCGAGCGCGAGCTCTTCCGCCGACATTTCCTCTTCCGACTTGCCCATGGACGTCTGGGCGACGTTCATCGCCGAATCGCCCAGCGGCGTGCCCACGCCGGCCATGGAGAGCAGGTTGCGCGCCAGCCCGAAACCGCCGCGCTTGGCCTTCTGGGTGGCGCCGCCGGGCTTCTGCTTCGTCGCTTCGCCGGACCACGGCACCGACATCGCGACCCAGCCGTCGGCGGCGGCCTGCGCGCCGGCGTCGTCCGCGCCGACGCGATGGCCTTCCATCGCCGCGAGCTGCCCCGCGTCGTAACCGGCGGAGGCGAGGCTGCTCTCGTCCAGCCCGCGCACGCCCGCCGTTTCGGTCACGCGGCCCTTGCCGGCCTTGCCGGTGAACAGCGCGCGCACGTTGGCGTCGCCGCCCTCGTTCGCGGCGTAGGTCATGCGCACGTCGTTGACGCGCACGTAGCCGGTGCGGCCGTCGGCGAGCTTCACCTGGAACCACAGGCCCTTCTGGCCGGCGACCTCGAGCGTGGCGTCGCGCTTGAGCGTGGCCAGCGCGGGCGCCTTGAAGTCCGGCGCGCCGCGCACTTCCACCGAGGGCTTGTGCACGAGCGCGGTCATCGCCGCGGCGAACGCCGGCAGCGCGACGGCAAGGCCGGTGCAGGCGAGGAGCGCGCAGGCGCGCCGCATGCCAATGTGCAGCTTGCCGGCGGAGATCGCGTGGCGGAGGAGGCGGGTGGTGGTTTCCATGAAAGTCTTTCCCTGCGTGACAGCGTGGAAAACGCGAGTCGGCGCTGCGGCAGGACAGCACCGCACAGCGCGCATTCAGGCGGCCGGCGTGCGCGCGGCCGGGCCCGGTTCGTCGGCCGCGAAAGCGTCGTGCTCGGACAGCGCCCGCTCGTCGGTGGCCGCCAGCAGCCGGCCCAGCACCGAGCAGACCCGCGCGCGCGTCGCCGCCAGCGGCTCGTCCTCGCCGACGGCGGCGCTGACCAGGCTGGCCACGCGCACGCTGCCGTCGTCGGGCAGCACGTCGTCGCGGCCGGCCAGGTATTCGCGCAACGCGCGCAGCTCGCGCTCGGCGGTGGCGGCGACGGTGGCCCGGTCCGGCCCGCTCCACACCAGCACGTTGACGTCGAGCAGCGACTCCCACAACCAGTGCTTGTATTCGACGACGCCCTCGATCGCCACCGCTTCGGTGCCGCGGTACAGCCAGCCGCGGAGCCGGCGGCGGTACTCGCGGATGCGGCGGCCGAGTTCGCGTTCGTCGAGTCCCGGATCCGGCACGAAGCGCAGGCGTGCGAGCGCCAGCCAGCGGTCGCGGTCCGGATCGAACTGCGGGCGATAGTCGTCGTTGCCGATGGCGCGGCCGCGCTGCGTCGCCGCGTAGCTGCGGCACAGCCCGAACACCAGGCTGACGAAGCCGAGCGCGGCGAAGATGTCGAAGAACACGCCGAACGCGGTGAGCCCGACGAAGGCTGCCGCCAGCAGCGCGAGGTTGCCGGCGACGAAGATCGCGTCCATGTCCCAGGACGGTTCGCCGCGCCAGAACACGAAGCCGGTGAGCGCGACCAGCAGCGCGGCGAGCAGGTACTTGAAGCCGGCGGGCGGCATCCAGATCGCGGTGCCGGCGACGAGCGCCTCGATCGCCTCGGCATGCACCTGCACGCCGGGCATCGCCGGATCCACCGGCGTGGGCTTGGCGTCGTTGAGCCCGGCGGCGGTGTAGCCGACCATCACGATCGCGCCGTCGAGCTTCGGCGGCGGCCCCTGCAGGTCGCACACCGGCCTGCCCTCGATCAGGTCGGCCGCGCTCGCGTAGGGCATCGGGTGGCGCGTGCGCCAGTTGATGCGCACGGATTCCGGGAACGACGCCGGCGGGCGGCCCGTCGCCGCGGCGGCGAGCGCGAGCGAGATCGACGGCAGCGCCCAGTCGCCATGCGCGCGGCGCAGGCGCACGTCGCGCACCAGGCCGTCGTCGTCGCGATCCGCATCGAGCAGGGCGCTGTGCCGCGCCATCGCTTCGCCGTAGGGCCACAGCAGCACGATGCCCGGGCCGGGCCGCGCGGGATGCGCCGCGATCGCGAACGCGCCGGGCGCCTGCGAGGCCGGGATCGTGTTGCCGGCGTCGGCGAACTCCTGCGGCGGCAGCGTCGATCCGAACACGAACCGGCCGGCGCCGCCTTCGGCCATCGCCTCGAGCGATTCGTCGCCGCCGGGATCGCTGCGCGAGCGCTCGATGAACTGCACGTCGTAGCCGACCGCGCGCACGCCGGCGCGGTCGAGCGCGTCGAGCAGGTCGGCGTGGCGCTGCCGGCTCCAGGGCCAGCCGCCTTCGCCGCGGCTGCGGTAGTACTCGATCGAGCAGTCGTCGATCTCGACCACGGCCACCCGGCCGGAGCGCGCGGGCTCGAACGGCCGCAGCTGGATCACCTGGTCGAAGATCGCGTTTTCCGCCGCGGCCAGGCCGCGGCCGTGGGTCCAGTCCCAGCCGAGCCAGGCGAGCGCGGCGAGCGCGAGCAGCGGATAGAAGCCGAAGCGCAGGCGCAGCGCGAGCCGCGCGTAGGGACGGCGGTAGCCGCGTTCGATCCGGCCCCAGCGGGTGACGAAGGCGAAGCCGAGCCACGCGAGCAGCGCTTCCGCGCGCGCGCCGAGCCGCCGCAGCCAGTGCTTCGCCTTGCCCGTCGTTTCCGCCATGCGCCTCCCCCGGCGTCGTGTTGCTGCCTAGTGGTCCCGTTCGACGACCTGCCGCGCGAGCTTCGCAAGCGCCTGGCCGCGATCCCCCAGCGGCGCCAATGCTGCCTCCATCTCCGCGGCCAGCGCGAGCAGGCGCTCGCGCGAGGCCGCCACGCCGATCAGCGCGGGGAAGGTCGCCTTGGCCTGCGCCTCGTCCTTGCCGGCGGTCTTGCCGAGCGTGGCGCTGTCGCCTTCGACGTCGAGCAGGTCGTCGCGCACCTGGAACGCGAGGCCGAGCGCATCGGCGTAGCGGTCGAGCGCCGCGCGCTCCGCGTCGCCGGCGCCGGCCGCGAGCGCGCCCAGCCGCACCGCGGCGCGCAGCAGCGCTCCGGTCTTCAGCGCGTGCATGGCTTCGAGTTCGAGCAGCGGCATGCGCGTGCCGGTCGCGCCGATGTCCAGCGCCTGGCCGCCGCACATGCCGGCGGCGCCGGCGGCGACAGCGAGTTCGCGCAGCATCGCCACGCGCGCCTCCGCGGGCAGCGGCGCGGCGGCGAGGCGTTCGAACGCGAGCGACTGCAGCGCATCGCCGGCGAGGATCGCCGTGGCCTCATCGAAGGCGACGTGCACGGTCGGCTTGCCGCGGCGCAGCGCATCGTCGTCCATCGCCGGCAGGTCGTCGTGGACCAGCGAATACGCGTGCACGAGTTCGACCGCGGCGGCGGCATCGTCGAGCACGTCGAGCGCCGCACCGCAGGCTTGGCCGGTGGCGTAGGCGAGCAGCGCGCGCATGCGCTTGCCGCCGCCGAGCACGGCGTGGCGCATCGCGGCGTGCAGGCGCGCGGGTTCGCGCGCGGCGTCCGGCAGCGCCGCGTCGAGGACCGCTTCGATGCGCGCCCGCAACACCGCCGGCGGCGGCAGCGGCGCGCCGGCTTCAGGCATCGCCGAGGCCGCCCTGCGCGGCCGCCGGGAACGGCTGCGCGCCGGCCGGATCGTCCGGATCGGTGAGCAGGCGCACGCGCAGCTCGGCCTGCTCCAGCGCGGCCTGGCAGCGGCGGTACAGGCCGACGCCCGATTCGTAGGCGGCGAGCGACTCCTCCAGGCTCATGTCGCCCTTCTCCATCTTCTCGACCAGGTGCTCGAGCGCATCGAGCGAGGCCTCGAAATCGGCGACGGGGGAGGGATCGGCGGCGGGCTGCTTCGGCATGCGCGGATTCTAGCGCGGCGCCGCGCTCATGGCGTCCACGCCAGGCGCGCGCCGCGCGCGTCCAGCCAGGCCTGCAGCGGCGCGGCGACGACACGGTCGCCGGCGGCCAGCAGCTCGCCCGCCGCGTCCGCGAGCAGCGGCAGCCGCTCGCGTTCCCAGGGCGGCATGCCGAGGTCCTGCAGCACGTGCTTGAGCGCGTGGTGGTGGCCGCGGCCGGGCAGGGCGATGCGCTCGCCGCCGTGGCGCGCATGGACGCGCAGCGGCGCATCGAAGCCGCCGGCGCCCTCCAGCCGCAGCAGGCCGCCGCCGGGCAGCGGCAGCGCCGCGCGCCCGTCCCAGGTGGCTTCCCAGTCCGCCGGCAGCGGGGCCCGCGGCACGCCGGCGTGGAGCGCGTTGCGCCAGTGCCGCACGCAGGCGCCAGCCCAGGCGAAGGCCGGCTCGGCGTCGTGGCGCGCCGGCAGCAGTTCGCGTTCGATGCGCTCGATGCCGTTCGCGGGCAGCGGCGGCAGGCCGAGGCCCGCCACCCAGCGCCGCAGCACGCGGGCGCGCCGCGCCGCCGGCAGCGCGCGCAGCGCCGTGGCGTCGAGCACGTCCGCGCGGCCGGTTTGCAGCGTGGCGAGCAGGCGCGCGTCCTCGGCGTCGAGCAGGTCCGCCGCCTCCGCGCTCAGGCGTGCGCTGGCGGCGAGCGCGGCGGCGGCGTGCGGCCACCGCTCGCGCAGGCGCGGCATCACCGCATGCCGCAGGTAGTTGCGATCGAACGAGGGGTCGGCGTTCGACGGATCCTCGATCCAGCGCAAGCCGTGCGCCCGCGCGTGGGCGAGCAAGGCCTCGCGCGGGGTGTGGAGCAGCGGCCGCCACGCCCAGCCGGCGCCGTAGGCGAGCCACGGCCGCATCGCCGCGAGCCCGTCCGGGCCGGACGCGCGCAGCGCGCGCAGCAGGAAGGTTTCCGCCTGGTCGTCGGCGTGGTGGGCGAGGGCGAGCGCCTCGCCCTCGCGCAGCGCCGCGGCGAAGGCCCCGTGGCGCGCGGCGCGCGCCGCCGCCTCGGGGCCGTGGCCGCTGTCGCGCGCGACCTCCACGCGCACCACTTCGAGCGGCACGCCGAGCGCGGCGCAGGCGTCGCGGCATTGCGCGGCCCATGCGGCGGAATCCGCATGCAGCCCGTGGTCCACGTGCAGCGCGCGCAGGCCGCCGTGCATCGCCGGATGCGCGGCCAGCCAGTGCAGCAGCACGGTCGAATCGAGGCCGCCGCTGAAGGCCGCGAGCACCGGCCGCGCGGGCGCGGCGGGCTGCGGCAGCGGGTTCACGCCGCCTCGTAGGCGCCGTAGCCGCGCAGGCGCTCGTAGCGGCGCTGAAGCAGCGCGTCGACCGGCATGGCTTCCAGCGCATCGAGCTGGTTGAGCAGCACCGCCTTCAGGCGCCGTCCCATCTGCACCGGGTTGCGATGCGCGCCGCCGATCGGTTCGCGGATCACCTTGTCGACGAGGCCCAGTTCCTTCAGCCGGCCGGCGGTGAGGCCGAGCTGCTCGGCGGCATCCTTCGCCTTCTCCGCGGTCTTCCACAGGATCGAGGCGCAGCCTTCGGGCGTGATCACCGAGTAGGTGCTGTACTCGAGCATGTTGGTGATGTCGCCGACGCCGATCGCCAGCGCGCCGCCGGAGCCGCCTTCGCCGATCACCGTGCAGATGATCGGGGTGCGCAGTTCCGACATCTCCAGCAGGTTGCGCGCGATCGCCTCGGACTGGCCGCGTTCCTCCGCGCCGATGCCCGGGTACGCGCCCATCGTGTCGATGAAGGTCAGCAGCGGCAGGTGGAAGCGTTCGGCCAGCTTCATCAGCCGCAGCGCCTTGCGGTAGCCCTCGGGGCGCGGCATGCCGAAGTTGCGCTTGAGCTTGGACTTGGTGTCGCGGCCCTTCTCGTGGCCGATCACGACCACGCTGCGGCCGTCGATGCGGGCGAGGCCGCCGACGATCGCGGCGTCGTCGGCGTAGGCGCGGTCGCCGGCGAGCTCCTGGAATTCCTCGCACATGACGCGCAGGTAATCCATGGTGTACGGCCGCGCGGGGTGGCGCGACAGCTGCGAGACCTGCCACGGGGTCAGGTCGCGGAAGATGTGGGCGGTGCGCTGGCGGACCTTGTCCTGCAGCGCGTGCACTTCGGCGTCGATGTTCACGGCCCCGCCATGGCTGGCCTGGCGGAGTTCCTGGATCTTGGCTTCCAGGTCGGCGATGGGCTGCTCGAAATCGAGGTAGTTCGGATTCATCCGGCCAGTCTACAGTCCGGGCCGGGGGCGGGCCATGCGGCCCCGCATGGCCGGCGCCTGCGGCTTCACGCGCCCCAGGGGCGGGCGAGATGCAGGCGCACCGCGCGCACCCCCGGCAGGGCGCGCAGCAGGCCGGGCAGGGCGGCGTCGGCGCGCACGCCGCGGCCGCCGTTGATGCTCAGGCGCCCCTTCGCCTGGCCGGTGATGGCCTCGACCAGCAGCGGGGTCGCGCCCTCGTGGCCGCGCAGCGCCTCCAGGAAGCGCTCCAGCGCCGCCTCCTCGCGCAGGTCGAGCTGCACCGACAGGCGCTGCGCGTGCCCCGGGCAGGCCTGCACGTAGTCCCAGGCGCGGCGCGCGCGCAGCGAGAAGCCGCCGCTGAACTCGTCCTCGCGCAGCCCGCCCTCGACCAGCAGGATGCGGTCGCGGGTGAGCAGCGGCGCGCATTCGTTCCAGGCTTCGGCGAAGAACGCGCACTCGATCCGGCCGCGGCCGTCGTCGAGCTGCACGAAGGCCTGCGAATCGCCGCGCTTGCGCATGCCGATCACCTGGCCGGCGACGACCACGGCGGTCTCCTGGCGCCAGCCGCGGCGCTCCTCCTGCGGTCGCGCCGCCCAGATCCGGTCGAGGTCGCCGAGGTCGTGGCCGAGCAGCGCGCGCAGGTCCTCGCGGTAGGGATCGAACGGATGGCCGCTGAGGTAATGGCCGAGCGTCTCGCGTTCGCCCTGCAGGCGCTGCAGCAGCGGCCATTCGTCGACCTTCGGCAATTCGATGCGCAGTTCCGGCGCGGCGCTCGCGCCGCCGCCGAACAGCGAGTTCTGCCCCGCCTCGCGCTCGCGCGCGAGCTGGTCGGTGGCCTTCAGCACTTCGGGCAGCTGCAGCATCAGCGAGGCGCGGTTCGGGCCGAGCGCATCGAGCGCGCCGGCGTTCACCAGCGCCTCGAGCGCGCGCTTGTTGAGCTTCGTGGAATCCACGCGCCGGCAGAAGTCGAGCAGGTCGGCGAACGCGCCGCCGCGCGCGCGTTCCTCGACGATGGCTTCGCAGGCGCCGCGGCCGACGCCCTTCACCGCGCCGAGGCCGTAGCGGATCGTGCCGGCCGCGGCGCCGCCGCCTTCGCGCGCCGGGCCGATCGCCTCGAACATGTAGGCCGACGCGTTGACGTCCGGCGGCAGGACATCGAGCCCCATCGCGCGGGCCTCGTCGAGGAAACCGACGACCTTGTCGGTGTTGTCCATGTCGCTCGACAGCACCGCGGCCATGAACTCGGCGGGATGGTGCGCCTTCAGCCACGCCGTCTGGTACGACACGAGCGCATAGGCGGCCGCGTGCGACTTGTTGAAGCCGTAGCCGGCGAACTTCTCGAGCAGGTCGAAGATCGGGCCGGATTCGCGCGGCGGGATGCCGTGGGTCTCGAGCGCGCCGGCCTCGAACTTGGCGCGCTCCTTCGCCATCTCCTCGACCTTCTTCTTGCCCATCGCGCGGCGCAGCAGGTCGGCGCCGC
>JBDZUW010000185.1:0-1887 GCA_040255375.1 Luteimonas sp. | reverse complement strand
TCCTCGACCTCGGCCACGCACACCTTGCCGGCCATCGCGCACGCGGGGTTGAAGTTGCGCGCGGTCTTGCGGAACACGAGGTTGCCGGCCCGGTCCGCCTTCCATGCCTTCACCAGCGACACGTCGGCCACCAGCGCGGTCTCCATCACGTACATGCGCCCGTTGAACTCGCGCGTCTCCTTGCCTTCGGCCACCACCGTGCCGTAGCCCGTGGCGGTGAAGAACGCGGGGATGCCCGCGCCGCCGGCGCGCAGGCGCTCGGCCAGGGTGCCCTGCGGATTGAATTCCAGCTCGAGCTCGCCGCCGAGGAACTGGCGCTCGAACTCCTTGTTCTCGCCCACGTACGACGAAATCATCTTGCGGATCTGCCGCGTCGCGAGCAGCTGGCCCAGGCCGAAGCCGTCGACGCCGGCATTGTTGGAGATCGCCGTCAGCCCCGTCACGCCCGAGTCGCGCAGCGCCGCGATCAGCGCTTCGGGGATGCCGCACAGGCCGAAACCGCCGACCGCGAGGGTCTGGCCGTCGGCGACCAGCCCCTGCAACGCCGTGGCGGCGTCGGGGTAAACCTTGCCGGCGTGGGCCGGGCGTGCCTGCGATGCCATGGATGCTCCCTGTGGCGGCCGGTGCGTGCCGTGGAAACCGCGATTCTAGCGCGGGCGGCCGTGCCGGGCCCCGTCCGCCGGGCGCGCGGCGGCGTCAGTCGGCCAGCAGCAGCGCGACGAGCCGCTCGGCCAGCGCCTCGGGCGCCTCGGCGACGGTGTCCAGCACGACCTCGGCCGCTTCGGGCGCCTCGTAGGGCGAGTCGATGCCGGTGAAGTTGCGCAGTTCGCCGGCGCGCGCCTTGGCGTACAGGCCCTTGGCGTCGCGCGCCTCGGCCACGGCCAGCGGCGTGTCCACGTGGACCTCGATGAACTCGCCCTCCGCGAACAGGGCGCGCGCCATCCGCCGCTCGGCGCGGAACGGCGAGATGAAGCTGACCAGCACGATCAGGCCCGCGTCCACCATCAGCTTCGCCACCTCGGCCACGCGGCGGATGTTCTCCACGCGGTCGGCGTCGGTGAAGCCCAGGTCCTTGTTCAGGCCATGGCGGATGTTGTCGCCGTCGAGCACGTAGGTGTGGCGCCCGAGCGCGGTCAGGCGCTTCTCCACCAGGTTGGCGATGGTCGACTTGCCCGCGCCCGACAGGCCGGTGAACCACAGGCAGCGCGGGCGCTGGTGCTTGATGCGCGCGCGCGCGGCCTTGTCCACGTCCAGGTGCTGCCAGTGGATGTTGCCGGCGCGGCGCAGCGCGAAGTCGATCGTGCCGGCGCCGACGGTGGCGTTGTCCTGGCGGTCGATGAGGATGAACGCGCCCAGCGCGCGGCTGTCGGCGTAGGCCTCGAACGGGACCGCCTGGTCCAGGTACAGGTTGCAGTAGCCGACCTCGTTGAGCTCCAGCGACTTGGCCGCCAGCTCCTCCTGCGTGTTGACGTCGACGCGGTGCTTGATCTCGGTGACCTGCGCGCCGACGGTGCGCGTGCCGATGCGCAGCCAGTACGGGCGGCCGGGCAGCAGCGGGCGGTCGCCCATCCACAGCACGTGCGCGGCGAACTGGTCGGCGATCTCCGGCGGGCGCGCGGCCGCGGCGATGACGTCGCCGCGGCTGGCGTCGATCTCGTCCTCCAGCGTCAGCACCACCGGCTGGCCGGCGCCGGCCTGCGCCAGGTCGCCGGCCGCGGTCACGATCCGCGCGATGCGCGAGCGCTGCCCCGACGGCAGCACCGCGACCGCGTCGCCCGGCGCCACGCTGCCGGCGGCGATGGTGCCGGCGAAGCCGCGGAAATCCTGGTCCGGCCGGCACACCCACTGCACCGGCAGGCGGAAGCCGATGTCGGCCGGCGCGCGCGC
>JBDZUW010000085.1:0-8794 GCA_040255375.1 Luteimonas sp. | reverse complement strand
ACCTTCCACATCGGCGGCGCCGCCCAGCGCGGCGCCGAGCAGTCGAGCATCGAGGCGAGCCATGACGGCCGCGTCGTGCTGCGCAACCGCAATGTCGTCGTGAACTCCGAGAAGATGCCCGTGGTGATGAGCCGCAACACGGAGCTGGTGCTGATCGACGCCAACGACCGCGAGCGCGCCCGCCATCGCGTGCCTTACGGTTCGCGCCTGCTGGTCGACAACGATGCGCAGGTCGTCAAGGGCCAGAAGCTGGCGGAGTGGGATCCGTACACCCTGCCGGTCATCACCGAACGCGCCGGCACGGTGCAGTACGCCGACCTGGTCGAGGGCACCTCCATGCGCGAGGTGATCGACGAGGCGACCGGTATCTCCAACCGCGTCGTCGTCGACTGGAAGCAGCAGCCGCGCGGGGCCGAACTGCGGCCGCGCATCATGCTGGCCGACGAATCCGGCAAGCCGGTGCTGCTGGCCAATGGACAGGAGGCCCGCTACTTCCTGTCGGTCGACGCGGTGCTGTCGGTCGAGAACGGCCAGACGGTGCATGCCGGCGACGTGCTGGCCCGTATTCCGCGGGAAAGCACCAAGACGCGCGACATCACCGGCGGTCTGCCGCGCGTGGCCGAGCTGTTCGAGGCGCGCAAGCCCAAGGACTACGCCATCATCAGCGAGGGTCCGGGCCGCGTCGAGTTCGGCAAGGACTACAAGAACAAGCGTCGCGTCGTGGTGACGCCCGAGGAGGGCGATCCGGTCGAATACCTGATCCCGAAGGGCAAGCATGTCAGCGTCCAGGAGGGCGATTTCGTCCTCAAGGGCGATCTGCTCATGGACGGTAATCCGGTGCCGCACGATATCCTGCGGGTGCTCGGCATCGAGGCGCTGGCGACCTATCTGGTCAACGAGATCCAGGAGGTCTATCGGCTCCAGGGCGTGAAGATCAACGACAAGCACATCGAGGTCATCTGCCGGCAGATGCTGCAGAAGGTGGAGATCACCGAGCCAGGCGAGTCGACCTTCCTGGTCGGCGAGCAGGTCGACAAGTCGGAGTTCGACGAGGCCAACGTCAAGCTGGTGGCGGAGAACCTGAAGCCGGCCAAGGCGTCCCCGGTGCTGCTGGGCATCACCAAGGCCAGCCTGCAGACCAAGTCGTTCATCTCGGCCGCCTCCTTCCAGGAGACGACCCGGGTGCTGACCGAGGCAGCCGTGTCGGGCCGGATCGATACGCTTCTGGGCCTGAAGGAGAACGTGATCGTCGGCCGCCTCATTCCGGCCGGCACCGGCGGCGTCGTCCGCCGCCTGCGCGAGATCGCCGCCCAGCGCGACCAGGACATCCTGAGCGCCGACGGCTCGGGCGAGGAAGTGCTGGAGGATGCCTCCGACAAGGTCGCCTGAGTTCCAGACCTAAAACCGTCCGGGAGCCGCTATCGAAAGGTAGCGGCTCCCTTCGTTTTTGACCCCAAGATATGGGATAGAAATTTTGTTTCGTCGACTGCCCGGTGTGGCGAATCAAGCTGCGTAAGGGGACGGTTCAGGGCCTTGTCGGGCCTCAAAAAAATCGCTTCCCCGCGCTTGACGCATAGGGGGCGCATCGATAGATTGCGCCATCTTTTTCGGGGGGCTGGTAGTAGGCGCAAGCCTAGACGCAGCCGCCAAAAGATACCGTAGAGCTAAAGCACCGGGCCGGTGTGACGACAGGCCAACCAACCCGCGAGCGGCTGTTCGCCATCGCGGCGTTTTGCGTCGAATAAGCGATTTTCGACGCAGTGGTTGGTCATTTCCCCGTGGCCGGTGCGCAGGTTTTGCGGCGAATGAATGCTCAGAGGTTCGATACGGATGCCGACAATCAACCAGCTGATCCGCAAGCCGCGCCAGGCGCCGGGCTCCCGCAACAAGGTGCCTGCGCTCGAGGCGTGCCCGCAGAAGCGTGGCGTTTGCACGCGCGTCTACACGACGACGCCGAAGAAGCCGAACTCCGCTCTGCGCAAGGTGGCGCGCGTGCGCCTCACCAACGGCTTCGAGGTCACCAGCTACATTCCGGGCGAAGGCCATAACCTGCAGGAACACTCGGTGGTGATGATCCGCGGCGGCCGCGTCAAGGACCTTCCCGGCGTTCGCTACCACATCATTCGCGGCACGCTCGACACCCAGGGCGTGAAGGACCGCAAGCAGCGCCGTTCCAAGTACGGCGCCAAGCGGCCGAAGTAAGGAGATCTCGCGATGTCGCGTCGTCACGCCGCTGAAAAGCGCGAAGTGCTGCCGGATGCCAAGTTCCACGACCTGGTCGTCAGCAAGTTCATGAACACGCTGATGCGCGCCGGCAAGAAGTCGGTCGCCGAGCAGATCGTCTATGGCGCCTTCGAGATCATCGAGCGCAAGGCCAAGCAGGATCCGGTCCGCGTGTTCCACGAGGCGCTGGACAACGTCAAGCCGGCCATCGAAGTGCGCTCCCGCCGCGTCGGCGGCGCCACCTACCAGGTTCCCGTCGAAGTGCGTCCCGAGCGGCGCCAGGCGCTGGCGATTCGCTGGCTGATCCAGTCGGCGCGCGGCCGTTCCGAGCACAGCATGACCGACAAGCTGTCGGCCGAGCTGCTCGACGCCGCCAACCGTCGCGGCGCCGCCGTCAAGAAACGTGAAGACACCCACCGCATGGCCGAGGCGAACAAGGCTTTCGCCCATTACCGCTGGTAAGGCCGCAGGCGGGAAAAGGATCAGATCATGTCGCGTGAAACTCCCATCGATCGCTATCGCAACATCGGCATCATGGCCCACATCGATGCTGGCAAGACGACGACGACCGAGCGAATCCTTTACTACACCGGCAAGTCGTACAAGATCGGCGAAGTCCATGACGGCGCCGCGACGATGGACTGGATGGAGCAGGAGCAGGAGCGCGGCATCACCATCACGTCCGCCGCCACGACGTGCTTCTGGAACGACCACCGCATCAACATCATCGACACCCCGGGCCACGTCGACTTCACCATCGAAGTCGAGCGCAGCCTGCGCGTTCTCGACGGCGCCGTGACGGTGTTCGATTCGGTCGCCGGCGTCGAGCCGCAGTCTGAGACTGTCTGGCGTCAGGCCGACAAGTACCACGTGCCGCGCATGTGCTTCGTCAACAAGATGGACCGCACCGGCGCCAACTTCTTCCGCACCGTCGACATGATCGTCGACCGCTTGGGCGCGCAGCCGCTGGTGTGCCAGCTGCCGATCGGCAGCGAGAGCGAATTCGCCGGCCTCGTCGACCTGATGAAGATGAAGGCCATCCTGTGGAAGGACGAGTCGCTCGGCGCCGAGTTCTACGAGACCGACATTCCGGCCAATCTGGCCGACCAGGCCAGCGAGTACCGCACCAAGCTGCTCGAAACCGCGGTCGAGCAGGACGACGAGGCGCTTGAGGCGTATCTCGGCGGCCAGGAGCCCGATCTGGAAACGCTGAAGAAGTGCATCCGCAAGGGCACGATCGCGGCCGTCTTCGTGCCGGTTCTCTGCGGATCGGCCTTCAAGAACAAGGGCGTGCAGCCGCTGCTCGACGCCGTTATCGACTTCCTTCCGTCGCCGATCGACGTGCCCGACGTCAAGGGCCACAAGATGGACAGCGAAGAGCCCGATACGCGGCCGACCAGCGACGATGCGCCGTTCTCGGCGCTGGCGTTCAAGATCATGACCGATCCTTTCGTCGGCTCGCTGACCTTCACCCGCATCTATTCGGGCATTCTGGAATCGGCGTCCGGCGTGCTGAATTCGACCAAGGACAAGCGCGAGCGGATCGGCCGCATGCTGCTGATGCATGCGAACAACCGCGAGGACATCAAGCTGGCGCGCGCCGGCGACATCGTCGCCCTGGCCGGCCTGAAGTCGGTGACCACCGGCGACACGCTGTGCGATCCCAGCAACCCGATCATCCTCGAGCGCATGGATTTCCCCGATCCCGTCATCGAGCTGGCGGTGGAGCCGAAGTCCAAGGCCGACCAGGAGAAAATGGGTCAGGCTCTGGCGCGTCTGGCGCAGGAGGATCCGACCTTCCGCGTCACGACCGACCCCGAGTCCGGTCAGACCGTGATCAAGGGGATGGGCGAGCTCCATCTCGAGATCAAGGTCGACATCCTGAAGCGGCAGTACAAGGTCGAGTGCAATGTCGGTGCGCCGCAGGTGGCCTATCGCGAGACCATCTCCAAGCGGGCCGAAATCGACTACACCCACAAGAAGCAGAGCGGCGGTTCGGGCCAGTTCGCCCGCGTCAAGCTGGTGTTCGAGCCGCAGGAGCCCGGCGCCGGCTACAAGTTCGAGAGCGAGATCGTCGGCGGCGCGGTGCCGAAGGAATTCATCCCGGGCGTCCAGAAGGGCCTTGAGTCCTCGCGCGACAGCGGCGTCCTGGCCGGCTTCCCGCTGATCGACTTCAAGGCGACGCTGATCGACGGCGCCTACCACGACGTCGACTCGAGCGTGCTGGCGTTCGAAATCGCCGCGCGGGCGGCGTTCCGCGAGGGCATTCCCAAGGCGGGGCCGAAACTGCTCGAACCGATCATGAAGGTCGAAGTGGTGACGCCGGAAGAATACATGGGCGACTGCATCGGCGACCTGAACAGCCGCCGCGGCCAGATCCAGGGCATGGAGGCGCGCGGCAACGCGCAGGTCATCAACGCCATGGTGCCGCTCGCCAACATGTTCGGTTACGTCAATACCCTGCGGTCGATGACCCAGGGACGGGCGGCCTACACGATGACGTTCGACCACTATGCGGCCGTGCCGCAGGCGGTGGCCGACGAAGTCGTGGCCAAGCTGGCCTGAGTTGTCGCATTCGGAATCAACCCGATCTCAGAGGGATTGAAGGGCAATGAGCAAGTCGAAGTTCGAGCGGAACAAGCCGCACTGCAACATCGGGACGATCGGCCATGTCGACCATGGCAAGACGTCGTTGACGGCGGCGATCACGAAGGTGCTGGCGGAGAGCGGCGGCGCGACGTTCATGGCCTACGACATGATCGACAAGGCGCCGGAGGAGAAGGCTCGCGGCATCACGATCAACACGGCGCATGTCGAGTACGAGACGACGAACCGGCATTATGCGCACGTCGACTGCCCGGGCCACGCTGACTACGTGAAGAACATGATCACGGGCGCGGCGCAGATGGACGGCGCGATCCTGGTGGTTTCGGCGGCCGACGGCCCGATGCCGCAGACGCGCGAGCACATCCTGCTGGCGCGCCAGGTCGGCGTTCCGGCGCTGGTTGTGTTCCTGAACAAGTGCGACATGGTCGACGATCCGGAGCTTCTGGACCTGGTCGAGATGGAGGTTCGCGAGCTTCTGTCGAAGTACGACTTCCCGGGCGACGACGTTCCGGTGATCCGCGGCTCGGCGCTGATGGCGCTGGAGAACAAGGATCCGGATCTGGGCGCCAAGGCGGTCCTGAAGCTGATGGAATCGGTGGACAGCTACATTCCGCAGCCGACGCGTCCGAAGGACAAGCCGTTCCTGATGCCGATCGAGGACGTGTTCTCGATCTCGGGCCGCGGCACGGTTGTGACGGGTCGCGTCGAGCGCGGCATCGTGAAGGTCGGCGACGAAGTCGAGATCGTGGGTCTGAAGGACACGACGAAGACGACGATCACGGGCGTCGAGATGTTCCGCAAGCTGCTGGATTCGGGCGAGGCCGGCGACAACATCGGCGCGCTGCTGCGCGGCACGAAGCGCGAGGAAGTCGAGCGTGGCCAGGTTCTGGCGGCGCCGGGCTCGATCACGCCGCACACGCAGTTCATGGCGGAAGCCTACATCCTGACGAAGGAGGAGGGTGGCCGTCACACGCCGTTCTTCACCAACTACCGTCCGCAGTTCTACTTCCGGACGACGGACGTTACGGGGATCGTGAAGCTTCCCGAGGGCACGGAGATGGTGATGCCGGGTGACAACGTGTCGATGGAAGTCGACCTGATCCAGCCGATCGCCATGGACGAGGGCCTGCGCTTCGCCATCCGCGAGGGCGGCCGCACCGTCGGCGCCGGCGTCGTCGCAAAGATCATCAAATAACGAAAGCACAACGACGGCCCGGGCGACCGGGCCGTTGCAGCGAGAAGCGAGCGTAGAGCCATGGAAAGTCAGAACATCCGCATCAGGCTGAAGGCCTTCGATCATCGCGTGCTCGACCAGTCGACCAGCGAGATCGTGAACACCGCCAAGCGGACTGGCGCGCGCGTGCGCGGGCCGATCCCGCTGCCGACGCGGATCGAGAAGTTCACGGTCAACCGCTCGCCGCACATCGACAAGAAGTCGCGCGAGCAGTTCGAAATCCGGACCCACAAGCGGGTGCTCGACATCGTCGAGCCGACGCCGCAGACGGTCGATGCCCTGATGAAGCTGGATCTGGCGGCCGGTGTGGACGTCGAGATCAAGCTGGGCCACTGACCGGCGCGCAGAGCGAAGGAATATTGAAATGCGGAGCGGTCTAATCGCGCAGAAGGTCGGCATGACGCGCTTCTTCACCGAAGCGGGTGAGGACGTGCCGGTCACCGTGCTGAAGGTTGACAACGTGCAGGTCGTGGCCGTGCGCACGCCCGAGAAGGACGGCTATGCCGCCGTCCAGCTCGGCATCGGCCAGGCCAAGGTGAAGAACGTGACCAAGCCGATGCGCGGGCACTATGCCAAGGCCAAGGTCGAGCCGAAGCGCAAGCTGGTCGAGTTCCGGGTATCGCCGGACGCGCTGATCGACGTCGGCGCGGAGCTGTCGGCCGAGCATTTCGTCGCCGGCCAGTTCGTCGACGTCACCGGCACCTCGATCGGCAAGGGCTTCGCCGGCGCCATGAAGCGCTGGAACTTCCGCGGCCTCGAGGCCAGCCACGGCGTTTCGGTGTCGCATCGTTCGCACGGTTCGACCGGCAATCGCCAGGATCCGGGCCGCACCTTCCCGAACAAGAAGATGGCCGGCCATCTGGGCAGCGAGCGGGTGACGACGCTGAACCTGAAGGTCGTCGCCACCGACGCCGATCGCAACCTGATCATGGTGCGTGGCGCCATCCCGGGTCACGACGGCGGCTACGTCCTGGTGCGCGACGCGGTCAAGCGCAAGGCGCCGAAGGATCTGCCGTTCCCGGCCGGTCTGCGCGGCGCGGCGACGGCCGATGCGGCGGCGGAAGCGCCGGCTGCCGAAAGCAAGGAATAACCAGCCATGAAACTGGACGTTAAGAATCTAGACGGCAGCGCCGCCGGCAGCATCGATCTGCCGGAGGGCATTTTCGGCCTCGAGGTCCGCAAGGACATCCTGGCGCGCATGGTGAATTACCAGCTCGCCAAGCGCCGCGCCGGAACCCACAAGTCGAAGGGCCGCTCGGAGATCAAGGCGACCGCCAAGAAGGTCTACGCCCAGAAGGGCACCGGCCAGGCGCGCCATGGCAACAAGGCGGCGCCGCAGTTCCGTGGCGGCGGCAAGGCGTTCGGCCCGGTGGTGCGCGACCATGCGCACGACCTGCCGAAGAAGGTGCGCAAGCTGGCGCTGAAGACGGCGCTGTCGGCCAAGGCGGTCGAAGGCAAGCTGGTGGTGCTGGAAAGCGCTGCCCTCGATGCGCCGCGCACTTCGGCCCTGTCGGCCAAGCTGGAGAAGCTCGGGATCGGCAGCGCTCTGGTGATCGGCGGCGAGACGCTCGACACCAATTTCGCTCGCGCGGCGGCCAACATCGTCGGTCTCGACGTGTTGCCGCAGCAGGGCGCCAACGTCTACGACATTCTCCGCCGCGACACGCTGGTTCTCACCCGCGATGCGGTCAAGCACCTCGAGGAGCGCCTGAAATGACGAAGCGCGAGCCCGTCAAGCTGAGCCGCGCGCGGATGTACGACATCATCCGTTCGCCGGTCATCACCGAGAAGTCGACGATCGGCGGCGAGCACGGCCAGGTCACGTTCCGCGTGCCGCTCGAGGCCACCAAGCCCGAGATCAAGGCGGCCGTCGAAGGTCTGTTCAAGGTCAAGGTGTCGGCGGTCAACACGCTGCGCCAGAAGGGCAAGACCAAGATGTTCCGGGGCCGCCGCGGACAGCGCAGCGACTTCAAGAAGGCGGTCGTGTCGCTGGCCGAAGGCCACAAGATCGACGTGACCACCGGTCTGTAAGCGAAGGTAGAATTCCATGGCGCTCAAGACATACAAGCCGAAGACGCCGTCGCTGCGCGAGCTGGTCCTGGTCGACCGCTCCGAGCTGTGGCGCGGCAAGCCGGTGAAGGCTCTGACCGAGGGCAAGAAGAAGTCCGGCGGTCGCAACAACACCGGCCGCATCACCGGCCCGCATCGCGGCGGCGGCCACAAGCAGCGTTACCGCGTCATCGACTTCAAGCGGCGCAAGTTCGACGTGCCGGCGACGGTCGAGCGGCTGGAATACGATCCGAACCGCTCCGCCTTCATCGCCCTGGTGCGCTACGAGGACGGCGAGCTGGCCTACATCCTGGCGCCGCAGCGCATCAAGGTCGGCGATTCGGTGATCGCCGGGCAGCGCGTCGACGTCAAGCCGGGCAACGCCATGCCGATGGGCAACATGCCGGTGGGCACGATCATCCACAACATCGAGCTGAAGATCGGCAAGGGCGGCCAGCTGGCGCGTTCGGCCGGCACCTACGCCCAGTTGGTCGGCAAGGACGCCGGCTACGCCCAGGTCAAGCTGAGCTCGGGCGAACTGCGCATGGTCCACGGCGATTGCATGGCGACGATCGGCGCCGTCAGCAACCCGGACCAGCAGAACGTCAACTACGGCAAGGCCGGCCGCATGCGCTGGATGGGCTTCAAGCCCGTCACCCGCGGCGTGGCCATGAACCCGAT
>JBDZUW010000184.1:0-1894 GCA_040255375.1 Luteimonas sp. | reverse complement strand
CATGATCGACATCGGCGTCGCCAGCCCGAGCGCGCAGGGGCAGGCGATGATCAGCACGGACACGGCGTTGAGCACCGCGTAGGTCCACGACGGTTCGGGGCCCAACAGCCCCCAGGCGAAGAACGTCGCCACCGCCACGCCCAGCACCGCCAGCACGAACCAGAACGCCACCTTGTCGGCGAGGCGCTGCATCGGCGCGCGCGAGCGCTGCGCCTGCGCGACCAGCTGCACGATCCGCGCCAGCACCGTGGCCGAGCCGACCTGTTCCGCGCGTATCACCAGCGCGCCGGTGCCGTTGAGCGTGGCGCCCACGACCTTGTCGCCCACCGCCTTCGTCACCGGCATCGGCTCGCCGGTGAGCATGGATTCGTCGACGCTGCTGCGGCCGTCGACGACGACGCCGTCGACGGGAACCTTCTCGCCGGGGCGCACGCGCAGCCGGTCGCCGACGTGGACGTGCCCGAGCGGGATGTCCTCTTCGGTGCCGTCGTCGCGCAGGCGGCGCGCGGTCTTCGGCGCCAGGCCGAGCAGCGCCTTGATCGCCGCCGACGTCTTCGACCGCGCGCGCAGCTCCAGCAGCTGGCCGAGCAGCGTCAGCGAAACGATCACCGCCGCGGCCTCGAAGTACACGGCGACGCGGCCGTGTTCGCGGAACGATGCCGGGAACAGGCCCGGCGCCACCGTCGCGACCAGGCTGTAGCCGTAGGCCGCGCCGACGCCGATGCCGATGAGCGTCCACATGTTGGGGCTGCGGTTGCGGATCGACTGCAGGCAACGCTCGAAGAACGGCCAGCCCGCCCACAGCACCACCGGCGTGGCGAGCAGCAGCTCGATCCAGCCGCGCGTCGCGCCGTCGGCGATGCCGAGCCGGTCGCCGGCCATCGCGAGCAGCATCGCGGCGGCGCTCAGCGGCAGCGTCCACCGGAAGCGCCGGGAGAAATCGCGCAGTTCCGGATTGTCCTCGTCGTCCAGCGAAGGCAGCTCCGGCTCGAGCGCCATGCCGCAGATCGGGCAGGTGCCGGGGCCTTCCCGGCGCACTTCCGGATGCATCGGGCAGGTGTAGATCGTGCCGGGCGCGACCGCGACCGGAGCCGGTTGCGGCGCCGGGGCGAGGTACTTCGCCGGATCGGCGACGAACTTTTCGCGGCAGCGCGGATTGCAGAAGTGGTATTCGACGCCGGCATGCATGGCGTGGTGCGGCGTCTTCGCCGGGTCCACGGTCATCCCGCAGACCGGATCCTTGACCGTGCCGCCGTGGTCTTGATGCGCGTGGTCGTGATCCGCATGGTCGTGTTGGCGGCCGTGCGGGCTCATCGCGCGTCTCCGGCGAGCGCATCGAGGATCGGGCAGTGCGCCAGCGCGCCGTGCCCCGGGCAGGACGCCACCAGCGCGGTGAGCCCCGCGCGGATGCGCTGCAGCTCGGCGAGCTTCGCGTCGACGTCGGCGAGCTTCTGCTCCGCCGCGGACTTCATGCCCGCCATGTCGGCATCGCGCCGCGACGAGAGGTCCAGCAGTTCGCCGATCTCGCCGAGGGTGAAGCCGAGCGCCTTCGCGCGGCGGATGAACCGCAGGCGCGAGACGTCGTCCTCGTCGTAGTCGCGGTAGCCCGAGGCGAGCCGGACCGGCGCCGGCAGCAGCCCCTGGCGTTCGTAGTAGCGCACGGTGTCGATGGCGACATCGGCGCGTCTTGCGAGGGTTCCGATCTTCATGGGGGCATTCTGGACCCCGGACCCTGGTCCGGAGTCAAGGCCCCGCGAACTCAGTGTTTCGCGTAGGCGCTGGTCGTCCCGTCGCGGCCCACCAGCTCGACCGTGTAGGCCTGCCTGCGCCCGTCCGGCAGCTATTTCGCTTGCGTCGCCTTGCCGTCGCGAGCGGCGGCATCGGGTCGCGGGTG
>JBDZUW010000084.1:0-8864 GCA_040255375.1 Luteimonas sp. | reverse complement strand
GCGCGGTTTCAGGGGCGGAAGGCGTAGAGGCGCGCGAGGTGGCCGGCGACGGCGGGCATCGCGCGCTGCAGGCGCTTCGGCGCGCTGAAGTGGTACTCCGTGCACACCGCGAAGAATTCCTCGGGCGACTCCGCCGCGTACTCGTCGATCGCCACCCGCCGCCCGCGGTCCACGTCGCGCGCGAACGCGTCGTAGGCGCGCTGGAAGTCGGCCGCCCACTCGCGCTGCCACGCGCGCGGCAGCGGCGGCGTGCCGTCGAGCACGCCGTCGAGCGCGTCGAGCTTGTGCGCCATCTCGTGCACGACCACGCAGAAGCCGCTCCACGGGTCGGCGATGTCGGCCTGCACGTCGGCCCAGGACAGCACGAGCGGGCCCGCCTCCCAGGCTTCGCCGATCAGCTCGTCCTGCCACTCGTGCAGCACGCCCGCGGCATCCACGTGGCTGCGGTCGACGCGGAAGGCATCCGGATACACGAGCACCTGCGACCATCCGTGCAGGCCTTCGGCGCCGAAGCCGAGCAGCGGCAGGCTGCACAGCGCGGCGAGCCGCACATGGTCGGTGTCCGACAGCGCCAGGCCGCCGAGCGGGGTGATCGCCTTGCGCCGCAGGAAGACGGCGGCGAGGGCGGCGAGCCGCGCGTCGGCGTCGGGCGTCAGGCCGCGCAGCCACGGCAGCGACGCGGCCGCTTCGCGCCAGAGCGCAGGATCGATCGGTTCGGGAGTGCGGCGCAGCCGCCGCAGCAGGGAATCCAGCAATGCCAACCGCTTGCGCGCGTCCGGACCGCGCCCGTCAGCGGAACATGCCGGGCAGGAAGCTGTGCCAGCGCGGCGCGTGCGAGCTGGCCGCGTCGTCGCCGCCGCCCCCGCCGCGCACGGTCACCACGGGCTTGATCCGCGCAGGCGCGGTGGCCACCGGCTTGGCGGTGGTCGCGGTCGCCGCCTTGGCGGCGGGCGCCGCCGCGTCCGGCGCGCTGCCCGCATCGGCAGCGGTGCATTCGCCGCCGTCGCCGCCGGGCCCGTGCATGCGCGGCTGCACGTTGCCGGCGCTCGCCGCGGAAGCGGCGAACAGCAGGCTCAGCGCGAGCAGGGCGGGCGTGTGGCGCGATGCGGTCATGGCGGCGATCCTCGGGGGACGCACGGGCCGGAAGCGGTCCCGCACTATAGCGTGGATGCGGCGCGGGTGCCGAAGGTTGCATGCTGCCCTGCAGCAGACAAGCGGGGGGCGTTCCGGCAGACTGCGGCGGTGCCGCAAGCCGTCCTTTTCCCATGAACGAACGCGATCTCCTTGCCCGCCTGGCCAGCGGCCCGGCGAGCGGGGCCGAACTCGCGCGGGAAGCGGGCCAGACCCGGGCAGCGGTGTGGAAGCACATCGAGGCGCTGCGGGCCGCGGGCGTGGACATCGCGGTCCGCCCGGGTCGCGGCTATGCGCTGGCCCAGCCGGTGGCGCTCCTCGACCCGGCGGCGATCCGTTCGGCGATGGCGCCGGCAGCCCGGGACGGGCTCGCGACGCTCGATGTCGCCTGGACCATCGACTCCACCAATTCGGCGCTGCTGGCGCGCGAGACGCCGCGCACCGGCGCCGCGGTGCTGCTCGCCGAGCGCCAGACCGGCGGCCGCGGGCGCCGCGGGCGGAGCTGGGCATCGCCGCTGGCGGCCAACATCTACCTGTCGCTCGGGCGGCGTTTCGGCGGCGGGCTGGCGCGGCTGGCGGGGCTCAGCCTCGTGGCGGGCGTGGCGGCGGCGGAAGCGCTGCAGGATCTCGGCTTCCCGCAGGTGCGCCTGAAGTGGCCGAACGACCTGGTGGTCGTGGATCCGGCGGGCGGGCTGCACAAGCTGGGCGGGCTGCTGGTCGAGGGCGGCGGCGAGGGCGGCGGGCCGGCGCGCGCGGTCGTGGGGCTCGGGCTCAACGTGGCCATGCCCGCCGCGCAGGCCGCTGCGATCGACCAGCCCTGGGCGGACCTCGCCGGTCTCGCCGGGGGCGTGCCGCCATCGCGCAATGCCGTGGTCGCGGCGGTGCTCGACCACTGGGTCCCCGCGTTCGATGCCTTCGATGCGGATGGTCTCGCGCCGTTCCTGCGGCGCTACGCGCGCGTCGACGCGCTGGCCGGGAGGCCGGTGCGCGTGCATGCGCCCGATGGCGTGCGCGACGGCGTCGCGACCGGACTCGGCGCCGACGGCGCGCTGCAGGTCCGCGAGGCCGGCGGTGCGACCTTCGCCGTGCATGCGGGCGACGTGAGCGTGCGTGCCGCATGAGCGCGGAAGCCGCGCGCGACTGGTTGTTCGACCTCGGCAACAGCCGGCTCAAGTGGGTGCCGCTGCATGCGGACGGCAGCCTCGGCGCGATGCAGGCGCTGGCGCACGACGGCCACGGATTCGCGCCGGGCTGGGAGGCGCGGTTGCCGGCGGCCTGCGATGCCGCGTGGATCGCGAGCGTCGCCGCGCCCGCAGTGCGCGCCGCGCTGGTCGAGGTCCTCGCCGCGCGTTGCAGGCGCGTCCACGTCGCGCGCACGTGCGCGGTCTTCGCGGGCGTGCGCATCGCCTACGCGGAACCGGCGCGCCTGGGCGTGGACCGCTTCCTTGCGCTGCTCGGCGCGCACGCGCGCGGCGCGGCCTCGTCGCTCGTCGTCGGCGTGGGCACCGCGCTGACGGTGGACCTGCTGGATGGTGGCCAGCACCTGGGCGGCCGCATCGCGCCTTCGCCCGCGCTCATGCGCGAAGCCCTGCATGCACGCGCGCCGGCGCTGCCCGCCACGGGCGGCACCTATGTCGAGTTCGCCGGCGATACCGGCGACGGCCTGGCGTCCGGTTGCGAGGGCGCGGCGCTCGCGCTGGTCGCGCAGAGCGCCGGCGCGGCCGCCGCGCGCCTGGGGCGTGCGCCGGCGCTGCTCGTGCATGGCGGCGGCGCACCCGCATTGCTGCCGCGGTTGCCCGGTGCGGTGCACGCGCCCGCGCTGGTCCTCGAGGGCCTCGCGCAATGGGCGCGCGCGGCCGCATAGAATCGACGGATGCTGACGCGCGCCGCCATCGTCCTGCTGGTCGTCCTCAACCTCGGTGCGGGGGCATGGTGGTGGCTGCATGCGCCGCCGGCGCCCGAGTCGCCGCCCGCGCCGCCGCCGGGCGCGGCGCGCCTGCACCTCGCCGGCGATGCCGCCGCCGCGGGATCCGCGGCAGCGATGGCGGCGGTCCCGACAGGGGGCGCACCGGTGCCTGCAGCGCCCATCGCCGCCGGCAGTGGCGACGCCTGCGAAGGCGGTGCCGGCCCTGCCGCCGGCTGGCGCGTCTACCTCCCGAGGCTGCCGTCCGCGGAAGCCGCGCAGGCGACCGCCGCGCGCATCGGCGAAGCCGGCTTCGGCGATTACCTGGTCGTGCGCGAAGGCGCCGACGCGAACACGATCGCGCTCGGCCGCTACGGCAGCGAAGCGGCCGCGCTTCGCCGCAGCGCGGCGCTGCGCGCGGCGGGCTTCCCGGCACGGTGCGCTAGAATCCCGCCAACCACGCCGGCATAGCTCAGTTGGTAGAGCAACCGCCTTGTAAGCGGTAGGTCCCCAGTTCGAATCCGGGTGCCGGCACCAGCCTGGAGCGACGATGAGCCCGCGCAATCCGACCGAGGCCTTGAAGAAGGTATCCCTGATCGGCGTCCCCACCGACATCGGCGCGGGGCATCGCGGCGCATCGATGGGTCCCGACGCGCTGCGCATCGCCGGGCTCGGCGAGGCGCTCGCCGCGCGCGGCATCGACGTCGCCGACCGCGGCGACCTCGCCGGTCCGCGCAATCCGTGGCAGCCGCCCGTCGCGGGCTACCGGCACCTCGACGAAGTCGTCGCCTGGAACCGCGCGGTGATGGACGCCGTCGGCGCCGAGCTGCGCGGCGGCCGCCTGCCGATCATGCTCGGTGGCGACCATTGCCTCGGGATCGGCTCGATCACCGCCGTCGCGCGCCATTGCCGCGAGAGCGGCAAGCAGCTGCGCGTGCTCTGGCTCGACGCGCACGCCGACTTCAACACGCACGAAGTCACGCCCTCCGGCAACATCCACGGCATGCCGGTCGCCTGCCTGTGCGGCATCGGCCCCGATGCGCTGGTGCGCCTCGGCGGCGACGCGCCCGCGCTGCGCCCGGCCGAGGTGCGGCAGGTCGGCATCCGCTCCGTCGACGAGGGCGAGAAGCGCCTCGTCAAGCAATACGGCCTCGATGTCTACGACATGCGCTACATCGACGAAGTCGGCATGAAGCGCACGATGGAGGAAGCGCTGTCCGGCGTCGACGCCAACACGCACCTGCACGTCAGCTTCGACGTGGACTTCCTCGATCCCTCGATCGCGCCGGGCGTCGGCACCACCGTGCCCGGCGGGCCGAACTACCGCGAGGCGCAGCTGGTGATGGAGATGATCGCCGACAGCGGCCGCCTCGGTTCGCTCGACATCGTCGAGCTGAACCCGCTGCTCGACAATCGCAACGAGACCGCGCGCGTCTCGGTGGACCTGGTGGAAAGCCTGTTCGGCAAGTCCACCCTGATGCGCGACTGACGCCTGAACGGCGGCCGACGCGCCGTCGCCGGATCGACGCTTCGTTCACGCCTCGCGGGCTTCCATGGGCCCGCACGAGGGCGTGTCGCCGCTCGGCCAGGAACAGGAGAATTCCATGCGTACCAACCGGAAACTGCTTGCGGTGCTGCTGCTTTCGCTGATGGCCACGCTCGGCGCGTGCCATACCGTCGACGGCATGGGCAAGGACCTCGAGTCCGCCGGCGATTCGATCCAGGACACCGCGCACGACTGCACCGACAACGTGCAGGGCAACTGCTGACCAACGAAACATTGACCCGATGGCAACGTCGTTGCGGCGATGATGGAGGTCCGGCGTTCGCGCCGGACTTCCCCCATCGAGAGGAGCAGCACGCATGAACAACGACATCATCGCCGGCAAGTGGACGCAGTTGAAGGGCAAGGCCCAGCAGAAGTGGGGCGAGCTCACCGACGACGTGTTCGACGTGCAGCAGGGCGACAGCAAGTACCTCGCCGGCAAGCTGCAGGAACAGTACGGCTGGGGACGCGACCGCGCGGAGAGCGAGGTGCGCGACTTCGAGCGCACGCTCGACTCCTGATGCGATGAGGCGACCGGAAAGCCCGCGCGACGCCCGGCGCCGCGCGGGCTTTTTCGTGCGGGCCTCCGGTAAACTGGGGCCATGGCCACGACCCGCGTCCTCACCGGCATCACCACGTCCGGCACCCCCCACCTGGGCAACTACGTCGGCGCGATCCGGCCCGCGCTCGCGGCCAGCCGCCAGCCGGGCGTCGAGAGCTTCTATTTCCTCGCCGACTACCACGCGCTGATCAAGGTCCAGGATCCCGCGCGCGTGCAGCGCTCCACCCTGGAGATCGCGGCGGCCTGGCTGGCGTGCGGGCTCGATCCGGACAAGGTGCGGTTCTACCGCCAGTCCGACATCCCGGAAACCACCGAACTGACCTGGCTGCTCGCCTGCGTCGCCGGCAAGGGTCTTCTCAACCGCGCGCATGCCTACAAGGCGGCGACCGACCGCAACGAGGCGGCGGGCGAGGATCCGGATGCGGGCGTCACCGCCGGGCTGTACATGTACCCGGTGCTGATGGCGGCCGACATCCTGCTGTTCAACGCGCACAAGGTGCCGGTCGGCCGCGACCAGGTGCAGCACATCGAGATGGCGCGCGATTTCGCGCAGCGCTTCAACCACCTGTACGGCGCGCCGGGCGGCGAGCCGCATTTCGTGCTGCCCGAGGCGGCGATCGAGGAGCAGGTGGCGACGCTGCCCGGCCTCGACGGCCGCAAGATGAGCAAGAGCTACGACAACGTGATCCCGCTGTTCGCGCCGCGCGAACAGCTGCGCAGGCTGATCCTCTCCATCGTCACCGATTCGCGCGCGCCCGGCGAGCCGAAGGACACCGAGGGCTCGGCGCTGTTCGAGATCTATCGCGCGTTCGCGAGCGCCGACGAAACCGCCGGCATGCGCCAGGCGTACGCGGAGGGCATCGGCTGGGGCGACGCCAAGCAGAAGCTGTTCGAGCGCATCGACGCCGAGGTCGCGCCGATGCGCGAACGCTACGAGGCGCTGATGGCGCACCCGGAGCGCATCGAGGCGCAGTTGCGCGAGGGCGCGCAGCGCTTGCGCCAGTCGCATGCGGTGCCGTTCCTGCAGCGGTTGCGCGAGGCGGTGGGCCTGCGCGACCTGGGCAAGGTCGCGACGGCCGGCGCAGCGGGGGGCGCGTCGCAGGCGGCCGCGGCGAAGGCCGCATCGCCGGTGTTCAAGCAGTACCGCGAGGCCGACGGGCGCTTCCACTTCAAGCTGGTGGACGGCGAGCGGGTGCTGCTGCTCAGCCGCGGCTTCGAATCGCCGAAGGACGCCGGGGCGCGCCTCGCGGCGCTGCGTCGCGACGGCTTCGCCGGCGCCGACGCGGACATCGCGCTCGGCGAGGGCGTGGATGCCGCGGAAGCCGGTGCCGCGCTCGACGCATTACGGGCCGCGGAGGACGCGAAGGACGCGAAGGCATGAACCTCTCGGGCATGCCCGACCTGGCGCTGCTCCTGTTCGCGCCGTGGTTCGTGATCCTGGCGGCGCTGTACTGGATGTATCCGCGCCAGCCGCGGCATGCGCGGCGCCGCGTGTTCGACACCGTGGCGCTGCTGGTCGCGCTGCTCGCGTTCGTCGCGACGCTGCACTGGGCGCACGGCTACGCGGACCGGCAGTACGGCACGATGTGGCCGCAGATCCTGGCGACGTCGGCCGGCTACGGCGTGTTCCTGCTGGTCCTGGTGGTCGCCATCCTCGTCCGCCGGGCTTGGTTGCGCCGGGCGTAGAAGCAGCGATCGGCCGCCGTCCCTACGGCCACTCGTTCGGCGCGGCGCCGCGTTCCGGGTGGTGCATCTTCACCACGCAGAAGCGGTGGCCGCTGGGCGCTTCCATCACCCACCAGCGCTTGACGAAGCCGATGCGCTTCGCGCCCAGCTTCTCGAGGCGATCGGCTTCGGCATCGATGTCGTCGGATTCGATGTCGAGGTGGACGCGGGACGGGTGCGCGACCTTCTGCAGCTCGACGTGCAGGTCCGCGGGCGTGTTGCCGAGCAGCTGGTACTCGGCGGTGTCGTCGCCGGCGCGGGGGTTGGCGACGGGCATGCCCAGCGCGCCGCTCCAGAACGCGGCCGCGCCGTCGAGGTCGTCGACCTGGCAGTCGATGATGAATCCGGCGAGCCGGCTGCGATGGGACATGGGGGGACTCCGGTGAGCAGGGGAGAGCCAATTGTGGCGTGGGCACCAGCTTGATGTGTCCGATCTGATGATGTAGTGTACTATCACAACAACACACCATCGAACGGAGCCATCCATGCGTCGCACCCCCCTGTTCCTGGCCACGCCGGCCCTCCTCGCGGCGCTGATCGCGGCACCTGCCCAAGCAGCTGCGCCCGCTGCGGGCGCGGCAGCTCCCGTCTCCTCCGCGCCCGCAGGCGGATCGGCGGCCGCCATCGAACTCGGCGACTTCATGGGCCGGCTGCGCTCGGTCCAGGTCTCGGTGGGCGGCAAGCGCGGCACGTTCCTCGTCGACACGGGGGGTGGCGTCACCTTTGCGACACCGGGATTCGCGGAACGCATCGGATGCAAACCCTGGGGGCGGATCACCGGTTTCCGCCTGACCGGCGAGCGCCTCGACCTGCCGCGATGCGAGGGGGTCGCGATCGGCCTGCAGGGCGGGCCGGCGCTGGCGCCGCGGACCATCGGAGTCTTGGACGTCAAGCCGCTGCTGCCGCCGGAGGCGCCCGACGTGGACGGCTCGCTCGCCCTGGATGCGCTCGACGGGCAGGTGTTCACGCTCGACCTCCGCGCCGGGACGCTCGTGTTCGAGACGCCGGAAAGCCTCGCGGCGCGGACCGCCGGCGCCATCGAGGTGCCCGTGCGCATTGCGCGATTCGGGAGCAGCGCGCAGGGCCTCGGCGCCTATGCGCTGTCGAAGACCGCGCGCGGCGACCTTTGGCTGGAGATCGACAGCGGCGGCGGCGCGCCGGTGCTGCTGCGCGACGCGATCGCCGCCGACGCGGGTGCGGATCCTTCGGCGGACAAGCCGCAGCCGTTCGCGCTGGCGCTGCCCGGCAAGGACCACCAGGGCCTGGATGCGGACGTAACGCTGGAAACGCGCGCGGTCGTGCGCGACATGATCCACGACGGCGTGATCGGCGTGCCGGTGCTCGTGCACTGGCGGCTCACCTTCGACCTCGTCCACGACCGGCTGTGGATCTCGCCGTCCGATCGCTAGCCGCGAAACGAAGAAGGCCGGGCTCGCGCCCGGCCTTCCGCGTGCGTGCGGCGCCCGCCGCTCCCGCCGCTACTGCGGCAGCGCGAGGTCGTCGAGCAGCGCCTTGAGGAAGCGCGCGGCCTCGCCGCCGGTGGCGGCGCGGTGGTCGAAGGTCAGCGAGATCGGCATGCGGCGGTGCACCTCGATGCCGCCCATCACCGCGACCACGTCGTGCGAGAGCTTGCCGGCGCCGACGATCGCCACGCACGGCGGCACCACCACCGGCGTCGCGTAGCGGCCCGCGAACATGCCGAAGTTCGACAGCGAGATGGTGTAGCCCGCGAGCTCGCTCGCCGGGATCGTGCGCGATTCGACCTGCGCGCGCAGGCGCTGGATGCCGGCGCGCACGCCCTGCGCGTCGAGCATGTCGGCGTTGCGCAGCGCGGGCACGAACAGGCCGTCGTCGGTGTCCACCGCGATGCCGATGTCGACGTGCGGATGCAGCGTGCGCGACAGGGCCTGGCCGTCGAACCAGGCGTTGAGCGCGGGCACCGCCTTGCAGGCGGCGACGATCGCGCGGATCAGGCGCGCGGTGATGTCCTGCTTGCC
>JBDZUW010000183.1:0-1922 GCA_040255375.1 Luteimonas sp. | reverse complement strand
CAGAACCTGGACATCCTCGACATCCCGGTGGCGGAGATCACCCGCCAGTACGTCGACTACATCCAGGCCATGCACGAGATGCGCTTCGAGCTGGCGGCCGAATACCTGGTGATGGCCGCGATCCTCGCCGAGATCAAGTCGCGGATGCTGCTGCCGCGCTCCGAGCTCGCCATGGACGAGGAAGGCGACCCGCGCGCCGAGCTGGTCCGCCGCCTGCAGGAGTACGAGCGCTTCAAGCAGGCCGCCGAGGACCTCGACGCCCTGCCCCGCCAGGACCGCGACACCACGCCGGCCTCGGCCTTCGTGCCCGACCGCGCCGCGGTGCGCCTGCCGCCGCCGGTGGACCTGCGCGAGATGCTGCTGGCGCTGCACGACGTGCTGCGCCGCGCCGAGCTGTACACGCAGCACGCGATCAAGCGCGACGCCCTCAGCGTGCGCCAGCGCATGGGCGAATTGCTGGCGCGCCTGTCCGATGGCGCGTTCCACCGCTTCGAGTCGCTGTTCGAGGTCGCGGAGGGCCGCCTGGGCGTGGTCGTGACCTTCCTCAGCATCCTCGAGCTGGCGAAGGAGCACCTGCTCGACGTCGTGCAGGAAGCGCCGCTGGCGCCGATCTACGTGAAATCGCTCGCCTCGGGCGACGGCGACGCCACCCTCAACCTGAGCAGCGAGTTCGACGATGCCGACGCCGCCAACGACGGCGCGTCGAGCGATGCCCCCGCCCATGACTGACCTGCGCACCGAGCCCATGGACCAGACCCTGATCACCCGCATCGTCGAGGCGGCCCTGCTCGCCGCGAACCAGCCGCTGACCGTGGTCCAGCTCAAGGGCCTGTTCCCGCTGGACGAGCCGGCGCCGGAAGGCAGCATCGAGCAGGCGCTCGCCGCGCTCGTCGAGGGCTGCGCCGAGCGCGGCGTCGAACTGGTCGAGCTCGCGTCCGGCTGGCGCTACCAGGTCAAGGCCGACGTGCACGCCTGGGTCGCGCGGCTGTGGGCGGAGCGGCAGACGAAGTACACGCGCGCGACGCTGGAGACGCTCGCGCTGATCGCGTACCGCCAGCCGATCACCCGCGGCGAGATCGAACAGGTCCGCGGCGTGGCGGTGAACAGCAACATCATCAAGGCGCTCGAGGAACGCGAGTGGATCCGCGTCGTCGGCCATCGCGACGTGCCCGGCAAGCCGGAACTGCTGGCCACCACCAAGGGCTTCCTCGACTACTTCGGCCTCAAGCGCCTGGAGGACCTGCCGCCGCTCTCCGAACTGAAGGAGATCGGCGAACTGGAGCCGCAGCTGTCGTTCGAGCCCGCCGCGGGCGAGGACGGCGCGATGCCGCTCGGCGACGTCTCGCTCGAGGCCGCCGCCGACAACGACAACGACAACAACGACGAAGCCCCCACCCCCGCCGATGCGGCGGAGACCGATGACGACGCCGCGATGGCATCGTCGGAGCAACAGGAACAATGAGCGAGAAAACCCCCATCGGACCCCGCCGCCTCACGCTGAAGCGCGGCGCCGAAACCGAAGCCGCCGCGGCGCCGCGGCTCGAGGAGCGCCTGCACAAGGTGCTCGCGCAGGCCGGCCTCGGCTCGCGCCGCGCGCTGGAGCAGCGCATCGCCGACGGCCTCGTGCGCGTCAACGGCGAGGTCGCCACGGTCGGCATGAGCGTCGCCGGCGGCGACAAGATCGAGATCGACGGCCGCACCTTCGTCGCCAGCGCGCTGACCGAGCCGGCGCGCGTGCTGATGTACAACAAGCCGGAAGGCGAAGTGACCACCCGCGAGGATCCCGAGGGCCGCCCGACGATCTTCGACGCGCTGCCCGCGCTGAAGGGCGCGCGCTGGATCGCGATCGGCCGCCTCGACATCAACACCACCGGCCTGCTGCTGCTCACCACCGACGGCGAGCTGGCCAACGCGATGATGCA
>JBDZUW010000083.1:0-9085 GCA_040255375.1 Luteimonas sp. | reverse complement strand
ATCTCCGCCAACTCCGACGAGTCGATCGGCAACATCATCGCCGACGCGATGAAGAAGGTCGGCAAGGAAGGCGTGATCACGGTCGAGGAAGGCTCGGGCCTGGAGAACGAGCTCGACGTCGTCGAGGGCATGCAGTTCGACCGCGGCTACCTGTCGCCGTACTTCATCAACAACCAGCAGTCGATGTCGGCCGAGCTGGACGATCCCTTCATCCTGCTGCACGACAAGAAGATCTCCAACGTGCGCGACCTGCTGCCCGTCCTCGAGGGCGTGGCCAAGGCCGGCAAGCCGCTGCTGATCGTCGCCGAGGAAGTCGAGGGCGAGGCCCTGGCCACGCTCGTCGTCAACACCATCCGCGGCATCGTCAAGGTGTGCGCGGTCAAGGCGCCGGGCTTCGGCGACCGCCGCAAGGCGATGCTGGAGGACATGGCGATCCTCACCGGCGGCACCGTGATCTCCGAGGAAGTCGGCCTGCAGCTCGAGAAGGCGACGATCAAGGATCTCGGCCGCGCGAAGAAGGTGCAGGTCTCCAAGGAGAACACCACCATCATCGACGGCGCCGGCGACACCTCGGGCATCGAGGGCCGGATCAAGCAGATCAAGGCGCAGATCGAGGAGACCACCTCCGACTACGACCGCGAGAAGCTGCAGGAGCGCGTCGCCAAGCTCGCCGGCGGCGTGGCCGTGATCAAGGTCGGCGCGTCGACCGAGATCGAGATGAAGGAGAAGAAGGCCCGCGTGGAAGATGCGCTGCACGCGACCCGCGCCGCGGTGGAAGAGGGCGTGGTCCCGGGCGGCGGCGTGGCCCTGCTGCGCGCGAAGGCGGCGATCGAGTCGCTGAAGGGCGCCAACGAGGACCAGACCCACGGCATCCAGATCGCCCTGCGCGCGATGGAAGCCCCGCTGCGCGAGATCGTCACCAACGCCGGCGAAGAGCCGTCGGTCATCGTCAACAAGGTGAAGGACGGTTCGGGCAACTTCGGCTACAACGCCGCCAACGGCGAGTTCGGCGACATGGTCGCGTTCGGCATCCTGGACCCGACCAAGGTCACCCGCACCGCGCTGCAGAACGCGGCGTCGATCGCCGGCCTGATGATCACCACCGAGGCGATGGTCGCCGAGGCGCCGAAGAAGGAAGAGCCGGCGATGCCGCCGGGCGGCGGCATGGGTGGCATGGGCGGCATGGATTTTTAAGTTCGCGGAGCGAACTTAAAAATTGGCGCAGCGCCACCCCCGGCCTTCGCCGCCTGCGGCGGCGACCGCCCCCGACTCGGGGGCTAGGCCCAAAAGAAGAAGCCCCGCTCCGGCGGGGCTTTTTCTTTGGAACGGGGTTCCGTGCGATGCTTTCGGCATGAACGCGCGGGCGGATTCGGACGTACTGGTCATCGGGGGCGGGCACAACGGGCTGGTGTGCGCGGCCTACCTCGCCGCGGCCGGGCTGAAGGTGCGCGTGCTGGAGCGCCGCGGCGTGGTCGGCGGCGCGGCGGTCACCGAGGAATTCCATCCCGGCTTCCGCAATTCGACCGCGAGCTACACGGTCAGCCTGCTCAACCCGATGGTGATCCGCGACCTGCGCCTGCAGCAGCACGGGTTGCGCGTGGTCGAGCGGCCGTACGCCAACTTCCTGCCGCTGCCGGACGGGCGCAGTTTCCGCCTCGGCGGCGAGCACGGCCAGGCCGAAGTGGCGAAGTGGTCGCTGCGCGACGCCGAGCGGCTCCCGGCCTATTACGCGATGCTCGACCGCGTCGTCGCGGTGCTGCGCGAGCTGATGCCGCGCACGCCGCCGAACGTCTCCGACCATTTCGTGCTCGCCGACTGGCTCGCCTCGTACACGGTGGCGAAGCAGCTGAAGCACCTCGACATGCAGGGCCGCCGCGACCTGCTCGACCTGTTCGCGAAATCCGCCGGCGAACTGCTCGACGCCTGGTTCGAATCGGAGCCGCTGAAGGCGGTGCTCGGCTGGGATTCGGTGGTCGGCAACTTCGCGAGCCCGTACACGCCCGGCAGCGCGTACGTACTGCTGCACCACGTGTTCGGCGAGGTCAACGGCAAGACCGGCGCGTGGGGCCACGCGATCGGCGGCATGGGCGCGATCACCCAGGCGATGCGCAGGGAATGCGAGGCGCGTGGCGTCGCGATCGAGACCGATGCGGCCGTCGCGCAGGTGCTGGTCGAGGGCGGCCGCGCGGTCGGCGTGCGCCTTGCCGACGGGCGCGAGCTGCGCGCGAAGACCGTGGCTTCCAACCTCAACCCGAAGCTGCTCTACCAGCGGCTCGTGCCGCGCGAATCGCTGGACGCCGACGTCGCCGAGCGCATGGACCGCTACCGCTGCGGCTCGGGCACGTTCCGGATGAACGTCGCGCTGTCGGAGCTTCCCGACTTCACCGCCGCGCCCGGCACGCACCTGCAGCCGCACCACCAGAGCGGCATCCTCGTCGGGCCGTCGCTGCGCTATTTCGAGCAGGCCTACTTCGATGCGAAGTCGAAGCAGCACAACCCGGGCTGGGCGCGCGCGCCGATCGTGGAGCTGGTGATCTCCTCGACCCTGGACGATACGTTGGCGCCGCCGGGACAACATGTGGCCAGCCTGTTCTGCCAGCACGTCCACCCGGAGGTCGATGGTGGCTGGGATGCGCACCGCGACACCGTCGCGAACCTGATGATCGACACCGTGGACGCCCATGCGCCGAACTTCCGCCGCAGCGTGCTCGGTTACCGCGCGCTGTCCCCGCTGGACCTCGAGCGCGAGTTCGGCCTGGTCGGCGGCGACATCTTCCACGGCTCGCTGGGCCCGGACCAGCTCTTCAGCGCCCGCCCGCTGCTCGGCCAGGGCAATTACCGCGGCGCGCTGCCCGGCCTCTACCTGTGCGGTTCGGGTACGCACCCCGGTGGCGGCGTGACCGGCCTGCCCGGACGCAACGCCGCGCGCGAGATCCTGCGCGACCTGCGGCGTGGTCCCCGCCCCGAATGACCCCGCCCGAAGCTGCGATCCTGAACTGTTCAGTTCTTTTTTGCACTGCAGCGTGCATCGTCGCTAACGATTCCTTCACGATGGACCCGCATCCCGACGTGGGGGAGGGAGCAGGCCCGCAACCGGTTCGTCCGGGGCGGGCTTTTTATTTGCGCTGCCCATGAGCACCGCCGCCGACCCCGATGCCGTCGATCTCGATGCGGTCGCAGCGCGCGCGCTGCAGCGGCTGCGCGCGGGCGCACCGGAGCTGCAGCCCTTGCTGGACGATCCCGCCGTCGCGGCGCAGGTCGCGCGCGTCGCCGTCGCCAGCGATTTCGCCATCGCCACGTTCGCGCGCCAGCCACGGGTGCTCGCGGGCCTGGTTGCCGGCGAACCCGCGCCTGCGCCGCCGGTGCTCGATGCCGGCAACCGCGCCGAGTGGGGCGCGTTGCTGCGGCGGCACCGCGCCGCGATGTCCGCGCGCCTGGCCTGGCGCGACGTGCTCGACCTCGACGACGTGGACGCCACGCTCGCCGGCAGCACCGCGCTCGCGGACGACTGCCTGCGGATCGCGCTCGCCGCGCTCGAAGCCGACTACGCCGAACGCCATGGCCACGTGCGCCGCGCCGACGGCGCGCCGCAGCGGCTGGTGGTGTTCGCGCTGGGCAAGCTCGGCGGCGGCGAGCTGAACTTCTCCTCCGACGTCGACCTGGTCTACGGCTACGAAGAGGACGGCGAGAGCGACGGCGCGCGCCCGCTCGCGGCCGAGCAGTACTACGGGCGCCTCGGCCAGCAGCTCGCGAAGCTGCTCGACGAAGTGACCGCGGAGGGCTTCAGCCATCGCGTCGACCTGCGGCTGCGGCCGTTCGGCAACGCGGGGCGCGTCGCCTGGTCGTTCGCCGCGATGGAGCTGTACTACCAGCGCGAAGGCCGCGACTGGGAGCGTTACGCCTGGCAGAAGGCGCGGCCGGTCGCCGGCGACCTCCCCGCGGGCGAACGCTTCCTCGAGGCGCTGCGTCCGTTCGTGTACCGGCGCTACCTCGACTACGGCGCGCTCGACGGACTGCGCGAGATGAAGGCGGCGATCGCGGCGGAAGTCGCGCGCAAGGACCTCGCCGACGACGTGAAGCGCGGGCCCGGCGGCATCCGCGAGATCGAGTTCCTGGTGCAGGCCCTGCAGCTGATCCGCGGCGGGCGCGAGCCGGCGCTGCGCGAGCGCGGCCTGCAGCGCGCGCTGCAGGCGCTGGTGGCGGCCGGGCACGTCGCTGCCGGGGCGGGAGCGATGCTGGCGTCGTCGTACCGCTTCCTGCGCCGTGTCGAAAATCGCCTGCAGATGCTGCGCGACGCGCAGGTGCACGCGCTGCCGGCCGATCCGCTCGACCGCGCGCGGATCGCGGCGGGGCTCGGGTTCGCGGACTGGGCGGCGCTGCGCTCGGAGCTCGACGCGACCCGCGCGCGCGTGGCCGCGGAATTCGCCGCCTTGCTCGCGCCGCGGCGGCGTACCGGCGCGCCCAATGCGCTGGCGCTGTACTGGCGCGGCCTGCCCGATGCCGGCGACGCGCAGGCGCTGGCGGACGCGGGTTTCGAGGATGCGCCCGGGCTCGACGCCGCGCTCCGCGACCTCTCGCGCGCGCCGGCGAGGCGGGCGCTGTCGGATGCCGCGCGCGCGCGCCTCGACCGGGTCCTGCCCGCGTTGCTCGACGGCGCGGCAGCCTCGCCGCAACCCGACGCCGCGCTGCGGCGGCTGCTGCCGCTGCTGCACAACATCCTGCGCCGCGCGAGCTACCTGGCGCTGCTCGACGAACAGCCGGCCGCGCTGCAGCGACTGGTTTCCGTGCTCGCGCGCAGCGCGCTGCTCGGCGAGCGCCTCGCCGCGCACCCGCTCCTGCTGGACGAATTGCTCGACGCGCGCGCGGCGGGCCCCCTGCCGGGGCGCGAGGCGCTGCGCGAAGCCTGCGACGCCGCGCTCGCGCACGAGGACCCGGAGGCCGCATTGCTCGCGCTCAACGAGATCCGCCAGGCGCTGAGCTTCCGCATCGCGCTGGCCACGCTCGACGCGCGCCAGGGCGCGCAGGACAGCGTGCGCCAGCTCGCCTGGCTCGCCGATGCCGTGGTCGCGGTCGTGCTGGAGCTCGCGTCGCGCGAGCTGCTCGCGGCGCACGGCGCGCTGCCCGGCGCGCGCTTCGCGGTGGTCGGCTACGGCAGCCTCGGCGGGGAAGAACTGGGCTTCGGCTCCGACCTCGACCTCGTGTTCCTGTACGAGGCCGACGGCGAGGCCGCTTCCGGCGGCGCGCGCCCGCTCGACGCGGCGCGCTGGTTCGCCCGCCTCGCGCAGAAGATCGTGGCGCTGCTGGGGACGGTGACCGCGGCCGGCCGCCTGTTCGACGTCGATGTGCGCCTGCGCCCGGACGGCGCGAAGGGCCTGCTGGTGTCGCCATTGGCCGGCTTCGCCGAATACCAGCGGCAGCGCGCATGGACCTGGGAGCACCAAGCGCTGGTGCGCGCGCGCTGCGTCGCCGGCGATGCCGCCTTGTGCGCGCGGTTCGACGCGGTGCGCGCCGAAGTGCTGGCCCGCGCGCGCGATACCGGCGCGCTGCGCGCGGACGTCGCCGCGATGCGTGCCCGCATGCGCGGCGAACTGGACCGCTCCGCCCCGGGGCGTTTCGACCTCAAGCAGGGCGAAGGCGGCCTCGTCGACCTGGAATTCCTGTTGCAGTTCCTGGTGTTGCGCGATGCCGCGCGCGCCCCCGCGCTGCTCGGTCCGCGCGACACGCCCGGGCTGTTGCAGGCCGCGTGCGACGCGGGCGCGTTCGCGCGGGAAGCGTGCGCGCCGCTGCGCGAGGCGCATGCGGTGCTGCTCGATGCCGGGCTGCGCTGCACGCTCGACCGGCGCGCGCGGCTGGTGCCCGAGGACGAGGCGATCGAGGGCGCGCGCGCAGCGGTCCGCGCCGCCAGGGATGCTGCCGGCCTGGGCTGACCCTCAACCTGCCTCGAGCCTCCGCCGCACCTCGGCGGCCACGCGCGCGGTCTCGCGCAGCGGTTCCACGGCGAAGCGCGCCATCGCCCCGTCCAGCGGTCGGATGCGCCCGCGCGCGGACAGGGCCTCCAGGAACGCGCGCAGCCGGCCCTGCGCGATGCCCGGATCAGCGACGAACACCGGCGCGCGGGTGGCCGCCGCTTCCGACAGCATGTTCACCGAATCGGGCGTGCAGACGATGCGGTCGGCCCACGCGAGCAGGCCGGGGTAGGGGTTCTCGCCGTCGCCCGCGTCGAGCCACGACAGCGCCGCGCGCCCCGCGCAGCGCTCGCGCAGCCGCGCGCGGAAGCGCGCCGGCGTGCGCCGCGACGCGCTCACCATCAGCGTGCCGCCGTCGCGGGCGAGGATCGCGTCGATCGCGTCGAGCCACGCCGTCAGTTCGCGCCGGTCGTAGCGCGCCTGCGCCGTCGGGCCGCCGACCAGCAGCGCCGTGCGCGGCCCGTCGAAGGCGCCGGGCCCGGGGAACCGCGCACGCGCGCTTTCCAGCCACGCGTCGTCCACCGGATTGAGGCTGCCGAGCAGGGTCACGACATTGTCGCCGCGCACGCGGTCGTGCTCCGGCACCACCACGATGTCCCAGTACGCCGGTGCGAGCCGCGGATCTAGGATCTGCACGGCACGCGCGCCGCGTTCGCGCAGCAGGCGCGTCGCCAGCGCAGCCTGGCGGCCGCAGCCCACCGCGACCGCCGGCGGTCGCGCCAGCAGCGAGGCGAAATCCGCGCCGAAGGCCGCGCGATCGCCAGGCAACCGCCGCGGCGCGCACCAGCGCCAGGGCCGGCGCGGCGCGAGCACGCACTCGCCGGCGGAAGCGTCGAGGGCGCGCGCGAGCGCCAGCGCCTGGCGCGCGTTGCCGGCGCGGCCGTCGCTGATGGCCCGGGTGCCGCCGGCGTCGTCGTGCGGGGATCGTTCCATGGTTGCGACCGTCCGTTGCGGCGGCGGGGCGGTAATCGACAGGCCGACACTCTACACTTGCCGGACGATGGATCGAACCGAAGGCCAGACCACGATGTCCGACACGCCGTTCCGCGAGGCGCTCGCGCCGCAGGCCCTGGAGCAGTTGTTCCTCAAGGCCCGCACCTACAACGCCTTCACCGGCGAGGTCGACGACGCGCTGCTGCATCGGCTCTACGACCTGATGAAGTTCGGGCCGACCCAGACCAACACCTGCCCGGCGCGCTTCGTGTTCGTGCGCTCGGCCGAGGGCAAGGCGAAGCTCGGGCCCACGCTGGACAAGGGCAACTACGCCAAGACCATGGCCGCGCCGTGCACGGCCATCGTCGCGTACGACATGGCCTTCTACGACAAGATGCCGGTGCTCGCCCCGCACACCGAGGCGCGGCCCTGGTTCTCGGAGATGCCCGAGGACGAGCTGTACCGCACCGCGTTGCGCAGCAGCAGCCTGGAGGGCGCGTACCTGATCCTCGCCGCGCGCGCGCTCGGCCTGGACTGCGGGCCGATGTCCGGCTTCGACCGCGACAAGCTCGACGCGGCGTTCTTCGCCGGCACCGCGATCCGGTCCAACTTCCTCGTCAACCTCGGCCGCGGCGATCCGGCCAGCGTGCATCCGCGCGCGCCGCGCCTGGGCTTCGACGAAGCCTGCCGCATCGAATGAACCTTTCCGGAGATTCCCCCATGACCAAGCGCTTCCTTTCCACCGCCGTGCTCGCGACCTCGCTGGCCGCGGCCTTCGCCGCCCCCGCCTTCGCCGAGGGCGTGGCCTATCGCATCGATCCGGGCCACACCGTGGTCCTGGCCACCTGGAACCATTTCGGCTACTCCAACCCCAGCGCCAATTTCGGCGGCGCCACCGGCACCATCGTGTACGACGCCGCCGCGCCGGAGAAATCGTCGGTCGAGGTCGTGCTGCCCATGTCGGGCCTCGACGCGTTCGCGCCGAAGCTCACCGAGCACCTGAAGACCGCCGATTTCTTCGACGCGGAAAAGTATCCGCAGGCCACGTTCCGCAGCGCGTCGGTGAAGGCGCTCGGCGAAGGCCGCCTGGAAGTGGTCGGCACGCTCGACCTGCACGGTGTGCAGAAGCCGGTCGTGCTGGACGTGAAGCTCAACAAGGCCGCTCCCCATCCGATGAGCAAGGCCGACGCGATCGGCTTCGACGCGACCGCGACGATCAAGCGTTCCGACTTCGGCATCGACAGGTACGTGCCGATGGTGAGCGACGAGATCGCGCTGCGCATCACCACCGAAGCCGGCGCCGAAAAGAAGGCGCAGTGACGCGGCCATGATCGTCGAACGCCCGGCGTCCGCGCGCGGCATCGCCCGCACCGGCTGGCTCGACAGCCGGCACACGTTCTCGTTCGGCCATTACCACGATCCGCGGTGGATGGGCTTCGGTCCGCTGCGCGTGATCAACGAGGACCGCGTCGCGCCGGGCGGCGGCTTCGCGCCGCACCACCACGCGAACATGGAGATCCTGAGCTACGTGCTGTCGGGCGCGCTCGCGCATCGCGACGATTCGGGCGGCGGCGGCGTGCTCCGCCCGGGCGAAGTGCAGTGGATGTCGGCGGGCCACGGCATCGAGCACAGCGAGTACAACGCATCGCAGGACGCGCCCGCGCACTTCCTGCAGGTCTGGATCCAGCCCGACCGCGTCAACGCGCCGCCGGCCTACGACCAGCGCGCGTTCGATCCGGCCGGCCGGCGCGGGCGCTGGGCGCTGCTGGCCTCGCCGGATGGTGCCGAGGGCAGCCTGGCGATCCGCCAGCAGGCCTGGCTGCGCGGCGCGCTGCTCGACGCGGGCGCGGCCGTCGAATTCACCCCCGACCCCGCGCGACGCTATTGGCTCCACGTGGCGAAGGGCCGCGTCCGCGCGGGCGACCGCGAGCTCGCGGCCGGCGACGCGCTCGGTTTCGCCGAGGAGTCCGCGCCCGTCCACCTCACCGGCGAAGGCGCCGACGTCCTCCTCTTCGACCTTCCCGCCTGACGCGGTGGGCGGCCATTGCCTTCGGGGCTGGGCGGCGGAAGCGTGCGGGGACTGCTTTGCTTCGGGCGAGGGTCGCCGCGGAGTGCGCAGGCCCTTCCGGGACACGCCGTGATCGCTTCGGGGCTGGGCGCCGCGAATGCGTGTGTGTGGTCCGCCG
>JBDZUW010000082.1:2211-9097 GCA_040255375.1 Luteimonas sp. | reverse complement strand
ATGCGCCGCGACCCGATGGCGATGAAGCCGTTCTGCGGCTACAACTTCGCCGACTACTTCGCGCACTGGCTGTCGTTCGACCGGGAAGGCGCGCGGCTGCCGAAGGTCTTCCACGTCAACTGGTTCCGCAAGGGCGCCGACGGTTCCTTCCTGTGGCCGGGGTTCGGCGACAACCTGCGCGTGCTGGAGTGGATGATCGACCGCGTCGAGGGGCGCGCCGGCGCGGCCGAAACGCCGGTCGGACGCCTGCCGCTGGTCGAGGACGTCGACCTGGCGGGCCTGGCCCTGTCGGACGAGGCGCGCGAGGTCCTGTTCGGCTTCGACCAGGAGGGCTGGCGGGCCGAATTCGCGGCGATCGGGGAGTTCCTGGCGGAGTACGGGGACCGCATGCCCGCTGCCCTGGCGGCGGAGCAGCGCCGGATCGCGGCCGCGCTGGGCGGGTGACAGGGTTGGCCCGGCCCCGGGCCGGGCTAGCGGCGGGCAAACGAGGGCATGCTGCGTTGCAGCATGCCCTTTGTTTTGGTGCGCCGCAGCATAGATTGGCGGAACAGGGAAGTTTTCGTGAGGGGGTTGTTAAGGATTTGTTGGGTGTTCTATAGTCGGGCGGTCGGGCCATCACGGGCCGGACGTACATGTACATCCATTGGTCACAACAAGTCCCATATGGGGGTTCACAGAATGGCTTCTAACTACCTTGCCAAAGGCCTGAAGCGGAGCACGCTGACCGTTGCACTCGGTCTGTGCGTCGCCGGCGGCGTGCAGGCGCAGAGCACCACCGGTAGCGTCTTCGGCCAGGCGCCGGCGGGCTCCACCGTCACCATCACCAACAACAGCGGCCTGACCCGTACGGTCACCGCGGATGCCGACGGCCGTTACGCCGCCAGCAACCTGCCGGTCGGCCAGTACACCATCACCTCCGGTGGCGACCAGCGCCAGGTCACCGTGGTCGTCGGCAGCAGCGCGAACGTTTCGTTCGGCGGCGCCACCACCCTCGGTGCCGTGACCGTCGTCGGCTCCAACGTCCCGTCGATCGACGTGACCGCGACCGACACCCGCACCGTCATCACCGCCGAAGAGCTGCGTCGCCTGCCGATGCCGCGTTCGGCCGAGTCGATCGCGCTGCTGGCCCCCGGCGCCGTGACCGGCAACGGTACGTTCTTCGGTGGCGAGATCTCGTTCGGCGGTTCGTCCGTCGCCGAGAACGCCTACTACCTCAACGGCTACTTCTCCGGCAACCCGATGACCAACGTCGGCGGCTTCTCGCTGCCGTACGGCTCGATCGAGCAGCAGGAGACCTACACCGGCGGCTACGGCGCGAAGTACGGCCGTTCGTCGGGCGGCGTGATCAGCCAGATCGGCAAGAGCGGCACCAACGACTGGCAGTTCGGCGGCCAGATCGTCTACACCCCGAAGAGCCTGAAGGCCGAGCGTCCGGATCGCTGGTACTCCAGCTTCGATCCGCTGCCGGACACGATCAGCCGTTACACCGACAACACCCTGCCGGGCGTCGCCTACGACAGCGGCCGCGACCGCCTGTCCTGGGAGACCGTGTACTCCGCGTACGTCGGCGGCCCGCTGCTGAAGGACAAGCTGTTCTTCTTCGTGTCGGCCGAGACCACCAAGGGCCATCGCAACTCGCCGGGCGGCTTCTTCAGCACCACGGCCAGCAAGTTCGAGTCGGATGATCCGAAGGTCTACGCCAAGCTGAACTGGAACATCAACGACAACAACCTGCTCGAGGCCACCTACGTCGCCGAGAAGTACGACGAGACCGGCAAGACCTACGGCTGGGATTGGGACGCGTACGAGTACGGCGAGTACAAGCAGCCGGCGACGGGCACGAGCTCGAACACCGAGTTCTCGATCCTGAAGTACACCGGTTACCTGACCGACAGCCTGACGCTGAGCGCGACCTATGGTCGTTCGCGCAACCGCTACAACAGCGATCCGTACCTGACCGGCCTTCCGTTCATCGCGGGCGTCACCGCGCAGAACAAGGACATCAACGGCGGCACCCCGATCCGCAACAACCAGCAGACCTACCGCGCCGCCAAGAACACCAGCGACTACACGGATGGCCTCCGCGTCGAGCTGGAGTGGCTGTTCGGCGACCACACCTTCACGCTCGGCATGGACAACACCAAGCTGGAAGGCGTCGGCGAAGGCACCACGCAGGTTGCGCCGTACTGGGGCTACGCCAAGGCGGCCAGCGACAAGAGCAACATCTCGCGCGGCCTGGACGTCGGTCCGACCGGCGAGAGCGCGGCGACCTGCCAGGGCGCCCCGCTGCATGACGGCGACGGCATCCCGAAGGACGAAGGCGGCACGGGCATCCCGCTCGGCGCGTCGAGCAACTGCGGCTACTACGTGTCGCAGCTGAAGTACTTCGACACGACCAGCATGCACAACAAGCAGAACGCCTACTACCTGGAAGACAAGTGGCAGGTCACCGACAACCTGCTGCTGTCGCTGGGCGTGCGCGCCGACACCTACCAGAACTTCTCCGATACCGGCCAGAAGTTCGTGGACAGCGGCACGCAGTGGCAGCCGCGCCTCGGCTTCGCCTGGGACGTGAACGGCGACTCGTCGTTCAAGGTCTTCGGCAACGCCGGCCGCTACTTCCTGAACATGCCGAACGCGGTGGCGATCCGCGGCGTGGGCGCCTCGACGTTCACCCGTGAGTACTTCACCTACACCGGCATCGACGAGAACGGCGTGCCGACGGGCCTGACCCCGGTCAACCGGGTCTCGAACCCGGCGGTCCCGGCCGGCCCGGTCTCGTCGAACGGCGAAATCGGCACCCCGAAGGACCCGCTGACCTACGTCCCGTCCGACATCAAGTCGCAGTACCAGGACGAGTACGCGCTCGGCTTCGAGCACGCGCTGGGCGAGAACTGGACCCTCGGTGCCAAGTTCACCAAGCGCGAGCTGAAGTCGGCGATCGACGACTTCTGCGATCCGTACACGCTGCTTCCGGCGGCGGACCTGGAAATCGTGGACTTCGCCGGCAAGCGCGCGCAGTTCATCGGCGAGTCCGCGGACGGCAAGCTGTACGCGTCGTCGTACTGCTACATGTTCAACCCGGGCGGCAGCAACACCTACGCCTTCCAGGAAGTCACGCACAACTCCGACGGCACCTACTCGGACGTCGCCGGTTCGTACCTGAACGTCAAGGTCGCTTCCAAGGACCTCGGCTTCCCGGACCTCAAGCGCAGCTACGAGGCCCTGGACTTCTTCCTGGAGCGCAAGTGGGACGGCAAGTGGGGCGGTCGCATCGACTACACCTACAGCAAGTCGCGCGGCAACTCGGAAGGTCCGGCGAACTCGGATACCGGCCAGGGCTCCAACGCGCATGACAACGGCGTGGCGACCAGCCAGAACTGGGATGCCTGGCAGATCATGGCGTACGCCAACGGCTACCTGCCGAACGACCGTCGCCACCAGCTGAAGGCGCATGCCGCGTACGCGATCACCCCCGAGTGGATGGTGAGCGCGAACGTCCGCATCGCGTCGGGCGCGCCGATCTCCTGCTTCGGCTACTACGATCCGGACGGCACGATCCCGCACGACTCCACCGAGGCGGATCCGATCAGCTACGGCAGCAGCTACCACACCTGCTTCGGCGAGTCGTGGACCCCGGGCAAGAAGACCGCGCCCTGGACCCACCGCTACGACGTGGGCGTGACCTACAAGCCGGCGGCGTTCGACCACAAGCTGGCCGTGGGCGTGAACGTGTTCAACCTGTTCAACGAGCGGAAGGCGACCTCGTACGATTCCACGGCCGAGGACGATCCGAACGTGCTGAGCAACACGTACATGATGCCGATCGGCTTCACCACCCCGCGTTACGTGCAGTTCTCGGTGTCGTACGACTACTGAGTCCGGCAGGTTCCACGGTTGCAACACGAACCGGCCCCGAAAGGGGCCGGTTTTTTTTCGGCAGCGTGTAAAGTCCGCCCATGGCGGAGATCGACGTGCAGCGCGCTTTCGAGTTGGCCGGGCAGTTCGCCGACGCCGGGGACTGGGCGGCTGCGCGCGCCGCCTACGGGCAGGTGCTGGCGCTGGAGCCGGCGCATGCGGACGCGATGCTGCAGCTTTCCTACGTGGAGTCGTTCGCGGGGCGTTATCGCGAGGCGAACGCCTGGGCCGTGCGCGCGGCGGAGGCGCCGCCGCCCGCGGGCACCGAGGGCATGCTCGACCTGCTGCGGCGCCTGCGCACGTTCAACGAGGTCCTGGCGTTGCGGGGCTACATCGCGCGGCTCCTGGCGCTGCCGCGCGTGCCGCATGCGGTGCTCGTGGAGGCCGCGACCCAGGCCGGCATCCTCAACGATTTCGACGTCGCGCTGCGCTGCGCCGAGGCGGCGCTGCAGGCCGCGCCTGGCGACCCGGTGGCGCAACTCGTGCACGGCCAGTTACTGGCCCATTACGGCCGGGTCGAAGAGGCGGCCGCGGAGTTCGAGCACGTGCTGGCGCGCCATCCCGGCATCGCGAACGGCTGGTGGATGCTGTCGCGGCTCCGCAGGCAGACGCCCGGCGCGAACCACGTCGCATCGTTGCGGGCGCTGCTGTCCCGGCCCGGCCTGCGCGCGGCCGACGTGGCGACGGCGGCGCGCGCGCTGCACAAGGAACTGGACGACCTCGGGGACTACGAAGGCGCCTGGCAAGCGCTGGCGCTCATGTGCCGCGCGCGCCGCGCATCGCTCCAGTACAGCCCGCAGGACAGCAGGCAGTTGTTCGACGACCTGGTCGCATGGAATGCCGGGGAGGCGGCCGCGCCGCGCGTGGAGTCCGCCGGCCCGGTGCCGATCTTCATCGTCGGCATGCACCGCTCCGGCACCACCTTGCTCGAGCAGCTGCTCGACGCGAGCCCGCAGGTGCTCGGCGTCGGCGAGCTCAACGATTTCCAGGCCGCCATGCGCCATGCGACCGACCATTACTGCAAGGGCACGCTCGACCGCACCATCGTGCAGCGGGCGGCGGCCGTGGATTTCGCGGCGGTCGGAAGGCGCTACGTGGAGGGAATCGCGTGGCGGCTCGGCGGCGAACGCTTCTTCACCGACAAGCAACCGGCCAACTTCCTCAACATCGGCTTCATCTGCCGCGCGTTGCCGCACGCGAAGATCCTGCACCTGGCGCGGGACCCGGTGGAGATCTGCTTCTCCAACCTGCGCGAACTGTTCTCCGGCATCAACGAATACTCCTACGACCAGCGCGAGCTGGCCGACTACTACCTGCAATATCGCCGGCTCATGGCCCACTGGCACCGGGCCTGGCCCGGACGGATCCTCGACGTGCCGTACGCCGCGCTCACGGCGGATCCGGAGGCGACGATGCGCCGGGTCGCCGCGCATTGCGGCATCGACTACGTGCCGGGAATGAGCGATCCGCGCAGCAGCACGCGCGTGGTCTCGACCGCGAGCTCGGTGCAGGTGCGCGACCGCGTGGTCCGGCGCGAAACCCCCAAGTGGTTCCCGTATGCACGGCATCTCGAACCGCTGATCGCGGCGTTGCGGGAAGGCGGCGTGGAAATGGCCGCAGGATGAGCCTGGCGTGGTGCCCGGCGGGCACCCGCTTCCAGGGATAGTGGATCGGACGGCATGGGTGTATACAACGGCATCGGGCCGTCATCGTGGGGAGCCAGCCATGTCCATCCTCGACGCGCTGCTGGCAGCCGGGCTGGCGCTGCAACCCGCGCCGGCGGGAATCCCGCTGGCCGCGCCGGCGGCCACCGCGGTGGAGGTGCCGGCGCTCCCCGCGCCCGACGAGGTCATGGCGATCCCCGATGCGTTGCGCGCCGAGTTCCGGGAGCGGGTGCTGGACACGACCAATTCGCCGGAGTTGCGGGTTCGGCGGATGGTGTCCTTCATGTTCGAGAAGGACGGGCTCGGCCTCGAGTACAAGGGCGACGCCACCAACACCGTCGCGGAGAGCTACCGCACGCGACAGGTCAACTGCCTGTCGTTCACGCTCATGGCCGTCGCGCTGGCGCGGGAGGCCGGGCTCAAGGCGCAGGGGCAGCAGATCGATCGCGTGCTCGCCTGGAGCCTCGTCGGCGACGTCGTGATGCAGAGCCTGCACGCCAACGCGGTAGTGACGCTTCGCGACCGCAACCTGCAGGTGAAGGACGGGCGCGATTTCGTGCTCGACATCGCCTCGAGCGGTCTCTATACCGGCGAATACATGGTCCATGGTTACAAGGTCGAGGACGACCGCCTGCTCGCCGCCTTCTACGGCAACCGCGCGATGGAGCTGCTCGCGAAGGGGCGCCTGGCCGAATCGCAGACATGGCTGGACCAGGCGCTGGCGCTCGACCCCGACGATGCGACGCTCTGGAACAACGCGGGCGTGCTCAGCGAACGCTCGGGCGACATGGCCGGCGCGGAGGGCCGATTCCTGCGCGCCGCGCGGCGGAACCCGCGCCACACGAGCGTGCTGTACAACCTCGTCGCCCTGTACCAGGCGCGGGGCGACGCCACCCGCGCCACGTACTGGAAGGAGCGCGCGGACCGGGTGCTGCGCCGCGATCCGTTCTACCAGTTCTCGCTGGCCGAAAGGAACGCGCAGGCGGGGGCCTACGACGAAGCCGTCCGCTACTACCGTCGCGCGATCTCGCTGGATGGCCGCGAGCGGCTGTTCCACTTCGGCCTGGCCCGGGCCTACGTGAAGCAGGGCAGGCTCGACCGCGCCGAGAAGGAACTCGATATCGCAAGCCGGCTCAGCGAGGGTGCGGAGCGCAGGCGCTACCGGGCGAAGCTGGACGCGCTGCGGGCGATGGCGGTGCGCTAGGCGGCGGCGCGGCGCCAAGGTGCGGCGCGGGCAGGCCGCGTTGCGGCGGGCCTTACAGGTCCTGCTCGTACTTCACGTACGGCACGGCGCCGTCCTCGCC
>JBDZUW010000082.1:0-2111 GCA_040255375.1 Luteimonas sp. | reverse complement strand
GCGCCATAGCCGCCGCCGAGCGTGACCGACTTGCTGCTCCAGCGGTCGGCGAGTTCCGGCGAAGCCTCCGACGCCGGCACCAGCCGCGCCTTGGCGACGGTGCCCGCGATCGACACGTAGCCCTGGCTGCGCAGGTTCTTCTGCGCGAACACGGTGAGATCGTTGACGTCGACCTGGCTGCGCGGCGCGCCGGGGACCAGCCACGCGGGCAGGGTGTCGCGGCCGCTGCCGGCGGCGACGCCGACCTTGTTGCCGCCGCGGACCAGGGCCGCGCTGGCGCTGGCGCGGCGGCTGCCGCCGTCGTCCAGGCCGTTGCCGAGCGCGGCGAGCATGCAGTTGTGCGGCAGGCTCGGCAGCGCGCCGGCGATGCCGGCCTTGCCGTTGCACAGCAGCGCAAGCGAGTCGCCCGCCTGCAGCCCGTAGGTCGCCTCGAGCGAGTTGTTTCCGAAGCGCAGGCGGCCGCCCACCTGCGAGGCTTCGTCCGCCGGCTCCAGCACGAGGTAGGCCTCGAGCTTGCCGCTGGTGTTGTTCCAGACCGGCAGCCAGGTGCCCTGCGGGCGGCGCGACTGCGCCGCGGCGCCCGCTGCAAGGCAAAGCAGCAGCGCAATCGCGACGATGCGCCGGAGAAGCTTCGAGCTGGCGGGTGTTGCGCGCATGGCGGACGTCTGACCCCTGCCCCGTCGGGGAGTTCCCCCGGAGCGAGATTCGAGCCTAGCCGATTTATGTTTATTTAACAATCATGGAAGCGTGAAAACGTGGCCGGAAGCTCACTGGAGGCCGGCCGGGGCGTCGACGGTCTGCTTCGGAGTGGCGAACAGGGTTTGTATTTCATCCGGGTCGAATTCGTAGGTCTGGCCGCAGAACTCGCAGCGAACCTCAACCTCGCCACCGTTGGCCTCCGCGGCCGCCTCGGCCTCGTCGCGCCCCAGCGAGTGCAGCATGGCGGCGACCCGTTCGCGCGAGCAGGAGCACCCGAAGCGGAGCGGGCGGTCGCCCAGCGCCTGGGGCGCCTCCTCGTGGAACAGCCGGTGCAGCAGCGTGGCCGCCGGCCAGTCGAGCAGCTCGGCAGGGGCCAGGGTGTCGAACAGTGCGCCGGCCCGGCCCCAGCCGTCGTCGTCGCCGGCGTCGCCGGGGAGCTTCTGCAGCATGAGGCCGGCGGCGCGGCGGTCGTCGGCCGCGAGCAGGATGCGCGTGGGCAATTGCTCCGACTGGCGGAAATAGTCCTCGAAGGCGCCGCCCAGCGAATCCGATTCCAGCGGCACCAGCCCCTGGTAGCGGACCGGCTCGCGCCCCGGCCCCGCGGGATTCTCGATGGTGATGGCCAGCACTGCGCCGTCGCCCATCGCGCGCAGGTCGCGCGCCGGTTCGCCGTCCTCGACCTGGGCGATGCCGCGCAGCGTGCCGGCGGCCGTGCATTCGGCGAACAGTGTGCGCAGCGCGCCGGTCCCTCGCAGCTGCACGGACAGGCGCCCGTCCACCTTGGCGTGGCCGGTGAACAGCGCCGCCGCCGCCGCGGCCTCGCCGAGCAGTTCCAGCGCGGAGCCGGGCAGCCCGGCGCCGCGCGCGCGGATCTGCGCCCAGGCATCGTCGAGGTGGACGCGCACGCCGCGGACGCCGGCGCCGGGCAGGAGGAAGCGGGCGAGGGCATCACGGTCGTGCGGAGCGGGGTCGGTCATGGGGATAATGGGTCTCGGCGGGATGGCTGGCGGATCGGGCACGCCAGGTGCCGTCCGTACATGGGGGTCGGGGCAGGATGACGCAAGCGCGTGGTGGCCGTGCGACGAAGCGGGCGGGGCGCTGGCGGCGGTGGCTGTGGCGGCTTCCGCTGGCGTTCGTGGCGATCACGGTATTGCAGGTCGCGGTGCTGCGCGTCGTCGACCCGCCGTTTTCAGCGTTCATGGCCGCGCGCCAGCTCGAGGCCTGGGCCGGCGGGGACTGGGATTACCGCATCGCGCACGACTGGCGCGACCTGGACCGCATGGCGCCCTCGCTGCCGCTCGCGCTGGTGGCGGCGGAGGACCAGAACTTCCCGAACCACCACGGCTTCGACTTCGAGGCGATCGCGAAGGCGCGCGCGCACAACGAGCGCGCGCAGGCCCGCGCCGAGAAGC
>JBDZUW010000182.1:0-1940 GCA_040255375.1 Luteimonas sp. | reverse complement strand
GCCGGCGCCGGCAGCGGCAAGACCCGGGTGATCGTGGAGAAGATCGCGCACCTGGTCGCGAGCGGCCGGATGCCGGCGAAGCGCATCGCGGCGATCACCTTCACCAACAAGTCCGCCCGCGAGATGAAGGAGCGCGTGGCGCGCCGGATCAAGGGCGACGCGGCCGAAGGCCTGACCGTCTGCACCTTCCACGCGCTGGGCCTGCGGATCCTGCAGGTCGAGCACGCGAAGCTGGGGCTGCGGCGTGGTTTCTCGATCTTCGACTCCGAGGACACCGCCGGACAGCTCAAGGACCTGCTGCCGCCCGGCACGAAGCCGGACGCGGTCGAGGCGATGCGCCAGCTGGTGTCGCGCGCCAAGAACGCCTGCCTCGACCCGGACGCCGCGATGGCCGCCGCGGGCGGCACGCGCGAGCGCGAGGCCGCGCTGCTGTACAAGCGCTACCAGCAGCGCCTGGCGGCGTTCAACGCGGTCGACTTCGACGACCTGATCCGCCTGCCGGTGCAGCTGCTCGAAAGCGACGCCGAGGCGGTCGCCGCCTGGCGCGAGCGCATCGGCTACCTGCTGGTCGACGAATGCCAGGACACCAACGACGCGCAATACCGCCTGCTCAAGGCGATCGCCGGGCCGCGCGGCCTGTTCACCTGCGTGGGCGACGACGACCAGTCGATCTACGCCTGGCGCGGCGCGAACCCCGACAACCTGCTGCAGCTCGGCGCCGACTATCCGGAATTGCGGATCGTGAAGCTCGAGCAGAACTACCGCTGCAGCAACCGCGTGCTGCGCGCCGCCAACGCGCTCATCGCCAACAACCCGCACGAACACCCGAAGACGCTGTGGAGCGGCAACCCCGACGGCGACCGCATCCGCGTCTGGGAGTGCAAGGACGGCGCGCACGAGGCCGAGAAGGTCGCCGCCGAGATCCAGTTCCTGTCGCAGAAGCACGCGAGCACCGGCGGCGGCGCGGCCTGGAGCGACTTCTGCATCCTGTTCCGCGGCAACCACCAGTCGCGGCCGCTGGAAAAGGCGCTGCAGCTGCTGCGCATCCCCTACCACCTCACCGGCGGCACCGCGTTCCTCGACCGCGGCGAGGTGAAGGACGCGCTGTCGTGGCTGCGCCTGGTGGCGAACCCGGACGACGACGCGGCCTTCCTGCGCGCCGTGGCCTCGCCCTCGCGCGGGGTCGGCGGCACCACGCTGGCGAAGCTCGCCGAACTCGCGCAGCACGCGCACCTGCCGCTGTCGCGCGCGGCCGAGTCGATCGGCCTGCTCAAGCAGTTGCCGGCGCGTTCCGGCAACGCGCTGCAGGAATTCGCGAGCATCGTGCGCGGCCTGCGCGACGACGCCACGCGGCTTGCGCCCGCCGAGCTCGTGCGCAAGCTCAACGAGCGCAGCGGCCTGCTCGGCGCGCTGCGCGCGCAGTGCAAGGACGAGGCGCAGTTCCAGGCGCGGCGCCGCAACCTCGACGAGCTCGCGGACTGGTTCGACGGCGGCCCCGGCGGGCGCGGCACCGGCCACGGCGTCGGCGACCTCGCGGCCGCGCTCGCGCTGCTGTCGCACGCCGACAAGGGCGACGCCGGCAACCAGGTGCGGCTGATGTCGCTGCACGCGGCGAAGGGCCTCGAGTTCCGCTACGTGTTCATCATCGGCGTCGAGGACGGCAACCTGCCGCACGAGGCCAGCATCGAGGAGGGCCGCCTCGACGAGGAGCGGCGCCTGCTGTACGTCGGCATCACCCGGGCGAAGGAAGCGCTGTGGCTGTCGCATTCGCGCGAGGCGCAGCGCTGGGGGGAACGGCAGCGCCTGGCGCCGAGCCGCTTCCTCGATGAACTGCCGGCGGCGGAGCTGCAGCGCGACGGCGCCGACCCGGTCGCCGACGCCCAGCGCAAGGCCGAGCGCGCCAGCGCCGGCTTCGCCGCGATCCGCGAGCTCCTCGGCTC
>JBDZUW010000181.1:0-1983 GCA_040255375.1 Luteimonas sp. | reverse complement strand
ACCGGCACGGGCGCGGCGAACGCAGGCAGCACCGCGCCGGCCGCCGACGATTTCCAGGGCCACCTCGACAGCCACTACACCTTCGACAACTTCGTCGAGGGCCGCAGCAACCAGCTCGGCCGCGCCGCGGCCTGGCAGGCGGCGCAGAAGCCGGGCGACCGCGCGCACAACCCGCTGCTGCTCTACGGCGGCACCGGCCTGGGCAAGACCCACCTCATGTTCGCCGCCGGCAACGCGATGCGCGCCGCGCGCCCGGGCATGCGCGTGATGTACATGCGCTCGGAGCAGTTCATGAGCGCCTTCACCAAGGCGCTGTACGACAAGACCAGCGGCGGCATGGAGGCGTTCAAGCGCCAGTTCCAGGGCATCGACGCGCTGCTGATCGACGACATTCAATTTTTCGCCGGCAAGGACCGCACGCAGGAAGAGTTCTTCCACACGTTCAACGCGCTGTTCGACGGCAAGCAGCAGATCATCCTCACCTGCGACCGCTACCCGCGCGAGGTGGAGGGCCTGGAGCCGCGGCTGAAATCGCGCCTGGGCTGGGGCCTGTCGGTCGCGATCGACCCGCCGGACTTCGAGACGCGCGCGCAGATCGTGCTGTCGAAGGCGAGCGAGCGCGGCACGGTGATCCCGGAAGACGTCGCGAACCTGATCGCGAAGAAGATGCGTTCGAACGTGCGCGACCTCGAGGGCGCGCTCAATACGCTCGCCGCGCGCGCGAACTTCACCGGCCGGCCGATCACCGCCGAGTTCGCGCAGGAGACGCTGCGCGACCTGCTGCGCGCGCAGCAGCAGGCGATCGGCATCGCCAATATCCAGAAGGTCGTGGCAGACTACTACGGCCTGCAGATCAAGGACTTGTTGTCGAAACGGCGGACGCGTTCGCTGGCCCGCCCGCGCCAGGTGGCAATGGCGCTGGCCAAGGAGCTGACCGAGCACAGCCTGCCGGAGATCGGCGATGCCTTCGCCGGCCGCGACCACACGACCGTGCTCCACGCCTGCCGCCAGGTGAAGAACCTGCTGCAGACCGACGGCAAGCTGCGCGAAGATTGGGACAAGCTGGTCCGCAAGCTCAGCGAATGAGGGCGGCGCCGGCGGCGGGACAAAGGGTTGGACGAAGCGGGGACAATCTGTGGATAAACCGGACCGGCCCTCGGGGCCCCGAAACTTGTCCACAGCTTGCGCAAGGCTTGCAGCGGGCTCCGCCCACAGCCGGGCCTGAACGAAAAACCTAGTTGGATCAGTCGGTTAGTTGGCTTATCACCGGATTTTTGCGACACCAGCTCCACCAATGCTTTTGATTTATCCATCCATTCAAAGCCTGGCACGCTCGTCAAAGCTCAAGGGGTCCGCATGCGTTTCAGCCTGCAACGCGAAGTCTTCCTGAAACCGTTGGCGCAGGTCGTCAACGTGGTCGAGCGCCGGCAGGCGCTGCCCGTGCTCGCCAACCTGCTGGTGCAGGTCCAGGGCGGGCAGCTCTCGCTCACCGGTACCGACCTCGAAGTCGAAATGGTCGCGCGCCAGGCGGTCGACGACGCCCAGGACGGCGAGACCACGATCCCGGCCCGCAAGCTGTTCGACATCGTTCGCGCCCTGCCCGACGGCAGCAAGGTCACGGTGTCGCAGTCGGGCGACAAGATCACGGTGCAGGCCGGCCGCAGCCGCTTCACCCTGGCCAGCCTGCCCGCCCGCGACTTCCCGTCGGTGGACGAGGTCGAAGCGACCGAGCGCGTCCGGGTGCCCGAGGCCGCGCTGAAGGAGCTGATCGAACGCACCGCCTTCGCGATGGCACAGCAGGACGTGCGCTACTACCTCAACGGCCTGCTGTTCGACCTGCGCGAGAAGGGCCTGCGCTGCGTGGCGACCGACGGGCATCGCCTGGCGCTGTGCGAGGCCGCGCTCGAAGGCGGCGCGAACGCCAAGCGCCAGATCATCGTGCCGCGCAAGGGCGTGACCGAGCTGCAGCGCCTGCTGGAAGGC
>JBDZUW010000081.1:0-9501 GCA_040255375.1 Luteimonas sp. | reverse complement strand
GCGTGCTGGCTGCGCTCGGTCTGCGACTCGACCACGACGCCGCTGGGCACGTGGGTGATGCGGATCGCCGACTCGGTCTTGTTGACGTGCTGGCCGCCGGCGCCGGAGGAACGGAAGGTATCCACCTTGAGGTCGGCGGGATTGATGTCCACGGCGACGTCGCTGGCGTCCTCGGCGATGATCGCGACGGTCGCGGCGGACGTGTGGATGCGGCCCTGCGATTCGGTCTCGGGCACGCGCTGCACGCGGTGCGTGCCGGACTCGAACTTCAGCTTCGAGTACGCGCCGCGGCCCTCGACGCGGGCCACGATCTCGCGGTAGCCGCCGTGCTCGCCGGGGTTGGCGGATTCCACTTCCACCTTCCAGCCCTGGCGCTCGGCGTAGCGCGCGTACATGCGGAACAGGTCGCCGGCGAAGATCGCGGCCTCGTCGCCTCCGGTGCCGGCGCGCACTTCGAGGTAGAGATTGCCCTCGTCGCGCGGATCCTTCGGCACCAGCTGCGCCATCAGTTCTGATTCGAGCTCGGCCAGGCGCGCGTTGGCCGCCGCGATCTCCTCCTCGGCGAGGCCGGCCAGTTCCGGATCGCCGCGCATCGCCTGCGCGGCATCGAGGTCGCGGCGCGCCTGCGCCTCGGCGGCGAGCGCGACCGCCACGGGCTCGAGCTGCGAGAACTCGCGCGACAGCGTGCGGAAGCGGTCGGTGTCGCCGATCACGTCCGGATCGGCCAGCAGTCGCTCGAGCTCCTCGCGGCGTTCGGCGAGGGCTTCCAGTTTGCGGCGCAGGCTAGGCAGCATCGGGCGGCGAGCCGGAAGCGGTGTCGGTCGCAGGGCCGGTGTCTGCGGTGTCGGCGGCGGGGAACAGCTTCTCGGTCGCGCGCGCCAGCGACGCATCGCCCTCCAGCGCCGCCTGCCGCAATGCGACGGTCGGCGCGTGCAGCAGGCGGTTGGTCAGCGTGTGCGCCAGGAACTCGAGCACCTCGCCCGGGTCGTGGCCGCTGCGCAGCTGCTGCCGCGCCTTCGCCAGCACCTCGTCGCGCGCGCCTTCGCCGTGCGCGCGCAGCCGCTTGAGCGGCGTCGCGCGCGCCGCGGCGGCCTGCGTTTCGGCGTAGCGCGCGACCTGCAGCTCGACGATGGCCTCGGCCGCGTCCGCGGCTTCGCGGCGGCTGCGCCGGTTGTCCTCGACGGCCTTTTCGAGGTCGTCGATGGTGTAGAGGAAGGCGTCGCGCAGCTGCGCGACAGCGGGCTCGATGTCGCGCGGCACGGCCAGGTCGAGCAGCAGCATGGGCCGGTGCCGGCGCTGCGCCAGCGCGGCCTCGACGTGCGCGCGCCGGATTACCGGCTCGCGGGCGGCGGTCGCCGAGAACACGATGTCGGCCTCGGCGAGATGCCGCTGCAGCTCCTCCAGCGGCAGCGCGACGCCGCCATGCCGGCTGGCGAGTTCCTGCGCGTGCACGAGGGTGCGGTTGGCGACCAGCAGGCGCTTCACCCTCGCCTGCGCGAGGTGCCGCGCGACCAGCTCGATGGTTTCGCCGGCGCCGACCAGCAGCACCACCGAATCCTCCAGCCGCGCGAACGAGGACTGCGCCAGGCGCACCGCGGTGGACGCGACGGACACCGGGTTGGCGCCGATGCGCGTGTCGGTGCGTGCACGCTTGGCGGCGACGAAGGCCTGCTGGAACAACCGGTCGAGCTGGCCGCCGAGCGCGCCGGATTCTCGCGCCGCAGCCCACGCCTGTTTCACCTGGCCGAGGATCTGCGGTTCGCCCAGCACCAGCGAATCGAGCCCGGTCGCCACCCGGAACAGGTGGCGCACCGCGTCGCTGCCCTCGTGCCGGTACAGGTAGGGGCGCAGGTCGGCGCGCGCGTCGGTGCCGGGATGGGTGGCGAGCCAGGCGTCGAGCGCGCGGCCGTCGTCGTCGGCCACCGCATAGAGCTCGGTCCGGTTGCAGGTCGAGAGCAGCACCGCTTCGTGGACGCCGGGCAACCCGCGCAGCGCGGACAGCGCCGCCGGCAGCGCATGGTCGGCGAACGCCACCCGCTCGCGCAGTTCCACGGGCGCGGTCTGGTGGTTGATGCCGATGGCGACCAGGGTCATTCGGGGGCGGCTTTCGCGTCGACGGGGCGGTTCAGGCGCGTACGTTAAGCTTCGGCGCCAATGGGCCGCCATTTTACGGTCCGACCGCCGTCCATGCCTGCCGCCCTCCGTTTTTCCCGCTTCGCCTCCCTCGTCCCCGCGCGTGCCGTCGCGTTCCGTGCCGCCGCGGCGCTCGTGGCCGGCTTCGCGTTCGCGCTGTCCACGGCTGCGGCCGCGCCTGCGGCGGGGGCACGGACGCCCGCGGCGGGCACGACGGTGCCGCCCGCGGTGCTGGAACCGGCGATCGCCGGCGAGTTCGCCCTGCAGGCGGGGCGCCTGGACGAGGCGGTGCGCTGGTACCTTCAGGCCGCCTCGGCCGCGGAAGGCGACGCCGGCCTGGCCGAGCGCGCGACCCGCATCGCCCTGCTCGCGGGCGACGACGCGCGCTCCGCGCAGGCGCTGGCGCTGTGGCGCAAGCGCGCACCGGCGTCGCCGGCGCTGCATGCCGCCGGCCTCGCGCTCGCGTTGCGCCGCGACGACGCCGCGGCCGCCCGCACCGAATTCGCCGCGCTGCTCGACCCGCGCCAGGCCGATGGCTGGAAGCACGCGCTCGCCGCGCTCGACAGCGGCCGCAACCCGAAGCTCGCCGCGACGCTGGTCGGCGAGGCCGTCGACCGTGGCCGCATTCCGGCGCAGTTGCAGGCGTGGCTGGCGTTCGGCGGGCTGGCGACGCGGCTCGACGATCCCGCGCTGGCCTCGCGCATCGTCGCCGCGGTGATCCAGCGCTTCCCGGGCGAGCCGCGCGTCGCGCTGCTGCACGCCAGCCAGTTGCGCGAAAGCGGCAAGCCGGACGAGGCGCGCGCGGTGCTCGCCGGCCTGGATGCCGCGACCCGCGCCAGCAGCGACCTGCGCCTGTCGGTGGCCGCGGAATACGAAGCGATGGACGACCCGCGCGCGGCCGCCGAGGTCCTCGCGCGCGGCCCGCAGGACGACCGCAGCTACCGGCTGCGCGCCTCGCTGCTGGCGCGCGCCGGCGATCGCGACGCGTTGTCGGCGCTGTACGACGCGCTGCAGCGCGATTCCGCGCGGCCCGATCCCGCGCGGCGCCTGCTGCTCGGGCAGGTGGCCGAATTCCTCGACCGCGCCGACGAGGCCTTGCGCTGGTACCAGGGCGTGCCCGGCGGCGACGAGCGCTGGCAGGCGGTGCTGCGCGCGGCCAGCGTGCTGCACGACCTGCACCGTGGCGACGAGGCCTACGCCAGCCTGCGGAAACTGCAGGCCGAAGCGGCTGCGGAAGACGACGTGCGCCGCGATGCCTACCTGTTCGAGGCCGAACTGCGGCAGCGCGACGGCGACGGACCTGGCGAGCTCGATGCCTACGCGCGCGGCCTCGCCGCGTTCCCCGACGACAGCGCGCTGCTCTACGCGCGCGGCCTGGCGTGGGAGCGCCGCGACGACATCCCGCGCGCGGAAGCCGACCTGCGCCGCATCCTCGTCGCCGAACCCGACAACGTCGCCACCCTCAACGCGCTGGGCTACACGCTCGCCGACCGCACCACGCGCTACAGCGAGGCGCTGGAGCTGATCGACCGCGCGCGCGTCGCCGAGCCCGACAACGCCGCGATCATCGACAGCTACGGCTGGGTGCTGTACCGCCTCGGCCGCAACGAGGAGGCGCTGGTGCAGCTGCGGCGCGCGTATTCGCTGCAGAAGGATCCCGAGATCGCCGCGCACCTGGGCGAGGTGACCTGGGTCACCGGCGACCACGAGGCGGCGCGCCGCTGGTTCGAGGAAAGCCGCAAGCTCGATCCGGACAACCGCGCGCTGAAGCGCGCCCTGCAGAAGACCGGCGCATGAGCCGGCGCGCATCCATCCGGTTTTCCGCGTCCATCGCGATCGCCGCGATGCTCGCGCTCGCCGGCTGCGCGGTCGCGCCGATGCGCGCGCCGCTCCCGCCCGCGGAGCGCGCCGCGGCGCTGGAAGCGCAGGCCGTGCGCGAAACCTGGCTGGCGGCGCATCCCGACTGGCGCCTCGAGGGCCGCGTCGCGCTGAGCAACGGCAGCCGCGGCGGCAGCGGCAGGCTGGAATGGCGGCAGCGCGACGGCCGCTATGCCGTGGAACTCAGCGCGCCGGTCACGCGCCAGGGCTGGCGCCTGTCGGGCGATGCGGACGGCGCGCTGCTGGAGGGCCTGGACGGCGGCCCCCGCAGCGGCCCGGATGCCTCGTTGCTGCTGCGCGAGGCCACCGGCTGGGAAATCCCGGTCGCGGCGCTTGCCGGCTGGGTCCGCGGCGCGCGTGCGGGCGATGCGCCGGCGGAGCTGGACTTCTCGGCCGACGGACGCCTGCTCCAGCTGCGGCAGGCGGGCTGGACGCTCGACTACGCCGGCTGGCAGCCGCAGGCGTCCGGCATCGAGTTGCCGATGCGCGTCACCGCCACCCGCGACGCCGCGCGCGTCCGGCTGGTGGTCGACGCCTGGGGCGACACCGCACCGTGAGCGCACCGGGGCGCGAGGGGGAGGGGGCCTCCGGGCCGCCCGGCGAAGGCTGGTCGACCTGGCCGGCGCCGGCCAAGCTCAACCTGTTCCTGCGCATCGTCGGCCGCCGCGCCGACGGCTACCACCTGCTCCAGACCGTGTTCCGGCTCCTCGACTGGGGCGACCGGCTCCGGCTGCGGGTCCGCGCGGATGGCCGCATCGTCCGCCATGGCGACTTGCCGGCGGGCCTGGACCCGCGGGAGGATCTTGCGGTTCGTGCCGCGAACCTGCTGCAAAACGAAGCGAAATGCGCGCTTGGCGCGGACATCTTCGTCGAAAAGAACATTCCGGCGGGTGCCGGGTTCGGCGGCGGCTCCTCGGACGCCGCCACCGCTCTGGTCGCGCTCGACGCGCTGTGGGGCACCGGCCTGGGCATCGACCGCCTCGCCGCGCTGGGCCTGGCCCTGGGTGCCGACGTGCCGGTCTTCGTCCGCGGCCACGATGCCTGGGCCGAAGGCGTGGGCGAGCGCCTGACCCCGATCGACCTGCCGCCGGCCTGGTACCTGCTCGTCGACCCCGGCGTCCATGCCTCGACGGCGTCCCTGTTCCAAGCCCCTGAATTGACGCGGGATGCCGCGCCCGCGACAATAGCCGACTTCGTTTCAGGTGCCCCGCTCGGCAATGCGTTCGAGCCGGTGCTGCGCCGCCGCGAACCGGCCGTCGAGGCCGCGTTCGCCGCGCTGGCGCGGGTCGGCGAGCCGCGGTTGACCGGGTCGGGCAGCGGCTGTTTCGTGGAATTCGGGGATCGCGCCTCGGCGCAGGCGGCACTGCAGTCCTTGCCGCCGGGCCTCGGGGCGTGGATCGCCGGAGGCGCGGCACGGTCCGGGTTGCACGCCGCGCTGGACGCGTTCCGCCTGCAGGGGCGTCGCCAAGTGGTCCAAGGCACCGGGTTTTGATCCCGGCATCCGCAGGTTCGAATCCTGCCGCCCCTGCCAAGGTTTCGTTGTTCAAACACTGCTGAAGCGTCAGGGGCGAAGCGGAGATGGCTGTGCAGGACGATCGCAACTTGCTGGTGTTCTCGGGCAACGCCAACCGCGCGCTCGGGCACGCCGTGTGCAAGCAGCTGGGCGTGCGCCCGGGGCGCGCGCTGGTCGGGCGCTTCTCGGACGGCGAGGTGCAGGTCGAGATCGAGGAGAACGTCCGCGGCCAGGACGTCTTCGTCATCCAGCCGACCTGCGCGCCGAGCGCGGAGAACCTGGTCGAGCTGCTGGTGCTGATCGACGCGCTCAAGCGCGCATCCGTCGCCAGCGTGACCGCGGTGGTGCCGTACTTCGGCTACGCCCGCCAGGACCGCCGCCCGCGCTCGGCGCGCGTGCCGATCACGGCGAAGGTCGCGGCGCAGATGTTCTCGACGGTGCGCACCGACCGGGTGCTCACCATCGACCTGCACGCCGAGCAGATCCAGGGCTTCTTCGACATCCCGGTCGACAACGTGTACTCCTCGCCGCTGCTGCTCGCCGACATCTGGCGGCACTACGGCACGGAGAACCTGATCGTGGTGTCGCCGGACGTCGGCGGCGTGCTGCGGGCGCGGGCGATCGCCAAGCGCCTCGACGACGCCGACCTGGCGATCATCGACAAGCGCCGTCCCAAGGCCAACGTCGCCACGGTGATGAACATCATCGGCGACGTCGCCGGCAAGGTCTGCGTGCTGGTCGACGACATCGTCGACACCGCCGGCACCCTGTGCGCGGCGGCGGCGGCGCTGAAGGCGCAGGGCGCGACCCGCGTGGTCGCGTACTGCACGCATCCGGTGCTCTCGGGCGCCGCGATCGAGAACGTTTCGAAGGCCGCGCTGGACGAGCTGGTGGTGACCGACACCATCCCGCTGTCCGAGGCGGCGAGGGAATGCGGCAAGATCCGCCAGCTCAGCGTCGCCGAGCTGCTCGCGGAAACCATCCGCCGCATCGCCTTCGGCGAATCCGTCAGTTCGCTCTACGTGGACTGACGCCAACGGGCTCCCCTGGTCGCGGGGGAGCCGCCAACGCCGCCGCAAGGCGGCACAACGCAAAGCAGAGTGAGCAAAGCAATGGCAAACCAACACACCATCCAGGCCACGGGCCGCAAGGACGAGGGGAAGGGTGCGAGCCGCCGCCTTCGTCATGCGGGCCTCGTGCCGGCCATCGTGTACGGCGGCAAGTCCGCGCCGGCCAGCATCCAGCTGGAGCACGAGAAGACCTGGCTCCTGAGCCAGAACGAGTGGTTCTACTCGTCGATCATCGACCTCGACGTCGACGGCAAGGTAGAGAGCGTGCTGCTGCGCGACATCCAGCGCCACCCGTACAAGCAGCGGATCATGCACATCGACTTCCAGCGCGTGGACGCCAACCAGGCGCTGCGCACCTCGGTGCCGCTGCACTTCGTCAACGGCGAGAAGTCGCCGGCCGGCAAGACCGCGGGCGTCGTGATCATGCACGAGCTGACCCAGATCGAAATCAGCTGCCTGCCGAAGGACCTGCCGGGCAACATCGAGGTCGACCTGTCCGAGCTGAAGGCGGGCGACACCGTGCACCTGTCGCAGGTCAAGCTGCCGGCGGGCGTCGAGATCCCGCAGCTCAAGCTCGGCGCCGACCACGACGTGGCCGTCGTCGTCGCGCGCATGGCGCGCGCCGAGGCCGAGGAAGGCGGCGAGGCCGCCGAGGGCGGCGCCGCGCCGGCCGCCGACGCCGGCAAGGCCGAGTAAGGAAGACCCGGGTCCGGCGCGCCCCCAGCGGGCGCGCCGGCCTGCGTCGTCGCGATGGCGGGCCTGCGGCTCATCGTCGGGCTGGGCAATCCCGGCGCCGAGCACCTCCGGACGCGGCACAACGCCGGGTTCTGGTTCGTCGATGCCCTGGCGATGCGCGAGGGCGCGCGCTTCGGGCTGGAATCGAAGCTGTTCGGCGAGACCTGCAAGGTCGATGTCGCCGGGCGGACGCTCTGGTTGCTGAAACCGGCCACCTTCATGAACGCGTCGGGCAAGTCGGTCGCCGCGGCGCTGCGCTACTGGAAGATCGCGCCCGAGGAGGCGCTGCTGGTCCACGACGACCTGGACCTGCCGCCCGGCGCGGCGCGGCTCAAGTTCGATGGCGGCCACGGCGGCCAGAACGGGCTGCGCGACACCATGCAGTTGCTCGGGCACGGCCGGTTCCACCGGCTGCGCATCGGCATCGGCCATCCGGGCCACAAGGACCGGGTCACGCCGTGGGTGCTGGGCAAGCCGGGCAAGGACGACGAGGCCGCGATCCTGCGCGCCATCGACGATGCGATGGCGGTGCTGCCGCTCGCGGTCGAAGGCGATTTCAACGAGGCGATGAAGCGCCTCCACACCGGTAGGGATTAATGGGCATCAAGTGCGGCATCGTCGGCCTGCCGAACGTCGGCAAGTCGACCCTGTTCAACGCGTTGACCAAGGCGGGCATCGCCGCGGCCAACTTCCCCTTCTGCACGATCGAACCGAACGTGGGCGTGGTGCCGGTCCCGGACCCGCGCCTGAACGCGCTGTCGGAGATCGTGAAGCCGCAGCGGGTCGTGCCCACCGCGGTCGAGTTCGTGGACATCGCCGGCCTGGTCGCCGGCGCCGCCAGCGGCGAAGGCCTGGGCAACAAGTTCCTGGCCCACATCCGCGAGGTGGACGCGATCACCCACGTGGTGCGCTGCTTCGAGCACCCGGACGTGATCCACGTGGCCAACAAGGTCGACCCGATCGCCGATATCGAGACCATCGACACCGAGCTCGCCCTGGCCGACCTGGACAGCGTCGACCGCGCCCTGCAGCGCGCCGAGCGCGCGGCCAAGACCGGCGACAAGGACGCGAAGGCGCGGGCCGAGGTCCTGGGGCGCCTGCGCGCCGGCCTGGACGCCGGCAAGGCGGCGCGGGCGCTGGGCCTGTCGGAAGAGGACAAGGCCATGGTCCGCGACCTGTTCCTGCTGACCCTGAAGCCGGTCATGTACGTGGCCAACGTCCTCGAGGACGGCTTCGAGGGCAACCCGCACCTGGACGCGGTCCGCGCCCGGGCGGCGGGCGAGGGCGCCGAGGTGGTGCCGGTCTCGGCCGCCATCGAGGAGGAGCTGAGCCAGCTCGACGACGCCGACCGCGACGCCTTCCTGGCCGACCTGGGCCTGGACGAGCCCGGCCTGAACCGGGTGATCCGCGCCGCCTACAAGCTGCTGGGCCTGCAGACCTACTTCACCGCCGGCGTGAAGGAAGTCCGCGCCTGGACCGTGAAGGCCGGCTCGACCGCCCCGCAGGCGGCGGCCGTCATCCACACCGACTTCGAAAAGGGCTTCATCCGCGCCGAGACCATCGGCTACGACGACTTCATCCGCTATCGCGGCGAGGCCGGCGCCCGCGAGGCCGGGCGGCTGCGCCTGGAAGGCAAGGAGTACCGGGTCCAGGAGGGCGACATCCTCCATTTCCGCTTCAACGTCTGACCGGAAAGGGCGCGGATCCGTTGACAGGCCTCCGCGTCCACGTCAAAATCGCGGGCTGTTTCACTGGCTTCGGACAGCAACACCGGAGGGATACCCAAGCGGCCAACGGGGGCAGACTGTAAATCTGCTGGCTTACGCCTTCGGTGGTTCGAATCCACCTCCCTCCACCACGCAATGCCTCCCGGCGCGGGAGTAGTTCAATGGTAGAACCTCAGCCTTCCAAGCTGATGGTGCGGGTTCGATTCCCGTCTCCCGCTCCATTGCGCTCCACGCCAGGAACCCAGGTTCCAACGCTCACGTAGCTCAGTCGGTAGAGCACCTCCTTGGTAAGGAGGAGGTCGATGGTTCGATTCCATTCGTGAGCACCACATCCGCTCCACCAGGTTTGTACCACCAGGTTTGTACCAACAAATTCACTAGCGAGATTCGGCCATGGCAAAGGGTAAGTTCGAGCGCACCAAGCCCCACGTGAACGTGGGCACGA
>JBDZUW010000180.1:0-2017 GCA_040255375.1 Luteimonas sp. | reverse complement strand
ATCTCGATCGAGCAGAAGTCGACCTCGCACAACCCGCGCTCGACCGTCGGCACCATCACCGAGATCTACGACTACCTGCGCCTGCTGTTCGCGCGCGTGGGCATCCCGCGCTGCCCGGACCACGGCTACCCGCTGGAGGCGCAGACCGTCAGCCAGATGGTCGACCAGGTGCTGGCGATGCAGAAGGACCCGGCGAAGGCCGAGCAGCGCTGGATGCTGCTGGCGCCGGTGATCCGCGAGCGCAAGGGCGAGCACGCGCAGGTGTTCGAACAGCTGCGCGCGCAGGGCTTCGTGCGCGTGCGCGTCGACGGCGCGCTGCACGAGATCGACGCGGTGCCGCCGCTGGCGCTGCGGCAGAAGCACACCATCGAGGCGGTGATCGACCGCTTCCGCGTCCGCGAGGACCTGCAGCAGCGCCTGGCCGAATCGTTCGAGACCGCGCTGCGCATGGGCGAAGGCATGGCGATCGTGCAATCGCTGGACCATGCCGATGCGCCGCCGCTGCTGTTCTCCTCGAAGTACAGCTGCCCGGTGTGCGACTACTCGCTGCCGGAACTCGAGCCGCGCCTGTTCTCCTTCAACTCGCCGGTCGGCGCCTGCCCGACCTGCGACGGCCTGGGCGTGTCGCAGTTCTTCGATCCGTCGCGCATCGTCGTGCATCCGGAGCTGTCGCTCGCGGCCGGCGCGGTGCGCGGCTGGGACCGCCGCAACGCCTACTACTTCCAGCTGATCCAGTCGCTGGCGAAGCACTATTCGTTCGGCGTCGACGTCCCCTGGCAGGATCTCGACGAGTACGTGCGCGAAGCCGTGCTGTACGGCAGCCGCGGCGAGCTCATCAACTTCACCTACCTCACCGACGCGGGCGGCCGCACCCAGCGCCGCCACAAGTTCGAGGGCATCGTCCCGAACCTGGAACGCCGCTACCGCGAGACCGAATCTTCGGCCGTGCGCGAGGAGCTGGCGAAGTACATCAGCGAGCGCCCGTGCACGGAATGCGGCGGCGCGCGCCTGAACCGCAGCGCGCGCAACGTGTTCGTCGGCGACACCGCGATGCCGCAGGTGGTGGTGATGCCGATCGACACCGCGGTCGCGTTCTTCGACAAGCTCGAACTGCCCGGCTGGCGCGGCGAGATCGCGGCGAAGATCGTGAAGGAGATCCGCGAGCGCCTGAGCTTCCTCGTCGACGTCGGCCTCGACTACCTGACGCTGGAGCGCAAGGCCGACACCCTGTCCGGCGGCGAGGCGCAGCGCATCCGCCTGGCCTCGCAGATCGGCGCCGGCCTGGTCGGCGTGATGTACGTGCTCGACGAGCCGTCCATCGGCCTGCACCAGCGCGACAACGAGCGCCTGCTGGGCACCCTCACCCGCCTGCGCGACCTCGGCAACACGGTGATCGTGGTCGAGCACGACGAAGACGCGATCCGCCTCGCCGACCACATCGTGGACATCGGCCCCGGCGCCGGCGTGCACGGCGGCGAGGTCGTGGCCGAAGGCGACTACGCGCAGGTGCTGAAATCGCCGCGCTCGGTGACGGGCCAGTTCCTGTCCGGCAAGCGCCGCATCGAGATCCCGGCCAAGCGCAACAAGCCGAACCGCAAGATGATGCTGCAGCTCGATGGTGCGTCCGGCAACAACCTCAAGGACGTGGACCTCGGGATCCCGGCGGGCCTGTTCACCGCGGTCACCGGCGTGTCCGGTTCGGGCAAGTCGACGCTGATCAACGACACGCTCTACGCGCTGGCCGCGAACGAGATCAACGGCGCTTCGCACAAGCCCGCTCCGTACCGCTCGGTCGAGGGCCTGGACCTGTTCGACAAGGTCGTGGACATCGACCAGTCGCCGATCGGGCGCACGCCGCGTTCCAACCCGGCCACGTACACCGGCCTGTTCACGCCGCTGCGCGAGCTGTTCGCGCAGGTGCCGGAGGCGCGCGCGCGCGGCTACGCGCCGGGCCGCTTCTCGTTCAACGTGCGCGGCGGCCGCTGCGAGGCCTGCCAGGGCGACGGCCTGATCAAGG
>JBDZUW010000080.1:0-9830 GCA_040255375.1 Luteimonas sp. | reverse complement strand
CACGATGCCGTTGTTCACCACCACGCCCATCAGCACCAGGATGCCGATGAAGGCCATGATGTTGAACTCGGTGCCGGTGAGCCAGAACAGCCAGAACACGCCGAAGATCGAGAACAGCACGCCGCTCATGATCGCCAGCGGGAACAGCAGCGACTCGAACACCGCGGCCATCACGATGAAGATCAGGACCAGCGCGATCTTCACGTTGCGCATCATCTGCGCGTTCATGTCCATCTGGATGCCGAAGCCGCCGCCCTCGAACGTGTAGCCGTAGCCCGGCGGCAGTTGCACGGCGGCGAGGGTCTTCTCGATGTCCTTGCGCGCATCGTCCATGGACACGCCTTCGGCGAGGCTGCCCTGGATGGTCAGCATCGTCTGCCGGTTCATGCGGCTGATCTCGGTGGACGAGGGGCTGACGCTGACGTCGACCATCGCCAGCAGCGGCACCGCGCGGCCGTCGGGCGCGCGCACGACGAAGGACTCCAGGTCCTGGGCGCCGTAGTGCTCGGCGCCGGCGAAGCGCACGTTGACCGGGATCTCCACGTCGTCGCGGTGGAAGTCGCGCAACGAGGAGCCGCGCAGCGCCATGCCGACGAAGGTCGCCACCTGCTGCGCGCTGAAGCCGAAGGCCGCGGCGCGCTCGCGGTTCACCCGTACCGACAGCTCGCTGTTGGTGTCGCCGGTGTCCACCCGCACGTCGCGGAGCTTGCCCCCGCGCGAGAGGATCGGGATCAGGTCCGAGGCCAGTTCCTCCAGCGTGCTGGTCGAGTCGCCGACCAGGCTGAACTGCACGCTCTTGTCGTCGCCGCCCATGCCGCCCTGGCGGCCGATGCCGATGTTGGCCAGCGCCGACTTCGGCATGCCCTCGCGCAGCGATTCCTGGACCTTCGCCGCGATCTTCGGATCCTTCACGTCGAGCGTGAGCTGGGTCATCGCCCAGCCCTGCTCGCTGTAGCGGGAATAGACCTTCTCGACGTGGAATTCCTTGCGATGCGCGTCGATGTAGCGCTCGACCTTGGCCACCTCGCGCCCCATCTCCTCCTTCGAGTAGGCGCCCTGCCACTGGTAGAAGACGTTGATCTCGCCCGGGTCGGACTCGTCGTCGCCGGACGACTGGGTCTTGCCGATCGGGATCGCGCTGAGCACCGTGATCGCGAGGATGCCGGCGACCGCCCAGCCGCGGTGCGCGAGCGTCCAGCGCAGCAGCTTCGCGTAGCGCTCCTGCAGGCGCGGGATCAGGCCCGAGCCGGACGCCACGGCCGGCGGCGTCTTCATCCGCGCCGACAGCATCGGGATCAGGCTCACCGCCACCAGCCACGAGGCCAGCAGCGACACCGAGATGGTGATCGCCAGCTGCGAGAGGTAGATGGTGATCATGTTCTTCTCGCCGAACATCATCGGCAGGAACACGATGCAGTGGCACAGGGTGCCGGCCGACAGCGCGATGGCGACGTGGCGGGTGCCGACGATCGAGGCCAGCCGCGGCTGGTCGGGGAACTTCTCGCGCTCCTGGTAGATGCTCTCGACCACCACGACCGCGTTGTCCACCAGCATGCCGACCGCGAGCAGCAGCCCCATCATCGAGAGGATGTTGAGCGTGACCCCGGCGAAGTGCATGAAGCCCAGGGTCATGACGAAGCAGATCGGGATCGCCAGCGTCACCATCAGCGTCGACGGCCAGTGGCGCAGGAAGAAGAACAGTACCGCGATGGACAGCACCAGGCCGATGGCGCCCGCCTCGGCCAGCGCGGTCAGCGAGCTGACGACCTCGCTGCCCTGGTCGTCGGTCACTTCCATGGAGATGCCGCGCATCTCCGGATCCTTCGCGACCTCCGCCACCTCCGCCCGCACCGCGCGCGAGAGGTCGACGAGGTTGGCGCTGCGCTCCTTGTAGATGTCCACGCCCACCGACGGACGGCCGTTGACCTGGCGCACGTAGTTCATGCGCTGCGGCTTGAGGCTGATGTCGGCGATGTCGGACAGGCGCGTCCCGTTCTTGCCCACCGGCAACTGCCGCAGCTGCTCCAGGTCGGTGAGCTCGCCGCGCGGCTGCACGCGCATGCGCCGCCCCGCGTCGGTGATCTCGCCGGCCGACACCGAGAAGTTGGCCGCCTGCAGCCGCGTCACCAGCTCGTCGAGGCCGATGCCGTGCGCGTCGAGGCGCTCCGGCACGATCGCGACCTCCACCTCCTGCTTGGGCACGCCCTCCACCTCGACGCGGGCCACGCCGGGGATGCGCTCGAGGCGGCGCTTGAGCACGCTCTCCAGCATCTCGCCGCGGGTCGTCAGGTCTTCCTCGCTGGTCAGGCGCAGGCTCATCGACTCGCGGTCGCCCGTGCTCCAGCGGAACACGAAGTAGCGGCGGAAATCGTCGGGCAGCTGGTCGCGGATCGCGTCGATGCGTTCGCGGGCCTCCGACGCGGCGATCGCCACATCGCGGCTCCAGTCGCTGAACTGCACGAAGACCCCGCCGCCGTCGGCATTCGCCTCAGAGTTCATCGTCTTGATGCCGGGCATCGTGGCGATGGCCTCCTCGACCGGCCGCACCAGGTTGCGCTCCACCTCTTCCGGCGTGGAACCCTGGTACGGCAGCTGGACGAAGAAGAACGGCGCGGTCGCCTCCGGGAAGGATTCCAGCGGGAGTCGCACCGCGGCGATCAGGCCGATGACGAGCATCGACACGAAGAACATGATCGTCGTGACGGGACGGCGGATGCTGAGCTCGGTGACGTTGAGGGACATCGTGCGGGGGTCCGGTGTGCGGGCTCAGGCGTGGCGCGGGTCGTCGCCGGCGAGCGGATCGTGCTCGTGGGCGAGCGCGGCGGCGGCGGCATCGGCATCGCGGCGGGCGCGGCGGCCGCGCTCGACGTAGGCCGCGTCGGGGCGGCGGTCGAGCAGGTCGTACACCACCGGGATCACCACCAGCGTGAGCAGCGTCGAGACCAGCAGGCCGCCGATCACCGTGATCGCCATCGGCGAGCGCACCTCCGCGCCTTCGCCGATGGCCAGGGCCAGCGGCAGGAAGCCGAACAGGGCGCAGAGCGTCGTCATCATGATCGGGCGCAGGCGCGAGCGGGCGCCTTCGACCAGCGCCACGCGCTTGGCGATGCCCGCCTCGCGCAGCTGGTTGACCTTGTCGATCAGGATGATCGCGTTCTTCACCACCAGGCCGACCAGCAGGATCAGGCCGATGAACACCACCACCGACACCGGCGAGCCGGTCAGCAGCAGCGCACCGACCGCGCCGACCAGCGCGAGCGGGATGGTGAACAGGATCACGAACGGATGCAGCAGCGATTCGAACTGCGAGGCCATCACCAGGTAGACCAGGAAGATCGCCAGCCCGAACGCGAACAGGAGCGAACGCACGGACTCGCCCAGTTCCTCGCCCTGGCCGCCGATCCGCATGCCGACGTCGGTGCCCAGCGGGTCGCGCTGGACCATCGACTCGACCTCGCGGATCGCGCCGCCCAGGTCGATGTCGCGCAGGTTGGCCGACACGATCGCCACCCGGCGCTGGTCGGCGCGGTGGATCTCGCTGGGGCCGGTGGTCGCGACCACGTCGGCGACGGACGCCAGTTCCACCGGCGCGCCGCTGCCCGGGTTCACGATCAGGTGGCGGATGTCGTCCACCGACGCGCGGTCGGATTCGCGGTTGCGCACGAGCACGTCGATCTTGCGGTCGCGGAAGCTGTAGCGCGTGGCGACGTCGCCGCGCACCTTCTTCACCACCACGTCGGCGATCTGGCGCGTGGTCAGGCCGAGCGCCGCGGCGCGGTCCTGGTCGAACACGATCTGGATCTCGGGGAAGCCCTGCTCCACCGACGACTTGACGTCGGCATAGTGCGGATTCGCGCGCAGCATGCCCGCGAGCTTGCGCCCGGCGCGCTCCAGCGCGTCGAGATCCTGGCCCTCGATCTCGATCTCGAGCGGCGGCGACAGGCTGAACAGCTCCGGCCGCGCGAAGTCCACCTGCGCCGAGGCCACGTCGCGCATGCTCGCGCGCAGCTTCTCGGTCTCGCTGGCTTCCAGCGCGCGGCTGCCGCCGCCTTCCATCACCACGGTGAGCTTGCCGATGTTCTCGCCGCTCTCGGTGGGACTCGCGTCCAGGCGCGTGCCGGTGCCGCTGACGCCGTACAGCGCGCGGATGCCGTCGTCGCCGGCGTGCTGCTCCTGCAGCTTGCGCACCAGCGCGTCGGTCTGCGCGAGCGGCGTGCCCGGCGGCAGCTTCACCGTCATCTCGAAGCGGTCCTGCGCCAGCTGCGGGATCAGGTCCGCGCCGAGCAGCGGGATCGCCGCCAGCGTCAGCGCGAACGCCCCGCCGGCGAAGCCCAGCACGAGCGCCGGGCGGCGCAGCGCGTTGGGCAGCACGCGCAGGTACAGGCCTTCGGCGCGGTGGTAGGGCGCCATCGCCAGGTCGCTGGCCTTGCGCATCACCGGCCCGACGACGGCCGCGAGGCCGCGCCACGCGCGCACCACCAGCCAGGCGGCGCCGAAGAACGCGCCGCGGAACATCGCGCCGACGCCGCGGCCGCCGAGCGCGACCGGCTTCTGCCAGCGCTTCGACGGTTCCCAGCGATCGCGCGGCGCCTCTTCCGGGAAGCCCAGCGGCGCGCGGCCCTTGAGCGAACTCAGCATCGGGATCAGCGTCATCGCCACCGCGAGCGAGGTCGCGATCGCGATCGCCACGGTCAGCGCCTGGTCGCGGAACAGCTGTCCCGCGATGCCCTGCACGAACACCAGCGGCAGGAACACCGCGATCGTGGTGAGCGTCGAGGCGACGACCGCCATGCTGACTTCCTTCGTGCCCGCGATCGCCGCATCGAGGATGCCGAGGCCGCGCTCGCGCGCCTTGGCGATCGATTCGAGGACCACGATCGAGTCGTCCACCACCAGGCCGGTCGCCAGCGCGAGGCCGCCCAGCGACATCACGTTCAGGCTCAGGCCGAACTGGCCCATGAAGAAGAACGTGGTGATGATCGAGACCGGCAGCGACAGGCCGATCACGAACGTGCTCCAGCCGTCGCGCAGGAACAGGAAGATGATCAGGATCGACAGCAGGCCGCCGATGACCGCGTCGAGCTTCACGTCGAAGATGGCGTGGCGGATGAACTGCGACTGGTCGTCGATCGTCGTCAGCTCGATGTCGGACGGCATGTGCTCGCGGATGTCCTTGAGCTTCGCCTCCAGCGCATCGGCGGTGGCGACGGTGTTGGCGTCGCCTTCCTTGTAGATCGCCAGCTCGACGGCCTCGCGGCCGTCCAGGCGGATGATCGCCTCGCGCTCCTTGTAGCCCTGGGTGACGGTGGCGACGTCCTTCAGGCGCAGCGCCATGCCGCCGCCGGCCTGCGAAGCACCGCCGCCGCTGCCGGAGCTCATGGCCGCCGCCATCAGCGCGGCGTCGCCCGAAGCGGCCGCCACGCGCGCGACCTCGTCGTTGCCGCTGCTGGCCTGCGCGGCGCGCGTGGTCAGCAGCATGTTGCCGATTTCCTCGACGCTCGCGAACTGGTTGACGGTGCGCACCAGGTAGCGGCGCGTGCCCTCCTCCAGGCGGCCGCCGGAGATGTTGATGTTCTCCTGCTGCAGGCGGCTGATGACCGAGTCGATCGGGATGTTCAGCTGCGCCAGCTTGCGCTGGTCGATGTCGACCTGCACCTCGTCCTCGAGGCCGCCGCCGACCTTGACCGCGGCGACGCCGTCCACCGGCTCGAGCTTCTTCTTCAGGTCCTCGTCGGCGTAGCGGCGCAGCTCCATGAGCCTGCGCACGGCGTCGGCATCGTCGCCGGCCTGCTTCGGCGCCAGCACGAGGCGCATGATCGGCTGCGTCGACGGGTTGAAGCGCAGCAGCACCGGCGCCTTCGCGTCCAGCGGGAACTGCAGCGACTCCATCTTGTCGCGCACCTCGAGCGAGGCCTGGTCCATGTCGGTGCCCCAGGCGAACTCGAGCACCACGTCGCTCTGGCCGGTGCGCGAGACCGACTTCAGCTTGCGCAGGCCCTTGACCACGCCGAGCGCCTCCTCGGCGGGCTCGGTGATCAGCGTTTCGATCTCCGCCGGCGCGGCGCCCGTGTATTCGGTGCGCACGGTCAGCGTGGGATAGCTCAGGTCGGGCAGCAGGTTGACCTTGAGGTCGCCCAGCGCGATCAACCCGAACAGCACGAAGGTGAGCGTGACCATCGCCACCGTGACGCGGCGGCGGGTCGCCAGGCCCACCAGGCCGCCGCCCTGCGGGGGCGACGGCAGCGGCGTCTCGGCGGCGGGACGACTCATCGGCTGCCGCCCTTCGCCTTGGCGCCGGCGTCGGCCTTCGCGTCGCCGGCCTTGGCCTTCGGCGCGGGCGGCGTGGCCACGGTCTTGCCGTCGATCGCGATCACCTGCACCGCACTGCCCTCACGCAGCGCGCTCTTGCCGGCGACGACCACCTGGTCGCCCTGCTTCAGGCCCGAGCGGATCTCCGCCCACTCGCCCTCGACGTAACCCAGGCCCAGCGTCGCGCGCACCGCCTTGCCGGCGCGGACCACGAACACGGCGGGCTTGGCCTCGTCCTCGAGCAGCGCCGCGCGCGGCAGCACCAGCGCGTCCGCGCGGCTCGCGTAGTCGACGCGGACGCGGCCGAACATGCCCGGCTGCAGCACGCCGCCGTTGTCGAAGGCGCAGACCACGCGGAAGGTGCCGCTGCCCGAATCCACCACCGGCGACACGCGGTCGACGGTGCCGGCGAAGGTCTTGCCCGGCAGCGCATCCACCTGCAGCGCGACCGGCAGGCCGGCGTGCATCGTCGCCAGCTCGCGCTCGGGCACGTTCAGCGTGGCCTCGAGGCGGTCGGCGTCGATGATGCGGAAGATCGGGGTGTTGATCTGGACGAAGTTGCCGGTCTTGATCGAGCGCGAGGCGATCACGCCCGAAATCGGCGCGCGCACTTCGGCATAGGAGAGTTCCAGCTTCGCCAGGCGATTGGCGGCGCGCGCGTTCTCCAGGTCGTACTTGAGCTGGTCGATGTCGTTGGCGCTGATCAGGTTCTGCTCGGACAGCTTGAGCGAACGCGCGTAGTTGGATTCGAGCTTGCGCACCTGCGCGGCGCTCTGCGCCTCCTGCAGGCGCAGGCGGTCGGAATCCAGCCGCACCAGCACCTGGCCGGCACGCACCCGCATGCCTTCCTCCACCAGCACCTGCAGCGCGACGCCGGAGGTCTTGGCCACCACCTGCGCGTCGGCGCGCGCCTCCAGCGGCGCGGTGCCCGCATAGCTCGCCGCGATCGGGCGGCGGCCGATGGTCGCCACCTCGACCGGCACGGCCTCGGGGCCCTTGTCGGCGCCTTCCTTGCCCTCGGCGGCCGTGGCCCCGTCCTTCTTTTCCACCTTGCAGCCGGCCAGCGCCACGGCGCCGGTGGCCATCACGCACAGCAGCAGCGGCACCAACAGGCGGCGGCGCACATTCGAAAGCCGGCCGTGGGCATGGTCGGTCGCAAGGATCATGGAGAGGGCTCGTCGTGGGGTGTTGTAGTAAGGTATATCACCTCGGCGGACGTGTGTATCCGCCAGAGGTCATGGGTCTCGCGCAACCGCACCCTTTTGGGTTGCCCGCGCGAGGTGGCTATACTGACGGGATTGCGTCCGCGCTGGCATGGCGGCCGCCACTTCATCCTCTTCGATTGCGGACAAGCCCGATGATCCGATCGCTGTTCCTTGCCTCGTGCCTGGCCATGGCCGGCACCGCCGCCGCACAGGAGCAGGCCGCGCCTGCCCCGGCTCCCCAGGGCGAAGCGCCCGCTGCAGCTCCTGCCGCTGCCGCTGCCGCTCCCGCGACGCCGGCCGCCACGACCGGCGATGCCGCCCGCGGCCGCCTGCTCACCTACACCTGCCAGGGCTGCCACGGCGTCACCGGCTACAAGAACGCGTATCCGAACTACCACGTGCCGAAGATCGGCGGCCAGGCCGCGCCCTACCTCGTCAACGCGCTGACCGAGTACCAGCAGGGCAACCGCAAGCATCCGACGATGCAGGCGCAGGCCGAAAGCTTCTCGGCGCAGGACATCGCCGACATCGCCGCCTATCTTTCGAGCCTGAAGTGAGCAGCCCCATGACGAAGCCGACCCTCCTCGCCATCGCCCTGCTCGCCACCGCCGGCATGCTGTCCGCCTGCGGCCCTTCGGGCGAAACCCCGGCCGCCCATTCCGCGGCCGACCGTGCCGCCGGCCACACCAGTTCGTCGTCCGGCCTGCCCGCCGGCAACGCCGCGGCCGGCGCCAAGCTCGCCGAGACCAAAAACGCCAAGACCGGCCAGGCCTGCGTGGACTGCCACGGCGCCGGCGGCAACGCGCCGATCGACCCGACCTATCCGAAGCTCGGCGGCCAGTACCACGACTACATCGCGCACTCGCTGCAGATGTACCGCGACGGCGACCGCAAGAACGCGCTGATGGCGTCGCAGGCGGCCGAGCTGACCGACCAGCAGATCGCCGACCTCGCCGCCTACTTCGGCGCGCAGCCGGCGCAGCTCCGCGACCTCAGCCACCTCTGACGCGCCTGCTTCCCGCGTGTAAAAGAGCCGACCCATGGTCGGCTCTTTTTTTGAGCCGACGATGGGTCGGCTCTACGGGCGTCATTTGTCCTGGAGCTCGGGTTTCCAGGGAATGTCGGGCGCCTTGCGCGCGGTCGCTTCCTGGTCCTGCATGTCCGGATCGTCGACGCCGCAACCGCCGCCGAGCTGCAGCAGCGACACGACGCAATGCAGCTTCTTGGTGGTGCCGGGGATGCTGATCTGGACCTCGCGGATGCCGCGGCGCACCCATTCCTCCAGCAGCGTTTCGCCCGGCAGCCAGTAGCGGTCGAAGACCGTCGGCGCATACGGCAGCGGGTTCTTGCGCTTGAGCCAGGTGCCGGCGCGGTCGAGATCGGCGATGTCCTCCTGGACGACGCCGGGCGGCAGCCCGCCGCCGGCGGCCGCGCTGCTGCCCGGCGGGAGGCGCGGTCGTCCGTTTCCGTCGAACAGGCCCGACGTGCCTGCCTGGCCGCCGGGTCGGTTGCGATCGGAAATGCCCCAGTCGTCGCCGGCGATCGCGGTGCGCGGCGCGCCGGGCGCATCGCCGCGCTTCGGCCCGGCACCCGCGCCGGCGGTCGCGGTGTTCGCTCCGCCCGAGGAGCCCTGCACGCCGCCCGCCATCGCGGCCGCGCCGCCGGCAGCAGGCTGTTCGCCCGTTCCCGGCGCGGTGCCGCCGGCGGGCGAAGCCTGCGCAGTGGCGCCGGCGCCCACGCGACCAGGCAGCGATTCGGCCTGCGTGCGCAAGCCCGGGACGCCCACCGTGGCCTGCGGCAACGCGACGCTGCGCTCGACGGCGCCCGCGAGCGGCGGCCCCGGCGCGGGCAATGCTTCCGGCGCCGCGCCGAGCGCGGGAACGCGCACCTGCGCGGCGCGCACGCTCGCGTCGCGCTGCACGACGCCCTGCAGCGGCGGCGCGGGCGACGGCAACGCTTCGACGCTTGTCCCCATCGCGGGCACCTGCACGCGCGCGCCCGGCAGCTTCGCCGCCAGGGGCTTCGCCTGCGGCGGCGCCGGCACTTCCACCGCCTGCAGGGATTCCGGCGCCTGCGCGAGCTGCGGCACGCGCACTTCGGCGCGCGGCACGGCCACCGTGCGCTCGCTCGGCGGCGGCAGCACGAACGGCGCGTCCGGCGCCGCAGACTCGGTGACCTGCACCGCCTGCGGCTGCTGCGGCGCCGCAGGTGCGGGCGGTGCCGGCGCTTCCCCCTGCGGTGCCGGTCCGGCGGACGCCGGCGCCGCCGCTGCGGCAGCGGCCAGTGCCGCTGCGGCCGCCGCGCGGCGCGCGGCCG
>JBDZUW010000179.1:0-2049 GCA_040255375.1 Luteimonas sp. | reverse complement strand
TACCAGCGCAGCGGCGACATCTTCCTCGGCGTGCCGTTCAACATCGCCAGCTACGCGCTGCTCACCCACATGGTGGCGCAGGTCTGCGGGCTGGGCGTCGGCGACTTCGTGCACACGCTCGGCGACGCGCACCTGTACTCGAACCACTTCGAGCAGGCGCGCGAGCAGTTGTCGCGCGCGCCGCGGCCGTTGCCCGCGCTGCGGCTCAATCCGTCGGTCACGACGCTGGAAGGCTTCGGCTACGACGACATCGCGATCGAGGGCTACGACCCGCTGCCCGCGATCAAGGCGCCGGTGGCGGTGTGACCGCGCTGGTGCTGGTCGCCGCGCTCGATCGCGGGCACGCGATCGGGAAGGACAACGCGCTGCCCTGGCACCTGTCCGCCGACCTGAAGCGCTTCAAGGCGCTCACGCTCGGCAAGCCGCTGTTGATGGGCCGCCGCACCGCCGAGTCGCTGGGCCGCGCGCTGCCCGGACGCCGCAACCTGGTGCTGACGCGCGCCGGCCGCGCGCCGTTCGAGGGCATGGAGGCGTTCGCGACGCTGGCGGCAGCGCTCGCCGCGGTGCGCGACGCCCCGGAGGCCTGCGTGATCGGCGGCGGCGCGGTGTTCGCCGAAACCCTGCCGCTGGCCGCGCGCATGCACCTCACCTGGGTGGACACGCACGTGGAAGGCGCGGATGCCTGGTTCCCGCGCTTCGACCCGCGCGACTGGCGCGAGCTCGCGCGCGAGTCGCATCCGGCCGACGCGCGCAACGACCACGCGTACGCGTTCGTCGACTACGAGCGGGTCTAGGCGCGTCTGGGCGCGCGGCCCGGGGGGGTCGCGGGCACGTCGCGGCCCGGCACCTGCACGACCCGGAGTTCGTCGGTGTCGAGCTGCAGCGCGGTGAGCTTGCCGCCCCAGACCGCACCGGTGTCGATCGCGTGCACGCCGTGGCCGATGAACAGGCCCAGCGCCGACCAGTGCCCGCACACGATCTTCAGGTCGCGCTGCGCGCGCCCCGGCACCGCGTACCAGGGATACAACCCCGGCTGCTGGGTGCCCGGCACGCCCTTCTCGTCGAAGGCGATGCGGCCGCGCGGCGTGCAGTAGCGCAGGCGCGTGAACACGTTGATGATCGCGCGGTCGCGCTCGATGCCCTGCAGGCCGGGCGACCACGCGGGGCGGTCGCCGTACATGTTCTTGAGCAGCTTGCGATAGCCGTCGCCGCGCAGCTTGCGCTCGACTTCGGCGGCGTGCTTCAGCGCCAGCGTGGTCGTCCATTTCGGCGCGAGGCCGGCATGCACCATCATCCAGCCGAGCTCGCGGTCGGCGTGCGCGAGCGGCTGCCCGCGCAGCCAGTCGAGCATGTCGCGGGCGTCGGGCGCGAACAGCACGCGCTGCAGGTCCGGATTGACCTTGCGCTGCTCGTCGGGGCTGCGTTCGCCGATCGCCAGCAGCGACAGGTCGTGGTTGCCGAGCACGCTGACGCAGCGCTCGCGCAGCGAGTGCACCAGGCGCAGCGTCTCCAGCGACTCCCCGCCGCGATTGACCAGGTCGCCGCAGAACCAGAGCCGGTCCGCCGCGGGATCGAAGCGGATCTTCTCCAGCAGCCGCTGCGTCGGTCCGTAGCAGCCCTGCAGGTCGCCGATCGCCCAGGTCGCCATGCGGCCGGCCTCAGTGCAGCGTGCGCGGAACGGACAGGGTGAACGCGGGGATCGTCGCCTCGAAGCGCGTGCCGTCGTCGGCCAGCATCGCGTAGCTTCCCTGCATCGTGCCCTGTTGCGTTTCCAGCACCGCGCCCGAGGTGTAGGTGAAGTCGTCGCCCGGGCGCAGCCAGGGCTGTTCGCCGACCACGCCTTCGCCCTCGACTTCCTCCACCTTGCCGTTGGCGTCGGTGATCACCCAGCGCCGCCCGAGCAGGCGCGCGGGGACCGCGCCGGTGTTGCGGATGTGGATGGTGTAGGCGAAAACATAGCGGTCGCGCTCCGGCTCCGACTGGTCGTCGAGGTAGCGGGTGGCGACGTCGATGCCCAGGGCGTATTCGTCGTCTCGATCGTGTTCCATG
>JBDZUW010000079.1:0-9978 GCA_040255375.1 Luteimonas sp. | reverse complement strand
GGTCGGAATTGAACCGGCGTACGCGGATTTGCAGTCCGCTGCATAACCACTCTGCCACCCGGCCGGTGGACTTTCATTGTCCCGAAAAAGCGAACCCCGGCAAGCCGGGGTTCGTGGAAACTGGAGCGGGAAACGAGACTCGAACTCGCGACCCCGACCTTGGCAAGGTCGTGCTCTACCAACTGAGCTATTCCCGCGGAGCCCGCCATTTTACGGGAGGCCCGCCGGGTGTCAATGCCCCTCGCGCTCGGCGGTCAGGGCCGGCCAGGCCGCGCGCAGGTAGTCCAGGCCGGACCACAGCGTCAGCAGGGCGGCGGCGGCCAGCAGCCAGTCGCCGACGTGGAAGACGAACTCGCCCATCCACGGCGTCGGGTGCGCGGGAACGCCGGGGCGCGTGGGCGACACCGAATACAGCAGGCAGGTCAGCGCCACCATCTGGGCGATGGTCTTGAACTTGCCCAGCGCGGCGACCGCGACCTTGCGGCGCTGGCCGAGCTCGGCCATCCATTCGCGCAGCGCGGACACCGCGATCTCGCGGCCGACGATCACCGCGGCCCACAGCGCCATCCACGCGGTCGGGTGGCCCTGCACGATCAGGAACAGCGCCGTCGAGACCATCAGCTTGTCGGCCACCGGGTCGAGGAAGGCGCCGAAATCCGAGTACTGGGCGTAGCGCCGCGCGATCCAGCCGTCCAGCCAGTCGGTGAGCGAGGCGGCGACGAACACCGCGGCGGTGGCGAAATTGGTCCAGCCGTACGGCAGGTAGAACACGACCGCGAGCACCGGGATCAGCGCGATGCGCAGCAGCGTGAGCAGGGTCGGCACGGTGAGCTTCATGCGTCGTTCCCGGACGGGGCGTTCCTTGGCGTGGCGGGGGTAGCGGGGGTTGCGGCCGCGGCGTCGGGCTGGGGCATGCCGTGGAGGCTGGCCCAGATGCGCTCGGCGAGCGGGAGGTTGATGCCCTCCACCCGCGCGATCTCCTCCGCGCCCGCCGCCCGGAGCCCGCCCAGGCCGCCGAAATGCCGCAACAGGTTAGCGCGTCGGCGCGGCCCGATGCCGGGGATGTCTTCCAGGCGGCTGGTGTTGCGGGCCTTGGCGCGGCGCCCGCGGTGGCCGGTGATCGCGAAACGGTGCGATTCGTCGCGCACCTGCTGCACCAGCTGCAGGCCGGGCGAATCCGGGCCCGGGCGGATCTCGCGGCCGTCCGGCAGCAGCAGCGCCTCGTGGCCGGCGCGGCGCGCCTCGCCCTTGGCAACGCCGACCACCGGCACGCGCTCGGCGATGCCGAGGTCGGCCAGCACGGCGTTGGCCTGCGCGACCTGGCCGGCGCCGCCGTCGATCAGCAGCAGGTCGGGCAGCACCCCGCCCTCGTCCACCGCGCGGCGGAAGCGGCGCTCCAGCGCCTGCCGCATCGCGGCGTAGTCGTCGCCGGGCTCGATGCCGGTGATGTTGTAGCGGCGGTACTGCGCGCGTACCGGGCCCTTCTCGTCGAACACGACCTGCGAGGCGACGGTCGCCTCGCCCATGGTGTGGCTGATGTCGTAGCACTCGATGCGATGCGGCGCCTCGGCCAGGCCCAGCAACTGCTGCAGCGATTCGACGCGCGCGCGCTGGGTGGCCTGGCTGCCGAGCTCGGCGGCGAGCGCGAGGTCGGCGTTGCGCTTCGCGAGGTCGAGGTAGCCCGCGCGGTCGCCGCGCACGTTGCACTTGAGCTGCACGCGCTTGCCGGCGGCCTCGGACAGCGCCTCCTGCAGCAGCTCGCGGTCGTCGATGTCGCGGTCGAGCACGATCTCCGGCGGCGCGGGCTGCTCGGCGTAGTACTGCGAGACGAAGGCGGACAGCACTTCCTCGGCGGTCTCGGCGCCGTTGGTCTTCGGGAAGAAGGCGCGCGTGCCGAGGTTGCGGCCGTCGCGGAAGGCGAGCAGCAGCACGCAGGCCGCGGCGCCCTCCATCGCGCAGGCGAGCACGTCGAGGTCGGCGGCGCGGCCCTCGATGTACTGGCGCGCCTGCAGCTTGCGGATGGTGGCGATGAGGTCGCGGATCCGCGCGGCTTCCTCGAAGTCCAGCGCCTGGCTGGCGGCGGCCATCGCGCTTTCGAGCTCGCCGGAAAGCTCGTCGCTGCGGCCGTCGAGGAACATCGCGACGCGGCGCACGGATTCGGCGTACGCATCGGCGTCGACCAGCCCGACGCAGGGCGCGCTGCAGCGGCCGATCTGGTACTGCAGGCACGGCCGCGAGCGGTTGCGGAACACGCTGTCCTCGCAGCTGCGCAGCTTGAACAGCTTGTGCAGCAGGTTGAGGGTATCGCGCACCGCGCCGACGCTGGCGTACGGGCCGAAGTAGCGGCCGGGGATCGCGCGCGGGCCGCGGTGCATGGCCAGGCGCGGCCAGTCCTCGGTGGTGAGGAGGACGTAGGGGTAGCTCTTGTCGTCGCGCAGCAGCACGTTGTAGCGCGGCTTGAGCGACTTGATCAGCTGGTTCTCGAGCAGCAGCGCCTCGGTCTCGGTGCGGGTGACCGTGACCTCCATGCGCGCGACCTGGGACAGCATCGCCAGGGTCCGCGGCGACTTGGGCGCGGCGTTGAAGTAGCTGGCGACCCGCTTCTTGAGCTCGCCGGCCTTGCCGACGTAGAGCACGCCGTCGTCGGCGGCGTACATCCGGTACACGCCCGGCTGCGTGCCCAGCCCGCGCACGAAGGCCTTGCCGTCGAACCGTTCCGCCTTCTCGCCCATGCGTGCATTGTAGAGCCGAGCCACGGTCGGCTCCTCTTTATATACTCCCCCCATGCCCGACTTCGTCGTCGCGATCCCCGCCCGATTCGCCGCCTCGCGCCTGCCCGGCAAGCCGCTGCGGCTGCTAGGCGGCGAGGCCCTGGTGCTGCACGCCGCGCGCCGCGCGCTCGCCGCCGGCGCGCGCGAGGTCTGGGTGGCCGCCGACGACGAGCGCATCGCCCGCGCCCTGGAGGGCAGCGGCGCGCGCGTGGCCATGACCTCGCCCGCCCACGCCTCCGGCAGCGATCGCCTGGCCGAATGCGCGCGCATCGCCGGCTGGAGCGAGGACACCGTGGTGGTGAACCTGCAGGGCGACGAGCCGTTCGCGCCACCGGAGGGGATCCGCGCCGTGGCGGAAGTGCTGCTGTCGTCCGGCGCGCCGATGGCGACGCTGGCGACGCCGCTGGCGGAGGCGGCGATGCTGTTCGATCCGAACACGGTGAAGCTGGTGCGGCGTGCCGATGGCGACGCGCTGTACTTCAGCCGCGCGCCGCTGCCGTGGGCGCGCGATGCCTTCGCGGGCGTCACGGGCGCTGCCCTCCCGTCCCTGCCCGCCGCCGCGGTGGCCGCCGGCGCGTGGCTGCGGCACATCGGCATCTACGCGTACCGCAACGGCTTCCTGCAGGCCTTCACGGCGCTGCCGCCGGGCCGGCTCGAGCAACTGGAGTCGCTGGAGCAGTTGCGCGCGCTGGAAGCGGGCCACCGGATCGCGGTGGGCCTGGCACCGGTCGCGTTCCCGCCGGGCGTCGATACGCCCGAAGACCTCGAGCGCGCCGAACGCCATCTCGCCGCCGGCGCCGGAGCCGCCGCTTGAAGGCCGATCGCGAGCTGCGCCTGCTGGTCGTCTGCCTCGGCAACATCTGCCGCTCGCCCATGGCCGAAGGCGCGCTGCGTGCGCGCCTGGAGTCCGCCGGGCTGGGCCATCGCGTGAAAGTGGATTCGGCCGGCCTCGGCAACTGGCACGCGGGCCGGCCGCCCGATCGCCGCGCGATCCGCTGCGCCGCCGGCCATGGCGTCGACATCTCCGGCCTGCGCGCGCGGCAACTGGTGGACGACGACTACCACCGCTTCGACGTGCTGCTCTGCGCCGACGCCGACGTGCTCTACACCGTCCGCGCGCACGCGCCGCCGGTGGCGACCGCGGAGAGCGAGCTGCTGCTCGCCTGGTGCGGCCTCGGCGAGAAGGCGCAGATCCCCGATCCGTATACGCTGAACGCCGCCGCCTTCGAGCACGCCTGGCGGCTGGTGGACGACGCCGCCGCCGCCATCGTCGCCCGCCTCACCGCCTGACGTTGAAAAGGTTCAAAAGCGGGCGAGGAGCGCGATCCAGAACGCTTCGGGAAGCTCGGCGCGCACCGGCACGAGGTAATGCTGGTCGCCGGCGAAAGCGGCGCACTTCACGGCGTCCTTCTCCGTCATCAGCACCGGCAGGTCGCTGCCGAAGTCGAAGTCCCCGGGCGTGTAGCGGTGGTGGTCCGGGAAGATGTGCGGCACGACGGCCATGCCCTGCGCCCGGAGCGTCGCGAAGAAGCGCTCGGGGTCGCCGATGCCGGCCACGGCGTGCACGCGCCGGCCGGCGAAGGCCTGCAGCGGCACCGGGCGCCCGCCCAGCAGCGGCAGCGCGTCGCCGGTGCGCAGCTGCATGCGCCACTGGCCGAACGCGGGCTCGGCGTCGCCGCCGGTGTCGTTGAGCACGTGGAAGTCGCAGGCGGCCGCGCGCTCCGGCGGCTCGCGCAGCGGGCCGGCGGGCAGCAGGCGGCCGTTGCCGTGGCCGCGGCGCGCGTCCACGACTTCGATCTCGATATCGCGCGCCAGGCGGTAGTGCTGCAGGCCGTCGTCGCAGACGACCACGTCGCAACCGGCCTCGACCAGCGCGCGCGCGGCGGCGACGCGATCGCGGTCGGCACGCACCTTCGCGCCGGTGCGGCGCGCCACCAGCACCGGCTCGTCGCCGGCCAGCGCGGGATCGCTGCGCGCGTCCACCCAGCGCGGCGTGTCCGGTTCGTCGCGCCCGTAGCCGCGCGTCGCCACGCCCGGTACATGGCCGGCATCGCGCAGGCGTTCGACCAGGGCGACCACCAGCGGCGTCTTGCCGCTCCCGCCGGCGACCACGTTGCCCACGATCACCACCGGCGCGCCGGCGTGCTGTTGTTTCAGCCAGCCATGCCGGTACGCCGCCAGTCGCAGGCGCACGGCGGCGCCGTAGAACGCCGCAAGCGCGCGCGCCAGCCACGGCGGCCGGCGCCCGGGCTCGTACCACCAGGCCGGCGGCGCGCGATGCGCGTTCATGCCTCGCCCTGCTCGCGGAACTGCATGCGGTGCAGGTGCGCGTACAGCCCGTCGCGCGCGAGGAGCTGCGCGTGCGTGCCCTGCTCCACCAGCCGCCCGTGGTCGAGCACCAGCACCTGGTCGGCGTGCTCGATGGTGGACAGGCGGTGCGCGATCACCAGCGTGGTGCGGTCGGGCATCAGCTTCTGCAACGCGTCCTGCACGAGGCGCTCGGACTCGGTGTCGAGCGCGGCGGTGGCCTCGTCGAGGATCAGGATCGGCGCGTCCTTCAGCATCGCCCGCGCGATGGCGAGGCGCTGGCGCTGGCCGCCGGAGAGCAGCGCGCCGTTGTCGCCGACCGGCGTCTGCATGCCCTGCGGCAGGCGTTCGATGAACTCCAGCGCGTTGGCGGCGCGCGCCACTTCGCGCAGCCGCGCTTCGTCGGCCGGGGCCGCATACGCGATGTTGGCGGCGATGGTGTCGTCGAACAGCATCACCCGCTGCCCGACCAGCGCGATCTGCCGGCGCAGCTCGGCGAGGCCGTAGGCGTCGAGGTCGGTGCCGTCGAGGGTGATGCGGCCTTCGCTGGGCTCGTAGAAGCGCGGCACCAGGCGCACGAGGCTGGTCTTGCCGCTGCCGGAGCGGCCGACGATCGCGGTGACCGTGCCGGGCCGCGCGGTGAAGCTGATGTCGCGCAGCGCCCAGCCGGCGGCATCACCGCCGTCGCCCTCGGACGAGGCATAGCGCAGCCCCACCCGCTCGAACACCAGCTCGCCGCGCGCGCGCCGCGCGTCGAACCCCGCCTTGCCCGTGTCCGCTTCCTCGCGCGCGTCGAGCACGGCGAACAGCCGCTCCGCCGCGGCCACGCCGCGCCCGAGCACCGCCTGCACATTGGTGAGGCGGCGCAACGACGGGATGATCGCCATCATCGCCATCATCAGCTGCACGAACTCGCCCGCGTTGATCTGCCCCACCAGCGCCTGCCGCGTGGCCACCGCGATGATCGCGGCCAGCGCGAGCGCCGCCAGCATCTGCACCAGCGCCGAACTGCCCGCGCGCGTCGCCTCGACCTTCACGTTGAGGCGCAGCACCCGGTTGGCCAGCGCCGAGTAGCGTGCCTGCTCGAACGCCTGCGTGCCGTAGACCTTGACGTCCTGCTGCGCGGCGAGCGACTGCTCGGCGGCCTGCGCGAGCCGGCCCATGTCTTCCTGGATGCCGCGGCTGATCCGGCGGTAGCGCTTGCCGACGTACCAGACCACCACGCCGATCAGCGGCGTCACCAGCAGCACCGCGAAGGTGACGCTGAAGCTGACGTACAGCATCAGCCCGAGCATGTAGGCGACGATCAGGCTGTCGGTGATCATCGCCTTGGCCGCGTCGGTGCCCGCCTGCGCGACCTGCTCGGTGTCGAAGTTCAGGCGGCTGACCATCGACGGCACCGACTCGACGTCGAAATGGCTGCTGGGCATGCGCAGGTACTTGCCGATGATCTGCTCGCGCAGGTCGCGGACCATGCTGCGGCCGGCGCGGGCCATGCCGTAGTCGGTGACGTAGCCGGCGATGCCGCGCACCAGGAACAGCCCGATGATCTGCAGCGGCAGGATCACCGCCATGCGCGGTTCGGGGTGGACGAAGCCCTTGTTGACCAGCGGGTCCATCAGCTGCACGAACAGGCCGCCGGCGACGGCTTCGACGATCATCGCGGCCACCGCGAAGGCCAGCATCGGCCAGTACGGCGCGGTGTAGCCGAGCAGGCGCTTGTAGGCCGTCCAGGCCCCGCCGCTGGAAGCCGGGCGGCTCACTTCCGCGCTCCCGTTTCCGGCGCGGTGCCGATGGAGATGTCGCGGAAACCGAGCTGGCCCAGCGCATCGAGCGCGGTGACCACCGCCTGGTGCGGCGTGCGCGCGTCGGCGCGCAGCAGCACGATGCGCTTGCGGTCGTCGCCGGCGACCTCGGCGATGGTGCGCTTGAGCGACTCCACGTCGGTGCGCAGCGCCTCGCGGTCGCCGACGAAATAGCGGCCGTCGGCATTGACCAGGATGTCGAGCGCCTTCGCCTGCTGCTGCGCCGCCTCGCCCTGCGCCCGCGGCAGCTGCAGCTTCAGCACCGAGCGGCTGTCGAAGGTGGTGGTGACGACGAAGAAGACGATCAGGCACAGGACCACGTCGATCAACGGGATGAGGTTGATCTCGGGGGTGTCGTCGGCGCGGAAGTCGCGGATGCGCATCGTGCGGGCGGCGGTCGGTCTGTGGCGGCGCGGCTCAGGCCGGATCCAGCGTGTCCAGGAGCTGCATCGCCTCGTGCTCCATCTCCACGATGTATTCGGAGATGCGGCCGCGGAAATAGCGATGGAAGGCCAGCGCCGGGATCGCGACGACCATGCCGGTGGCGGTGCACACCAGCGCCTTGCCGATGCCGCCGGCGAGCTGGTTCACGTCGCCCACGCCGTGGTCGAGGATGCCCAGGAACATCTGGATCATGCCCACCACGGTGCCGAACAGGCCCAGCAGCGGGCCGGCGGCGGCGATCGTGCCGAGCGTGTTGAGGTAGCGCTCCATGCGGTGCACGAGGTGGCGGCCCACGTCCTCCACGCGTTCGCGGATCGCCTCGCGCGGGCGGTTGCGCACGTCGAGGGCGGCCGCGAGCAGCGCGCCCAGCGGCGAGTTCTGGCGCAGCGACTCGACGTGGCCGGGATCCAGCGCGCCGCCACGGGCGACCCATGCGCGGACCTCGTCGCCCAGGCCCGGCGGCATCACGATGCGCGCGCGCAGGCTCCAGAAGCGCTCGACCACGATCGCCAGGCCGGCGGCCGACAGCAGCAGCAGCGGGATCATGGGCCAGCCGCCCGCCTTCACCAGTTCCAGCACTTGGCGCCCTCCGCTTGGTCCGATGGCTAGGATACGGGTTTTGCGACGGCATGCCTTGTGACCACAGGCGCGGGCGCCGGCGGCGCTCGGCCACGAACGCGACGCCCGTCGCGGCCAGGCGCAGCGATTGCGCGCCGGTCGTGCCCGTGGCCTCCACCCGCGCGCCGGCGCGACGCCAGCGCTCGACCACGCCGGGGTCGGGATGCCCGAAGCGGTTGTGCGCGCCCGCCGAGACGAGCGCCAGGCGCTCGCCGCCTGCCCTCCCCGGTGCCGTCCGCGCAAGCACCGCCGCGACGAAGGCAGGATCCGAGGAACCGCGGCTGCCGTGGTGCGCCACCAGCACCGCGTCCGCGCGCAGCGCCGCGGATTCGCTGCGCGCAAGCGTGCGCTCCACGACCTCGCCGATGTCGCCCGGCAGCAGCAGCGTCGCGCCGCCCTGCGCCCGCACCCGCAACACGCAGCTGGATTCGTTGTCGAGGTATGGGAACCAGCGCGGCGGATGCAGGAAGCGGAACTCCACGCCGTCCCACTGCCACGTGGTCCCTGCACGGCAGTCGGCGGCGCGCGGTGCTCGCACGCCGACGGGAAGTTCGAGGCGATCGGCGGGCATGCCCTCCGGTGCCCAGGCGACGCGCGGCGGGAATGCGGCGGCGACCGCGCGGTAGCCGCCGGCGTGGTCGTTGTCGCCATGGCTGATCACGATCGCGTCGAGCCGGCGCACGCCCAGCGCCTGCAGCGCCGGCACCACGACATCGTCGCCCGCGTCGTATCCGTCGGGGCGCGCGGGCCCGGCGTCGTACAGCAGCGCGTGCGACGCCGTGCGCACCAGCACCGACAGGCCCTGCCCCACGTCGATCACCGTCGCCACCGCTTCGTTGCGCGGCGGCAGGCCGCGCTGCGGCCACAGCAACGGCAGCCACAGCAAGGCCGCGAGCGGCTTGCCCGGCACGCCGCGCGGCAGCAGCAGCCACGCGGCGCCCGCGAGCGCGAGCGGCACCGCGAACCACGCGGGCTCCGGCAGCGACCACAAGGCGACCGGGCTGCGTGCGATCCATGCGAAACCCGGCCATGGCAGGTCGAAGGTCCATGCCGCCAGCCGCCACGCCCACGCGCCCAGCCCCGCGTGCAGGGCCTCGAGCGCGGTGCCGGCGAGCGCGAGCGGCACGACCACCAGGCTCCACCACGGGATCGCGACGATGTTCGCGAGCGGCCCGGCCAGCGACGCCTGCCCGAACAGCACCACCGTCAGCGGCAGCAGGCCCACGGTGGCCACCGCCTGCGCGCCGAAGAAGCCGCGCAGGTGCGCGCGCCAGCCGTGCTCGCCGGCGCCGGGCAGGCACCACAGCAGCCACGCGACGCCGCCGAAGCTCAGCCAGAAGCCCGGCGCCAGCACCGACAGCGGATCGGCCAGCAGCATCGCGACCAGCGCGAGCGCGAGCGCATCGGCGGCGCGCTGCGCGCGGCGCAGCAGCCGCGCCAGCACCACCAGCCCGATCATCAGCACCGTGCGCATCGTCGGCAGCGCGAAACCGGCGACCGCGGCGTAGCCGAGCGCGCCGGCGAACGCGGCGACCGCCGCGGCATGCATGCGCGGCAGCACGTGCCCGAGCGCGGGCCACAGCCACCACGCGGCGGACGCCAGCAGCGCGACCGCGCCCGCCGCCAATCCCACGTGGAAGCCGGAGATGGCGATGAGGTGGGTCAGCCCCGCGGCACGCAGCGTCGTCCAGTCGGCATCGTCGAGGCCGCGCGTATCGCCGAGCGCCAGCGCACGCACGAAGCGCGACGACGGCGCGTGGACCGCCGCGGCGATGCGCGCCGACATGCGATCGCGCCAGGCATCGATGCCTCGTGGCGGGCCGAGCTGGCGCGGCCCGGCATCGGCGCGCACGTAGCCGGTCGCGGCGATGCGGTCGGCGAAGGCGCGCATCTCGGTGTCGTTGCTGCCGGGGTTGCGCAGGCCGCGTGGCGCGCGCACGCGCAGCGGCAGGCGCCAGCGCGCGCCCGGCGCCAGCGGCGGCGGGTGCGCCGCGGCGCGGCCGTGCAGGTACCAGCCCAGTTGCAGCAGGCAC
>JBDZUW010000078.1:0-10184 GCA_040255375.1 Luteimonas sp. | reverse complement strand
GCCGCTTGAAACACTGCCGGCCGGTGCCATGCCCCCAGTCCGGGCGCATCCACGGCTGCATGTCGGCCGACTGCGCCGTGTCGGTGTCGAATTGCGCGCACAGGCGGTACCGGGCGCCGATGCCGTCGCCGATCGGCTGGTAGCCGTACGGCTGCCTCGACACAGGATCGCGCGGCACGCGCACTCCCGGCTGGGCGGCCAGCGCCGCCAGCGAGGCCGGCACGGCGCCATGCTGGATGCGATACATCTCGACCTGGGTCTCGATCGCCTGGAGATCGTTGATCCGCCGCTCGTCGAGCCGCAACAGGCGCTGCCGCGACGGCGGCCCCATCACCGCGATCGCCGCGACGATCGCGGCAACGATGACCACGCTGGCCACGATCGCGATCCAGCGGCCCGCGCGCGACGGGGCAGCCGGCGCGTTCACGCCTCGCGTTCCTCGCGGCGCAGGTCGATCAGGTAATACGCGAACACGGTGCCCGCGATCGCGCCGACGACCAGCACCTTCAGCGCGAAGCGCAGCGTCAGCTCGCCGCCCAGCACGTTGTAGACCGCCGCGATCAGGTCGCCGATGACGATGCCCGCGGCCAGGAACAGGGTGATGTAGGTGAGCCAGCGCCGCACCGCCGACAGCCGCTTGACCGGATTGCGCGCCAGCTCGCGGCCGAGCAGCCGCGCGACGAACAGGAACACGGGGAACGCGACCACCAGCGACGCGACCGACCAGCGCATCAGGGAACCTGCATTGACGACGGCATAGCCGGCGTCGGCGGGATCGGGCAGCGCGCGATTCAGCAGGTGGAACAGCAGGCTGCCGAGGTGGTAGGCCGACACGTACAGGGTCGCGAACAGCACGAGGTACAGGAAGGCCTCGCGTGCGGACAGGTACGGCCGCGGCTTCGGCACGGGCACCGGGAATGCGACGTCGGCGTAGGCGTCGAGCGCGTCGCGCACCTGCTCGGCGGGCCAGCCCGCCTGCGCCAGCGCGGCTTCGATGGCGGGCCTCGGCTGCCCTGCCGCCAGCGCTTCCCGCACGAACAGCTCCAGGTCCCGCGTCGCGATCGCCATCAGGCCTCCGCATCCTCGCCCAGCAGCAGGAGGATAGCCGCTGCGGCCGCGAGATAGGTACGTTGTTCCTCGTCCACGCCCGGATCGAGGAAGACCTGACCGCGACCGATCAGGTCGACGACCATCACCGGGCGGCCCGCGGAGACGACCTCGAAGCCGCTCGGCGCATAGCCGGCGATGGCCGTGCCCGCGTAGCCGTGCAGGCTGCGCACGGCATAGTCGCCCCAGGGCGATGCGAGCCGGCCCTGCAGGCGCGTGCCCCTGCGGTCCAGCGCGAGCGGCAGCGCGGGCGCGACGCCATCGTGGACCAGGCCGCAATCGAGCATCGGGCCTTCGAGTGCGGTCGCGTCGAGTTCGACGCGCGTCTCCACGCGGCCGTTGGCGCCGTCCTGGCCCAGCGCCAGGTGGCGCACGCGGCACTGCACTTCCACCGGCGCCTGCCCGATCGCCAACAGCGTGAAGGCATAACGGCGCTCGCTGCGGCCGAAGTCGACCCGGCCGACGGGCAACGTCCAGCCGAAGGTGCCGCCCTCCTCGAGCTGCAGCGCGCTGTACGGACCGAAGCGCACCGGCTCGTTCCAGCGCCGCGGCGAATGCCCCGTCACCGGCCACGCCGCGGCGTCCGCCGCGAACCCGTCCGGCATGCGCAGCTGCGCCGGTGCGCATGCGGCCATGGCCAGCACGCACGCGAGGCCCAGCCAGGCCCCGATCGATCCGAACCCCTGCCTCATGCGATCGCTCCCGTCTCCATTGTCCTGTGGCACATCAAACGCGATTCCCGGCGCGGCCCGGCGCGCCCTGGCGCGCGGCATTCAGGCGGCGGAAAGCTGGCCGGGCTGACATGTCCGAAAGCGGCGCGTCCGGGACGGAGACAGGCGCTAGCCTGACCGGGTCGTCCACACCAGGATCAGGATTCCGCCATGGCGTTCCGCATCACCGGGCTGTCGCCCGAACCCTTCCGCCACCTGTTCGGCCTGCCCGACGAGGCGCTGGCCGCGCACGGCGCGCAGCGCTTTACCGCCACGGAGGGCTCGCGCATGCCCGACCGCGTCGAAGTCCGCGACGCCATGCCCGGCGAAACCCTGCTGCTGGTCAACTACGCGCACCAGCCCGCCGACACGCCGTACCGCGCGACGCATGCCATCTTCGTGCGCGAAGGCGCGAGCGCGCCCTGCGACCTCGTCGACGCGATCCCGGAAGCGATGCGTACCCGCGTCCTCTCGCTGCGCGCGTTCGACGCCGCGCATCTCATGGCGGATGCCGAGCTCGTGGACGGCCGGGACGCCGAAGCCGCCATCGCGCGCCTGTTCGCGCACCCGCACGTCGCCTATATCCAGGCGCACTACGCCACGCGCGGCTGTTACGCCGCGCGCATCGATCGCGCCTGAGGGCACGCGAAGCAAGGCGCGCACGCGAGCGCGCTTCGCTACACTCGCGGGATGCACGCCATCCCCGCGGACCACGTCGCCATCCTCACTCCCGATCCGGCCGATGCCGCGCGCAGCGACGGCTGGCAGGGCGCGCTCGAACGGCTCGCCGCCGCGCTCGCGGGCGCCGGCCTCGCCGCGGTCCCGACGCCCTGGACCGCGCACGCAGGGGACGCGCGCGGGCTCCTCGACGCTCCGCTGGTGCTGCCGTTGCTCGCCTGGGGTTACCACCTCGACCATGCGCGCTGGCTGCGCGCCTGCCAGGCCTGGCAGGACGCCGGCGTGCGCATCGCCAATCCGCCGGCGGTGCTCGCTGCGAATTCGGACAAGCGCTATCTCGCCGCACTCGAACGGCAGGGCATCGCGATCCCGCCGACCCGGTGGACCGAATGCGTGGACCAGGCGCAGGTCGACGCGATGTTCGATGCCACCGGCGCCGAGCAGCTCATCGTGAAGCCGACGGTGTCCGGCGGCGCCTGGAAGACGCTGCGCCTGCGCCGCGGCGATCGCCTCGACGGCGCGCCCGAAGGCGCCGCGATGCTCCAGCCCTACCTGCCGACGATCGAGACGGAAGGCGAGACCTCGCTGCTGTTCTTCGACGGCCGCTTCAGCCACGCAGTGAACAAGCGCCCGGTCCCGGGCGATTTCCGCATACAGTCCGAATACGGCGGCGACTACCGCGCGGTCGATCCGGCCCCGGAAGCGCTCGCGCTCGCCGACGCGGTGCTCGCGGCGACCGAGGCGCCTCTGCTGTACGCGCGCATCGACCTGGTGCCGGACGCCGGCGGCCGCTGGCTGCTGATGGAAGCGGAACTGATCGAGCCCGACCTCTATTTCGGGCAGGCGCCGGACGCGGGCGCCGCCTTCGCCGAAGCCGTGCGCGCCCGCGTGTAAATATTTCACCAAACGGTTGACATTCGCCGCTACCGGCGTATATTCAACCTCATGGTTGACATTCAACAGCCCTCCCCCGCCGTCCTGGACCAGGTGTTCCAGGCCCTGTCCGACCCCACGCGGCGCGCGATGCTCGGCGACCTCGCCGCCGGGCCGCGCACCGTCGGCGAACTCGCCGCGCCGTTCGACATCTCGCTGGCCGGCGCGTCCAAGCACATCCAGGTGCTCGAGCGCGCAGGCCTGTTGCGGCGCGAAGTGCAGGGCCGGGTGCACACCTGCCATCTCGACGCGCGCCCGCTGCACGTCGGCGCCGAATGGCTCCGCCATTACGAACGCTTCTGGAACCACAAGCTCGACGCGCTCGAGGCGCTGCTGCGCGCCGACAAGCGCACCACCCACTCCCCCCGGAGGAAGCCATGAACCACCCCATCCAGGCGGAACGCTCCGCACCCGAGTCCGACTACGCCGCGGTGATCGCGCCGCAGACCGTGCGGCTGCAACGCCGCCTTCCCGGCCCCATCGAACGCGCCTGGGCCTACGTCGCCGACAGCGACCTGCGCCGCCAGTGGCTCGCCGCGGGCGACATGTCCGGCGGCGAAGGCAGCACGTTCGAACTCGTCTGGCGCAACGACGAGCTCACCGATCCGCCCGGCCGCAAGCCGGAAGGATTCGGCGAGGAGCACCGCATGCGCAGCACCATCACCGCCTTCGATCCGCCGCACCGCGTCGCCTTCACCTGGGGCGACACCGGCGTCGTCGAGATCGAACTCGAGCGCGCCGGCGACGACGTGCTGCTGACGCTCGCGCACCGCGGCATCTCCGACCATCGCAACCTGCTCATGGTCGGCGCCGGCTGGCACATGCACCTCGACATCCTGGTCGCCCGCGCCTCCGGCACGGCGCCGGCCCCGTTCTGGGACGGCTGGAGCCGCCTGCACGCCGAGTACGCGGACCGCATTCCCGCCTGACGCAGTGCGCGGCCGGACATCCGTCCGGCCACGCTCGCGGCTACGCCATCGCGGCCCTGGCGGCGCCGGTGAGCCACTGCATCGCGCCGCGATACGGGCCGGGGCCGTGGCTGATGCGCGCGACGCCGAGTTCGGCGAGGCGCTTGCGGTCCGGGACGCCCGGCATCGCCATCACGTTCACCGGCAGCGGCGATGCTTCCGCGATGCGTGAGATCAGCGCTTCGGCGACGACGCCCGGCACGAACAGGCCGCTGGCGCCGGCGTCGGCATAGGCGCGGGCGCGTTCGAGCGCGGCGTCGGCCATCGCGGCATCGTGCGCGGCGGCGGGCTTCTGGAAGAACACGTCGGTGCGCGCGTTGATGAAGAAGCCGGCGAGCCCGGCGGCGTCCGCGGCCGCGCGCGCGGCGGCGAGGCGCGCGGCGTGCACCGCCATGTCGCGCAACGATCCGTCGGCGGGGAAGCTGTCCTCGAGGTTGCCGCCGATCGCGCCGGCGCCGATCGCGGCAACCACCGTCGCAGCGACGGCTTCCGGCGCGTCGCCGTAGCCGCTCTCCAGGTCGATCGTCACCGGCAGCGCCGGCACGGCCGCGACGATGCGGCGCAGGTTGTCCAGCGCGAACGCCAGCGGCAGCTGCTCGCCGTCGGCGAAGCCATTGGCGGCCGCCACCGACCAGCTGCCGGTGGCGATCGCGGGGGCGCCGGCGTCGGCGACCGCACGCGCGCTGCCCGCGTCCCATGCGTTGAACAGCACCAGCGGCGTGCCCGTCGCGTGCAGCGCGCGGAACGCCGCGGCCTTCTCCTGCTGCGTGGGCGCGGGCAGCACCGCGGCCTCCGGCGTGGGCATCGCGCTCAGCCCTGCTGCTGCGCGGTGGCCGACGCGTACGCTTCCTTCAGCTTCACCGCGCAGTCCTCGCAGCAGACTTCCACGGTCTTGCCGCCGACGCGGACCTGGATGGCGCTGTCGTCCAGGGGGTAGTCGCAGGCGGCGCAAGTCTTCTCGCTCATGGTCGTGCTCCGGTATGGGTGGCGCCCGGGATCGGGCGAGGCCATTGGACCGCCGCGGCGCCGCGGGCGCTGTCGGAAACTTTAGCGACCGCAGCCGGGGCCCGTGCTAGGCTGGAGGCCGAAGGGGAGTAGCTCCCAATTGCCGCCACCGTCATGACGAGCTTCGGCTCCGGTGCGGCAGCAGGCCGGTCCGCCGGCCTGTGAGCGAGACCTTCGCCGGTCACGGCGAAGGCGCATCCATGGATGCATCCCGGTCGTGGCGGCAAGCCCACCGCATCCACCCCTTCGGAAACCACACATGGACCAGCTCGCGAACCCGGAACTCTGGCTCGCACTCGCCACCCTCACCGCGCTCGAACTGGTGCTGGGCATCGACAACATCATCTTCATCTCGATCCTGTCGGCGAAGGTCGCGCCGGCGCAGCGCAACAAGGCGCGCAACCTCGGCATCCTGCTGGCGGCGGTCACGCGCCTCGCGCTGCTGCTGGCGATCGCCTGGATCGTGGGGCTCACCGCGCCGCTGTTCTCGGTGCTCGGCCACGCGTTCTCGTGGCGCGACCTGATCCTCATCGGCGGCGGCCTGTTCCTGATCGCCAAGGCAACGCACGAGATCCACCAGAAGATCGAGGGCGCCGGCATGCCCGCCTCCGTCGCAAGCGCCTCCGCCGCCGCCGGCACCGCCGCGTTCGGCGCGGTGATCGCGCAGATCATGCTGCTCGACATCGTGTTCTCGCTCGATTCCATCATCACCGCGGTCGGCATGGTCGACGAGCGCTGGGTGATGGTCGCGGCCATCCTCATCTCGATCGTGTTCATGCTGGCGTTCGCGCGGCCGATCGGCGACTTCGTCGACCGCCACCCGACGATCAAGGTGCTCGCGCTGAGCTTCCTGATCATGATCGGCCTGGTGCTGGTCGCCGACGGCTTCGGCCACCACGTGCCGAAGGGCTACATCTACACCGCGATGGCGTTCTCGGTGTTCGTGGAGACGGTCAACCTGTGGATCCGGCGGCGCGCGGAGCGGCATGCGGCGGAGCGGCCGCCTGCCGCCTGAGGCTGCGGCTACAGCGTCGCGTTGTCGATGACGAAGCGGTACTTCACGTCGCTGCGCACCATCCGGTCGTAGGCCTTGTCGATGTCGCGGGCGGCGATCATCTCGATGTCGGCGACGATGCCGTGCTCCGCGCAGAAATCGAGCATCTCCTGCGTCTCGGCGATGCCGCCGATCAGCGAGCCCGCGATCGCACGTCGCTTGAAGATCAGGTTGCCGATCGCCGGCGACGGATGCGGATGCTCGGGGACGCCGACCAGTACCAGCGTGCCGTCGCGCTTGAGCAGCGACGTGAACGCATCGAGGTCGTGGCTGGCGGCGACCGTGTCGAGGATCATGTCGAAGCTGCCCGCATGCGCCTTCATCTGCGCAGGATCGCGCGAGATCACCACCTCGTCGGCCCCGAGATCGTGCGCATCCTGGCGCTTGCCCTCGCTGGTGGTGAACGCGACCACGTGCGCGCCCATCGCATGCGCGATCTTGATGCCCATGTGGCCCAGCCCGCCGATGCCGACGATGCCCACCTTCTTGCCGGGGCCGGCGTTCCAGTGCCGCAGCGGCGAATACGTGGTGATGCCCGCGCACAGCAGCGGCGCCACCGCCGCGAGCTGCCCGCGCGGATGGCGGATGCGCAGCACGAAGCGCTCGTCCACCACGATGCGCTGGGAATAGCCGCCCAGCGTGTGGCCCGGCGGATCGGCCGTGGCGCCGTTGTAGGTGCCGGTGAAGCCGTTCTCGCAGTACTGCTCCAGGCCTTCGTCGCAGGCGGCGCAATGTTGGCAGCTGTCGACCATGCAGCCGACGCCGACGGTGTCGCCGACCGCGAAGGCGGTCACCGCGTCGCCGACCGCGCTGACCTGGCCGACGATCTCGTGGCCCGGCACGCACGGATACTTCGTGCCGCCCCATTCGGAGCGCACCGTGTGCAGGTCCGAATGGCAGACGCCGCAATAGGCGATCTCGACCTGCACGTCGCGCGGGCCGGGTGCGCGGCGCGCGATGTCCATGGATTCGAGCGGCTTGTCGGCGGCCTGGGCGCCGCGGGCTTTCACGGTCATGGCGATCTCCTCGGGGGGAAGATCGCCATTGTGCGCCTCGGCGCGTCGACGCGTCAGCGCGTCAGCGCGATGCGCCGCCGGTGCCTTGCAGGTCGGCCTCCGGGTAGGCCGCGACGACCTGCTCCACGCCGTCGGCCGGCGGCCCGCCGAGCGTGGCGGCGAAGAAGCCTGCCAGCAGGCGCGACGTCAGTTCCAGCCCGCGGACGCCGTCGATCGCACCGAAGCGCGTGCCGCGCAGCTTCCGCGGGATCGCGCTCGCGGGCAGCAGGGCCTCGTCCTGGAAGTTGGCATGGAACATCCCGCCCACGCGCACCCGCAGCGCGCGTGGGCTCGCGGCGGCGACATGACGCCAGATGCCGGCGCGGCGGACCTCGTTGTTCTCGTCGTCCCAGCTGCTCTTCGGCGACGCTTCGCGGCTTGGCGGTTGCGTCGTGATGTAGAGCAGCGGCACGCGCGGCTGCGCCGTGGCGGACGCGCCCGCGTAGTCGCCGTCGAGATTGGCGGCGGCGGCAATGTCCGGCGCGTCCGCCGGCGTGCGCGCAGCCGCGAGCACCGCCGCGGCGCCGCCGACCGAATGACCGAAGACGCCGACCCGCGACGTGTCCAGGTGCCCGGCGAACGGGGTGCCCGCGGTCGCGTCCAGCTTCGGCAGCGCCGCGACCGCCGATGCGATGTCCTGCGCGAACTTCGCGTAGCCGTCGTCGTCCAGCGGCAGGTTCGGCGCGACGCGGCCATCGCCCAGCGGCACGACTTCCGCGAATCCGGGCGCGGCGATCGCGAACACCGCATAGCCGCGCGCGACCAGCGCTTCGATCAGCGCGGTGTAGCTCGTCGGCAGCTGGTGGTAGCCGTGCGCGAACACGAGCACCGGGAAGCGCCCGTCCGCGGCGGCGACGCCCTCGCCCGCGTGCCAGCGCATCCCGAGGAACGCCTGCGCCGCGGCCGGGCCGATGCGCCGCGCGAGCGAGGGGCGATACGCGTCGGCCCACGCGCCGTCGAGCGCGACACCGCCCTCCGCGACGGGCTGCGCCGCCGGGTAATACATCCAGCCGCGCAGTTCGCGCTTGCCGGAAGCGGTGCCGGCCTCGGCGCGCGTGGCGTCGGTCCAGTCGACCGCGACGCGGCCGATGCCGTGGCCCTGCGGCACCGGGGTGGCAGGCGTCGCGACGGGCCCGACGACTTCGGCCGCGGATTGTCCGGTGCATCCGGCCAGCGCGGTCCAGCACAGCAGGGCCGCCATCAGGGCGGTGGCGGCGAAGCGGGAGGGTCGATGCATGGGGGCGTGCGTTCCGGTGGGTCACCGACAACATAGACAATTTTGTCTAGTTACACCATGCCCCGGAAGTCACGGACAGCTCCGGCGAAGCCACGCGTCCCGCGCCGTTCGTGCATCAGCGGCGCAGCACCGCCTGCCGGAACTCGCTCGGCGTGCGGCCGTAGGCCTGCTGGAACGCCGCGGTGAAGTGGCTGTGGCTCGAGAAGCCCAGGTGCAGGCCGAGCGCGGTGAGGTCGTCGAACTCGGCGAGCAGGTCCAGCGCGCGTGCCAGCCGGAGCCGCAGCTGGTAGCGGTACAGCGGCACGCCCTCGACGTCGCGGAAGCTCTGGGTGAGATACACCGCGGAGACGCCGACCTCCGCCGCCACCTCGGCCAGCGTCCAGCGACGCGCCAGGTCGCGCGCGAGCACCAGCTTGGCGCGGTCCACCAGCCGCTGGCGGCCGTGGCTGGAACCGGCCGCGTGCGTGGTGCGCGGCGCCAGTGCGCGATGGACGAGCGTCAGCGCGAGGCTCTCGCCTTCCAGCGGCTCGGCGATGCCGGTGTGCAGCGCGTGGCGCAGCATCGCCACCAGCACCTGGGCGCGCGGATCGACGCGCAGCCGCAGTTCCTTGAAGCGCAGCGGCTCGCCGTCGTGCAGCAACGCGGGCGGCGCGATCTCGCGCAACAGGTGCGGATCCACCGTCAGCGCCAGGCTCGCATCGCCGCCCGGGTTCGGATGGCTGATGCGGTAGGCCTCGCCCGCGTTGAAGAACAGCACCTGGCTTGCGTCGGCCACCGCCTCGTCCTCGCCGACGTGGCGCACGTAGGTGCCGCGGTAGGGGAACACGAGCGTGGTGCGTTCGCTGCGTTCGACCTCGCCCTTGTGGCGGCAGCTGCCATCGCACAGCACGTCGCGGATCTCGACGAGCGGCGTGGCCAGCAAAGTGTGGACGACGAACTCGGGCATGGCGCGACCAGGATGGGTTGGCGACGGATGCAAGCGCTGCGATGCGACGCTCTTTCGAAAGCGAAATTTTCAGGCCGGGAAAGTATCCATCGAAACGCCGCCCGCGGCCGCGGCGCAATTATCTTTTAATTATTGCGCCGCAAGCCGCCGGGGGTACTATCGCGCCGAACGACCGCCTTCGCAGAGATGGAGTTTTGCGATGATTGCGAGCAAGTCGAAGAGCGCCTTCCTGTATCGCGAGGTCAGGTGCGCGCTCCGCTCGGGGCGCTACGTGCCGGGACAACGGATCGATCCCGCCACCCTCGCCGACGAATTCCACGCCAGCGCGACCCCGGTCCGGTTCGCCCTGTACCGCCTGGTCGGCGAGGGCCTGATCGCCGACCACGGCCGCAGCGGGCTGCATGTCCCGCTGCCCACCGAAGTGGTGCTCCGCGACCAGTTCGACTGGATGCGCCGGTTGCTGCTGATGGCGTGCGACGTCTGCTTCGAGG
>JBDZUW010000077.1:2602-10196 GCA_040255375.1 Luteimonas sp. | reverse complement strand
CGCACCGCCGCGCCAAGCGCATGACCCCGCTTCGAAACGGAGAGCGTGCGAGCCCCGTCTTTCGGAGGTAGAAGCGGGGAGTGGCGTCGTGCGGGGGCGGTGGAAGCGTGCGGGGACTTTCGGGGGCGTCGGCGGCATGGATGCCGCCGAAGAGCCTACAGGGACGTACTTGCGGCGTCCCCCGAAAGTCCGCGCACGCTTCCGCCGCCCAGCCCCGAAGGCCATGATCGCTGCGCAGGGGAAGCCGGGTGCTGCCCCCGGAGCGTTGCCGGCGTAAAATGCGGGCTTCCGAGGACCGAGCAGCGCCATGGCCGACCACCCGCACACCGCTTCCGCGCCCGCCAACGCCAGCAAGCGCTACGAAGTGTCCCGCGCCGACCTGCCGCTGAGCTGCCCGCTGCCCTCGATGGCGCTGTGGAACTCGCACCCGCGCGTGTACCTGCCGATCGAGTCCGAAGGCGGCGAGAGCCAGTGCCCGTACTGCGGCGCGCACTTCGTCCTGGTCGACTGAGCGCCGGCGCGCCACCGTATCCGGCCCGCCGCCGCGCCGCGCGCCGCCGATGCGCCCGCTGACGGTCGTGCAGCTGCTCCCCGCGCTGGAGTCCGGCGGGGTCGAACGCTCCACCCTCGAGATCGCCGACGCGCTGGTGCGCGCCGGCCACCGCGCCGTGGTCGTGTCCGCGGGCGGGCGCCTGACCGGCGCGCTGGAGGCGACCGGCGCGAAGCACGTCGCACTCGACATCGGCCGCAAGTCGCCGTTGTCGCTGCGCCACGTGCCGGCGCTGCGCCGCCTGTTCGCCGCGGAACGCGCCGACATCGTCCACGCGCGCTCGCGCGTGCCGGCATGGCTGGCGCGTTTCGCGCTGCGGGGCGGCGGCCCGCACTTCGTCACCACCGTGCACGGGCTGAATTCCCCGTCGCGCTACAGCGCGGTGATGGCGGCGGGCGAGCGCGTGATCTGCGTGTCGGAGACGGTGCGCGCGCACGTGCTGCGCCATTACCCGCTTGTCGACCCTGCACGCCTGCGGGTGATCCCGCGCGGCATCGCTCCGGCCGCGTTCACGCGCGCGCCGCTGCCCGATCGCGGGGCGCGCGCCGAGGCGGCTGCGCTGCATCCGCGACTCGGCGGCGATGGCCCGCTGCTGCTGATGCCGGGGCGCGGCACGCGCCTGAAAGGCCACGCCGACGCGCTCGCGCTGCTGGCCCGGTTGCGCGCGCAAGGCAGCGACGCCCGCCTGTGGATGCCGGGGGCGCTCGACCCGGCGCGCGCGCGCTACCTCGAGGAGCTCGATGCCTCCGCGCGCGCGCTCGGCGTCGCCGGTGCGCTCGCCATCACCGCGCCCACGCCGGCGATGGCGCGCGCCTATGCCGCCAGCGACCTCGTCCTGCAGCTGTCGCGCAAGCCCGAGGCCTTCGGCCGCACCGTGCTCGAGGCGGTCGCCTGCGGCCGTCCCGTCGCGGGCTGGAACCATGGGGGCGTCGGGGAGCAGCTGGCGCAGTGGTGGCCGGCGGGCGCCGTGGCGCCGTTCGACATGGACGCGCTCGCCGCGAACGTCGCGGGCCAGCTCGCGCGCGGCGCCGCGCCAGCGGTTACGATGCCGGACACCTTGCGTGCCATGCAGGAGGCGACGCTGTCGCTGTATGCCGAGCTTGCCGGACAACACTGAAGCGACGATGCCGGTCGGCTGGCGCTGGGCGCCGGCCTGGGTACTGGCGTTCGTGGCGCTGTGGCCAGCCCCCGGCTACGCCGAGGCGGTGATGGTGCTCGGCGCGCTGGCGGCGATCGCGCGCCTGCTGCTCGCGCGCTTCCGCGACGGCACGCGCCTGCTCAGCGGCCCGGCCTGGGCGCTGACGAGCGTGCTGTTCTGTTCCTATTGGCTGCCGGAGCTGGTGTCGGCGTTCGACGCGGTCGACCACGGCCGCGCGTTCCGCGAATCGGTGGTGGACCTGCGCTACCTGCCGTTCCTGTGGCTGGTCGCGGCGGCGGTCGGCGACGCGCGCGGGCGGCGCATCACCTTCGGCGGCATCGGCATCATCGTCGCGCTGTGGACGGTGGACGCGCTCGTCCAGGCGGTCTCCGGCACCAGCCCGCTGTTCGCCGGCATGGACGCGATCAAGCAGGCGATCAGCGGCCACGGCATGTGCACCGAGGCGGAAACGCAGCTGGCCGACCGCCTCGGCGGCGTGCTCGGACCCTGCAACCTGAAGCTCGGCGTCGTGCTCGCGAGCCTGGCCCCGTTCGCGTTGTACGCGGGCGCGCGGCGTTTCGGCGCGATCGGCTGGCTGGTCGCGGCCGCGGGGCTGGGACTGGTGATCCTGCTCGCCGGCGCGCGCGCGGCCTGGCTCACCTTCGGCCTGGTGCTGCTGCTGTCGGGCTGGCACGTGCTCGGCTGGAAGCGGCTGCTGGGCGTGTTCGCGTTCGGCGCCGTGGTGCTGGCCGCGCTCACGTTCACCTCGCCGCAGGTGCGCGAGCGCGTCGAACGCACGACCCACGCGCTCGCCGCGGACCAGCAGGGCGTGGACATGGCCCTGTCGGGCCGTACCCGCATCTGGAGCGCGGCGGCGTGCATGATCCGCGAGCATCCGGTGAACGGCGTGGGCGCGCGCGGATTCCGCGACGCCTTCCCCGCGTGCGACCCGGATCCCGCGGAGGCGCCCGCATGGGGCGAGGGCCCCGCGCTGCATGCGCACCAGGTCGTGCTCGAGGTGCTGAGCGAAACCGGCGCCTTCGGATTGCTGTGCTGGCTCGCCGGCGTCGCGCTCGCGTTGCGCGCATGGCGCTACGCGGACGCCGCGGCGCGCGAGCATGCGCGGCCGGCGATGCTGGCGCTGCTGGCGACGGTGTTCCCGCTCAACACCCACCTCGCGTTCTATTCGACGTTCTGGGGCGGGGTGGCGCTGATGCTCGCCGCGCTGTACGCCGGCAGCCTGCTCGGCCGCGAGACCCGGACCGCTCAGCCGCCCGCCGCGTAGGGATCGCCGCCGCCGGGCTGGCGCTTGAAGCGCCGGTGGATCCACAGGTATTGCGCGGGCACCGCGCGCACCATCGCCTCGATCGCCGACATCACCCGCGCGGTATCCGCGGTGGCGTCGCCGGTGGGGAAGCCGTCGAAGCGCGGCGACAGGCGCAGCGTGTAACCGCCGTCGTCGCGCCGCTCGTGCGCGAACGCGAGCACCGCCGCGCCGGACAGCCGGGCCAGCTGGTGGGTCGAGGTGAGGCTCGACGCGGGACGGCCGAAGAACGGCACGAACACGCTGTCGCCGCGGCGCGTTTCCTGGTCCGGCGCGAACCACAGCACGCCGCCCGACTTGAGGTGGCGGATCGCCGGGCGCAGCTCCTCGCGCCCGAACATGGCGACCGCGTAACGCAGCCGGCCGCGCTTCACCGCCCATTCCAGCGCGCCCTGCGCGTGCGGCCGGTACATGCCCGCCAGCGGCACGCGCTCGCACAGCAGGCGCCCGCAGATCTCCAGCGTGGTGAAGTGGCCGGAGACGAGGATCACGCCGCGGCCTTCCGCGCGTGCCGCCTCGAGGTGCTCGAGTCCCTCGACCACCAGGCCCCTGCGCACCGCGGCGGCCGATCCCCACCATGCGCGCGCGAACTCGAACAGGCCGGTGCCGAGCGCGGCGAAGTGCCGGCGCAGCAGCAGCGCGCGCGCGGCATCGTCGAGTTCCGGGAAGCACAACGCCAGGTTGCGCGCGGCGACCTTCCGGCGCCCGCCCATCGCGACGCGCAGCACTGCGCCGAGCGCGCGCCCGAGCCCGCGCTGCAGCGGCCAGGGCAGGCGCCCCAGCGCCGCCATCGCGCCGACCACGGCCCACATCGGCCACTCCCGCGGCGCCAACGGCGGCGGGCCCGCGCGGGTGGGCGAGGCGGCATCGGTCATGCCGCGATTCTACATGCGGCCTTCGCTTATCCTTGCCCGATGCCGGCCGATCACAACGAACGATGGCTGCGCGGCCTGTATTCGGCCGCGCTGTACCTGTTGTTGCCGGCCACGGTCTACCACCTGATCTGGCGCAGCTTCCGCCAGGGCGACTACCTGCTGCGCTGGAACGAGCGCTACGCCGCCTACGGCGAACTGCCCGCACCCGGCGCCACGGTCTGGGTGCACGCGGTGTCGGTCGGCGAGGTCAATGCCGCCGCGCCGCTGGTGAACGCGCTGCGCGCGCGCCGGCCCGACCTGCGCCTGCTGCTGACCTGCATCACGCCGACCGGCTCGGCGCGCATCCGCGCGCTCTGGGGCGACAGCGTCGAGCACGTGTACCTGCCGTACGACCTGCCGGGCGCGGTCGCGCGCTTCCTGCGCCATTTCCGGCCCCAGGTGGGACTCGTGCTGGAGACCGAGCTGTGGCCGAACCTGCTGTTCGGCTGCCGCGACCAGGGCGTGCCGGTGTGGATCGTCAACGCGCGGCTCTCGGAACGTTCGCTGCGCGGCTACCGCATGCTGCGTCCGTGGCTGTCGCGCGCGCTGCGCACCGTGCGCGGCGTGCTCGCGCAGTCGCCGGCCGATGCCGCGCGCTTCGTGCGCCTCGGCGCGGATCCGGCGGCGACGCGCGACGTCGGCAACCTGAAGTACGACATCGCCGCGGGACCGGGCGAGGCGACGCTGGCCGCGGAGTGCAGGCGCCGGCTGGGCGGACGCCGCGCGTGGATCGCGGCCAGCACCCACCCCGAGGAGGAAGCGGCGGTCCTCGCCATCCACGGCCGGCTGCGCGCGCGCTGGCCCGACCTGCTGCTGCTGTGGGCGCCGCGCCACCCGGAGCGTTTCCGCGCCGCGAGCCAGCAGGCGGTCGAGGCCGGCTGGCGCGTCGCCACGCGGCGCCTGACGCAATGGCCGGACGAGGCGGACGAGGTGTTCGTGATCGACACGCTCGGCGAACTGAGCGCGTTCTTCGGCGGGGCGCAGGTGGCGTTCGTGGGCGGAAGCCTGCAGGACATCGGCGGGCACAACCTGCTGGAACCCGCGGCGGCGGGCACGCCGGTCGTCACCGGGCCGCACCTGCGCAACTTCGCCGACATCGCCGAGCGCATGCAGGCCGCCGGCGCGCTGCGCATCGGCGGTGATGCGGAGGCCGTGGCCGGCGAGATCGAGGGATTGCTCGCGTCGCGCGAGGCGCGCGAGGCGATGGCCGCGGCCGGCCTGGCGCTGGTGGAGGAAGGGCGCGGTGCGCTCGAGCGCACCCTGGAGCTGGTGGCGGCGGACCTGCCGCCGCCACCGCCGCCGCTTACCGGGCCTGCTGGACCGCCTCGCGGTCCGACTGCGACAGCTGCGCATCCGCATCCGCGGTGAGCAGCCGGTTCACGTCGGCGACATCGTCGACGTCGAGCGTGCCCGCGGCCTGCTCCAGCAGCAGCCGGTTCTGCAGGAAGTTGTATTTCGCCAGCGCGTACTGGCGCTGCGCGTCGAACAGGTTCTGCTGGTTGATCAGCACGTCGATGACGGTGCGGGTGCCCACTTCCAGGCCGACCTGCGAGGCGTCGTACGCGCTCTGCGCCGAGACCAGCGCCAGGCGGCGCGCCTCGACTTCGCTGATGCCCGCCACCAGGGTCTGGTAGGCGTTGCGGGTATTGCGCACCAGCGCGCGCTTCTGCTGCTCGAGCTCGTCGCGGGCGATGTCGCGCTGGGCGAGCGCCTGGCGGACGCGCGACTGCGTGGCGCCGCCGGAGAAGATCGGCACGTTCAGGGTCACGCCGAACGACGGGCCGCGGCTCTCGCTGCCGGTGGGGAAGCTGCTCGTGAACGGCGGGTTGTCGCTGGTGAAGGTGCTGTCGCCCCAGGACGTGTTCTTGCCGTAGCTGCCGTTGAAGTTGAGCGTCGGCAGGTGGCCGGCGCGCGCGGTGTTGACGTCGGCCTCGCTGGCCACGACCTGCAGTTCCTTCGCCTGGAGCGCCGGATTGTTCTCGATCGCCGTGGCGACCCAGCCGTCCGCATCGCGCTCGGCCGGCAGCTGCGGCTGGAAGTCCTTGGGCAGCGCCTTGAGGTTCGCGACCGGCTGCCCGGTGATCTCGGCGAGCGCCTGGTAGGCGTCCTCGAGCGCGTTGCGGGTGACGATGGTGTTGGCGCGCGCGCTGTCGTAGGTCGCGCGCGCTTCGTGCACGTCGGTGATCGGCGCCAGGCCGACCTCGAGGCGCTTGCTGGCGAAGTCGAACTGCTTCTTCAGCGCGGCTTCCTGCGCTTCCGCCGCGGCCAGCGTCTCGATCGCGACCAGCACGTCGAAGTAGGCCTTGGAAGTGCGCGTGATCAGCGTGTCGCCGGCCGAGTCGAGGGTGAAGTCGGCGGCGCGGCTCAGCGCGTTCTGGCTGCGCACGCGGCTGAAGGTGCCGAAATCGAACAGCACCTGGTCGACGTTGAGGCCGTAGCGGCGGCTGTTGCTGGTGGTGTCGGAGTCGCCGGTGAAGCGGATGGGATCGCCCGTTTCCGGATCGAACTGCGTCTGCGTCGAAGGGCCGGTGGACTTGGACCGGTTGTAGCTGGCCGAGCCGTTGAGCTGCGGCAGCAGCGCCGCGCGCGCCTGCACGGCGCCTTCCTTCGTGGCCAGGCGGCCGGACTCGGCGGCGGCGAATTGCGGGTCGCCCGTGCGCGCGAGCTGGTAGGCCTGCAGCAGGTCTTCGGCGTGCGCGGCGGCGGGAAGCAGGGCGGCGGCGAGGGCCAGGACGAGAGTGCGACGAATCATGGGGATCCTTTGTTGCATCGGTGCGCGCATCCGTCGCGCGTGGGGGTTACAGGCGGAACTGCGGCGCCGGTTCGGCGCCGGCGAGGTAGGGGATCTCGGTTTCGAACAACGATTCGATGCGCGGCGCGTTGACGCCGTCGCCGTGGACGAGCACGGCGTCCATCGCCGGCGCGCGGCCGCGCACCGTGAACAGCCGGCCGCCGGGGCGCAGCCACGACAGGAAGCGCACGGGAATCTCGGCGACGGCGCCGGACACGCACACCGCGTCGAAGCGGCGATCCGTGTCCCAGTCCATCGCGTCGGCGGTTTCCAGCGCGACGTTGCCGCCGAGGCCGCTGGCGTCCAGGCGTGCCCGGGCGGTCTCGATGAAGTCGGCGCGGCGGTCCAGGCTCAGCACTTCGCCGGCCAGCGCGCCGAGGCAGGCGGCGAACCAGCCGCTGCCGGTGCCGATCTCGAGCACGCTGTCGCCGGGTCGCAGCGCCAGCGCCTGCAGCACGCGCGCCTCGACGACCGGCTTGAGCATGACCTCGCCGTGGCCGATCGGCAGTTGCAGGTCGGCATACGCGAGCGCGCGGTTCGCCTCGGCCACGAACGCGTGGCGCGGCAAGCGCACCAGTACGTCGAGCACGCGGTTGTCCAGCACGTCCCACGGCCGGATCTGCTGCTCGACCATGGTTTCGCGGACGCGGGCGTAATCGGGGCTGCTCATGGGGTCACCGGGGCGGGGGAACGGGTCCGGCGCCATCATGCGCCGGACCCGCGATTCTACCCGCCCGGGGCGGGGCGGACGGCGACAGGATGACTGTGCTACCACACCATGACTGAGTGCCGGAAGTCATCGGGACTGCAGTCATCGGGACCGCAGTCATCGGGACCGCAGTCACCGCGGCCGGCGCCGGCCGGGCCTTCGCCGCCG
>JBDZUW010000077.1:0-2502 GCA_040255375.1 Luteimonas sp. | reverse complement strand
TGCCGGCTCCGTCAGCGGCGCCCATAGGCGCGCAGGAACATGTCCACCGTCGCCTCCACGTGGCGTTCGGCCTCGCGGCGCGCCATGCCGGCGCAGCAGCCGAAGACCATGCGGGCATGCGGCTCGCCCTTCAGCAGGGTGAAGAACTGCGCCGAAGCGCGCGGGATGTCGTCGATCTCGAGCTCGCCCGCGGCGACGCGCCGCTGCAGCAGCTCCGCGAAGGCGGCCTGCACGCGCTCCGGGCCGGCTTCCCAGAACATCCGCGGCAGCGGCGACTCGGCGATGCGCGGCGAGCACAGGATGCGATGCCCGGCGAGCGCCTCGGGCGCGCTGATCATCGCGAAGAACGCGCGCGCCACGTGCAGCAGCCGTTCGCGCAGCGGCAGCTCGGGCCGCAGGTCGAACAGCGCGTCGGGAAGCTGCTGCTCGCAGTACGACTTCACCACCGCCGCGAACAGCGTTTCCTTGTCGCCGAAATGGCTGTAGACGGTGAGCTTGGAGACGCCCGCGGCGGCCGCGATCTGGTCCATGCTGGCGGCGTCGAAGCCCTGCGCGGTGAACAGCTTGCGCGCGGCTTCCAGGATCGCGTTGCCCTTGCCCAGGTCCTTCGGGCGGCCGGGCGCCGCGGCCTGGCGGCGCGGGCGGGCGGCGGGAGTAGCGGGACGCGGGGCCATGGATCAATACTAGACTATCGGGTTCGTTATTTATAGCATACCCACCAGTTCATTAATCTGCCGGCCGGCATCGGAGACGCGCATGGACCCCACGCGCACGGGAACCAGGGAAGGGAAGACGGAGGCCGCGCGGCGCCCGGCGCGCGCGCTTGTGCTCGCTTTCGCGGCGACGTTCGGGCTCGCGGCCTGCGGCGGCAGCGATGCTCCGGCGGTGGCCGCGCGCACGGTGCTGGTGGCGCATCCCGGCGTCGCGGGCGACCCGGGCGGTCTCGCCTTCGCCGGCGAAGTGCGCGCGCGCGAAGAGAGCGCGCTGTCCTTCCGCGTCGGCGGCAAGCTGGTCCGGCGCATGGTGGATGTCGGCGACCGCGTGCGCGCGGGACAGGTGCTCGCCGAGCTCGACGCACAGGACCTGCAGCTGCAGGCGGGCGCGGCGCAGGCCCAGCTCGCGGCGGCGCAGGGCGAACTGGCGCGCGCCGCGGCCGACCGGGCGCGGTACGCGAAGCTCGCGCAGCAGCAACTGGTGAGCCGCTCCGCGCTCGATGCGCAGGAAGCGGCCCATGCCGCCGCCGCGGGCCAGGCGAAGGCCGCGCGTGCGAACTACGACGCCGCGCGCAACGCGGCAGGCTACGCGCGGCTGACCGCGCCGCGCGACGGCGTCATCGCGTTGCGCCAGGCCGAAGCCGGGCAGGTCGTGGCCGCCGGGCAGACGATCTTCGGCCTCGCCGCGGACGGCGCGCGCGAAGTCGCGATCGCGCTGCCGGAAGCGCGCGTCCGCGATTTCAGCGTGGGCCAGCGCGCCCAGGTCGAACTGTGGAACGCGCCCGGCCGGCGCCTGCCGGCGCGCATCCGCGAGATCTCGCCGGCCGCGGACGCGCAGACGCGCACCTACGCGGCGCGCGTGGCGCTGGACGACCCGCAGGCGGCCGCCGGCGGCCTCGGCCAGAGCGCGCGCGTGTTCTTCGCGGCGGCGCGCGGTGGCGCGGCGCTGGCCGTGCCGCTGGCGGCGGTGCAGCCAGGCCCCGGCGGCGGCAAGGCGCTGTGGGTCGTCGATCCGGCGACGCGGCGCGTGCGCCTGGTGCCGGTGAAGCTCGGTGCCTACGCCGAGGACAGCGTGCCGGTGCTCGAGGGCGTCTCCGCCGCCGACTGGATCGTCGCCGCGGGCGGCCACCTGCTGCGCGCCGGCGAGCCCGTGGCGCCGGTGGATCGCGACAACCGGCCGGTGCTTCCCGTCGCGCGGGAGCGCTGACCCATGCGCTTCAACGTCTCGGAATGGGCGCTGCGCAACCGCGCCCTGGTCGTCTACGCGATGATCGTGCTCGCCCTGGTCGGCGCGTGGTCGTACCGCCACCTCGGCCAGTCCGAGGACCCGCCGTTCACCTTCAAGGCGATGGTGGTGCGCACGCTGTGGCCCGGCGCCAGTGCGCGCGAGGTCGCCGAGCAGGTCACCGAGCGCATCGAGAAGCAGCTGATGACGACCGGGCAGTACGAGTTCATCCGCTCGTACTCGCGCCCGGGCGAGTCGCAGGTGATCTTCATGGCCCGCGACGCGATGCGCTCGAAGGACGTGCCGGAACTCTGGTACCAGGTGCGCAAGAAGATCGGCGACATCCGGCCGACGCTGCCGGAAGGCGTGGTCGGCCCGTTCTTCAACGACGAATTCGGCGACACCTTCGGCAACATCTACGCGATCACCGGCGACGGCTTCGACTACGCCGTGCTCAAGGACTACGCGGAACGCATCGAGCTGGAGCTGCAGCGCGTGCCCGACGTCGGCAAGGTCGAGCTGGTCGGGCTGCAGGACGAGAAGGTCTGGATCGAGGTCGACAAC
>JBDZUW010000076.1:0-10196 GCA_040255375.1 Luteimonas sp. | reverse complement strand
ACTTCGTGTTCGAGGACGGCTTCGGCTACGAGCGCTACGTCGACTACCTGCTCGACGTGCCGATGTACTTCTCGTACCGCGACGGCAAGTACATCGACCTCAGCGGCAAGTCGTTCCGCGACTTCATGGACGGCAAGCTCGACGCGCTGCCGGGCGCGAAGCCCACGTTGCGCGACTGGTCGGACCACATGACCACCGCCTTCCCCGAAGTACGGCTGAAGAAGTACCTCGAGATGCGCGGCGCCGACGGCGGCCCCTGGAACCGGCTGTGCGCGTTGCCGGCGTTCTGGGTGGGCCTGCTGTACGACGACGCGGCGCTCGATGCGGCCTGGGACCTGGTGAAGGACTTCACGCTCGCCGAGCGCAATGCGCTGCGCGACGGGGTGCCGAAGCACGCGCTGAAGCTCGCCGCGCCGGCATCGCTGGGCGCCGGCGCGACGGTGCGCGACCTCGCGCGGCGCGCGCTGGAGATCTCCGCCGCCGGCCTGCAGCGCCGCGCGCGCACCAACCGCAACGGCGCCGACGAGCGCATCTTCCTCGCGCCGCTGATGGACTATGTCGACGCGAACCAGACGCCGGCCGAGCGCAAGCTCGAGCTGTTCCACGGCGAATGGAACGGCAGCGTGGACCCGGTCTTCCGCGAATTCGCCTACTGACCCCCGTAGAGCCGACCCGTGGTCGGCTCCCTCAATAGCGCGAAGCGGTGAGCGGCTTGTCCGCCCACTGCCACGCCAGCGCCAGCCGCTGTGCGGTGTCGTCCGCCTCGGCCGCGCGGCCGAGTTTGCGCTGCGCCTGCGCGAGGCCGAACAGCGACCAGCCGTTCTCCGGATAGGTCTTCAGGTCCTCGAGGTACGCCGTTTCGGCGCCGGCCGCGTCGCCCGCCTCGAGCAGCGCCGCGCCCAGGTACAGCCGCGCCGGCAGCGGCCAGTCCGCCGGCTCGTTGTAGTTGAGCCCGTCCTCCGCCGCGACCGCCTCGCGCAGCGCCGCGAGCCCGCCGGCGCGATCGCCCAGCGTGCGCAGGCGTTCGCCGCGCAGCAGGGCCTCGGCGACCGCGAGCACCCGGTCGGCGCTGTTGATGCCGAAGAAGGTGACGTTCGCCAGCGCCGGATCGCGCGCGATCGCCTGCAGCGCTTCGAGTTCGCGGCCCGCGGCGTCCGCCTTGCCGGTGCGCAGCAACGCCATGCCGCGCGAGAAGTGCCAGAGCGCGGTGGGAAACGGCAGCGGCGCCGGTGGCCGCGGTCGCGCGAGGATGGCGTCCCAGTCGCCGAACCGCACCTGGGTGAGCAGCGGGGTGGCGACGAAGACCTGCATGAACTCCAGCGGCGGCGCGCCCATCGCGTCATGGTCCGCGCGCAGCGCGGTCTGTTCGGCGGCGCGCATGGCCAGCGTGCGCGAGCCCGTGAGTCCTGCGGTCATCGAGGCGAAGTGCCAGTTGTGCGGCACGTAGCCCAGCGGGTACACGCCGTTGCTGCCGCGGCAGAAGGCGAGGAACGCCTTGTCGGCGTTCGCGGCGGCGAAGTTGCTCAGCGTGGCGTCGTTGTAGCGGCCGACGCGGATGTAGGTGTGCGCGGGCATGTGCACCAGGTGCCCGGACCCCGGCGCGAGCGCGGCGAGCGCGTCGGCCTGCGGCAGCGCGCGCTCCGGCGCGGGCGAGGCTTCGGTCGCATGAATGTAGTAGTGGGCCGCGCCGATGTGGGCCGGGTTGCGCGCGAGCACCCGCTCCAGCTCGCCGAGGATGCGCGGCGTGTGCTCGGTCTGCTGGCCTTCGGCAGTCCAGTAGGCCCAGGGCGTGAGGTCCATCAGCGCTTCGGCGTACAGGGTCGCGGCGTCGTCGTCCTGCGGGTACCGCGCGACGACCTTCGCCATCGCCTCGGCGTAGGCGGTGTCGAGCGGCTTGCGGTCTTCCGGCGCGGGATCGGCGTAACGATGCTGCAGCGCCTCGATGAGCGCGCGATCCGCGGGGGTGGCGTGCGCGGCCAGCTGCAGGGCGCGGTGCGCGAAGCGGGTGGCGTCGCGCGCCGCATCCGCTTCCATCGGCAGGTTGATGTTGGGGCCCAGCACCAGCGCCTGGCCCCAGGCGCACATCGCGCATTGCGGATCGAGGCGCGCGGCTTCGGCGAACGCGCGGCCGGCGGCCTCGTGGTTGAAACCGTACGCCAGGCGCAGGCCCTGGTCGAAGAAGCGCTGCGCATCGGGCACCGGGCTGCCGATGTCGCGATGCAGTTCGCCGAAACCTTCCATCAGCTTCGCGCCCGCCTCCGCAGCGGCGACCGCGGGCCGGGCGGCACCGGCATCGCCCGCGGGCGCCGCACAGCTGCCGCACAAGAGGACGAATGCGATCGAACCCAGGACCTGACGCAGCATGATGGCCTCGCTTGCCGGATGTCCAAGGCATCAACGCGGCCGGGACGGGACAGCGGCCACCGGCGGGGGCACCTATACTGCCGGCCGCAACCGATCACCCGGAGACCCCCATGAAATCACGCGCCGCCGTCGCCTTCGGGCCCGGGCAACCGCTGCAGGTCGTCGAGATCGACGTCGCGCCGCCGCGCGCCGGCGAGGTGCTGGTGCGCATCACGCACACCGGTGTCTGCCACACCGATGCATTCACCCTGTCCGGCGACGACCCCGAAGGCCTGTTCCCGGTCGTGCTCGGCCACGAGGGCGCGGGCGTGGTCGTCGAGGTCGGCGAAGGCGTGAGCAGCGTGAAGCCGGGCGACCACGTCATCCCGCTGTACACCGCCGAATGCGGCGAGTGCCTGTTCTGCAAGTCGGGCAAGACCAACCTGTGCGTGGCGGTGCGCGCGACGCAGGGCAAGGGCGTGATGCCGGACGGCACGACGCGCTTCTCGTACGAAGGCAAGCCGCTCTACCACTACATGGGGTGCTCGACCTTCAGCGAGTACACGGTGGTGGCGGAAGTGTCGCTGGCGAAGATCAATCCTGCGGCGAACCACGAGCATGTATGCCTGCTCGGCTGCGGCGTCACTACCGGGATCGGGGCCGTGCACAACACGGCGAAGGTGCAGCCGGGCGACAGCGTGGCGGTGTTCGGCCTCGGCGGCATCGGCCTGGCGGTGATCCAGGGCGCGCGCCAGGCGAAGGCGGGCCGCATCATCGCGATCGACACCAATCCCGGCAAGTTCGAGCTGGCGCGCGCGATGGGCGCGACCGACTGCGTCAACCCGAAGGACCACGCCGAGCCGATCCAGCAGGTGATCGTCGGCATGACCGGCTGGGGCGTCGACCATTCGTTCGAATGCATCGGCAACGTCAACGTCATGCGCGCGGCTCTGGAATGCGCGCATCGCGGCTGGGGCCAGTCGGTGATCATCGGCGTCGCCGGCGCGGGCCAGGAGATCTCGACGCGGCCGTTCCAGCTGGTGACGGGCCGCAAGTGGATGGGCACCGCGTTCGGCGGGGTGAAGGGTCGCACGCAGCTGCCCGGCATGGTCGAGGACGCGATGCGCGGCGACATCGAGCTCGCGCCGTTCGTGACCCATACGATGCCGCTGGACGACATCAACGAAGCGTTCGAGCTGATGCACGCGGGCAAGTCGATCCGCAGCGTGGTGCACTTCTGACCGTGGACGGGTTGCACGGCGATTTCGCGGGCATCGGCGCGGCCGGAACGCAGCGGCTCGAGCGGCACGCGTGCTTCGGCGGCTGGCAGGACGTGTACCGTCATCGCTCGGAGGCGCTCGACTGCGACATGACGGTGGGCGTGTACTTCCCGCCGCAGGCCGCGAGCGCGCCGTGCCCGGTGCTGTACTGGCTGTCGGGACTGACCTGCACCGAGCAGAATTTCATCACCAAGGCGGGCGCGCAGCGCCATGCCGCCGAGCATGGCCTGATCCTCGTCGCGCCGGACACGAGCCCGCGCGGCGACGCCGTGGCCGACGTGCCGGACCGCTACGACGTCGGCAAGGGCGCGGGCTTCTACGTGGACGCGACGCAGGCGCCGTGGTCGCGGCACTACCGCATGCACGACTACGTCGCGCGCGAGCTGCCTTCATGGGTCGAGACGCACCCGGCGGTCGCCGCCGGCGTGCGCGCGATCTCCGGCCATTCGATGGGCGGGCACGGCGCGCTGGTGGCGGCGCTGCGCAACCCGGGACGCTATGCCAGCGTGTCGGCGTTCGCGCCGATCGTCGCGCCTTCGCGCGTGCCGTGGGGCGAGCTGGCATTCGAAACCTACTTCGGGCCGGATCGCGCGGCGTGGCGCGAGTGGGACGCTTCCGAGCTCGTCGCCACCGCGGGCGAGCGCCTGCCGCTGCTGGTGGACCAGGGCGAGGCCGACGAGTTCCTCGCCACGCAGCTGCGGCCGGAACTGCTGCGCGAGGCCTGCGCCGCCGCCGGGCATCCGCTCGCCTTGCGGCTGCATCCCGGCTACGACCACAGCTACTACTTCATCGCGAGCTTCATCGGCGAGCACATCGCCTGGCACGCCGCCGCCCTGCGCGCTACAGGGTGAAGTCGGTGTAGGCGAAGCGGCCGTCGCGGAGCACGGTGTCGCCGCGCACGAGCGGCAGCGGCGCGTCGAACATCGGGCCGGCGTGCACGCAGGTGTGGAATTCGCCGTTCTCGCCGCAGGGATCGACGCCGCCGGGCAGGTCGCGCAGCAGGGCGGCATCGAAGTCGCGGCCGGCGAAGCCGGCGTCGAGCTGCGCGGTGTCGACGCAGCACAGGGCGGCGCGCAGGCCGCCGGCGAGCATCGCGCGGGCCAGGGACGCGGTATCGCTGCCGAACAGCGGCGTCAGCACGTCCCAGCCGATGCGCGCCATCCGCTCCGCGCGGTACGCACGGATGTCCTCGAGGAACAGGTCGCCGAAAGCGACCGTGCGCAGCGCCGGCCAGCGCGAAGCGGCTTCGGCCAGCGCGCCCGCCATCGCGGCGTCGTAGTCGGCGTTGGCGCAGGCCGCGGGGATCTCCGCCTCGAGCAGCGGCAGGCCGGCCGCCCGCGCCTGCACGCGGAGCACGTCGCGGCGGATGCCCTGCATCGAGGCGCGGTCGTGCTCGCGGGTGATCGTGCTCAGCAGGCCGACGACCTCGACGTCGCCGCGCTGCCGCAGCACGTGCAGCGTCCACGCGGCATCCTTGCCGCCGCTCCAGGCCAGCAGGACCTGCATGCGCTCAGGCCGCGGCGACGTCGCGCAGCTCCCAGCCCTGGCCGGCGAGCAACCGCAGCCGATGCCGGAGCACCGCGCCCGGGATCGAGGTCACCGCGATCAGGTCGAAGTGGAGGTCGTGCTGCTCGCCGTCCACGGTCGCAGCCGGGTCCGTCGCACCGAGCGCCGGATCGACGTCGTCGGGGTCGTCCTGCGCGCCGCGCCAGCGCTGGAACAGCGCATCGCCGCGCAGCGCGTCCTGCAGCTCCTGCGCCAGCGCTTCAGCGCCATGGCCGCGGAACGCGAATTCGGGGTCGCTGCCGCGGGCGGTGCCGGGATCGCGCAGGGTGATGTGGTAACGGATCGGCATCGGTGCTCCGGATCAGGGCCAGGATCCGGGAATCATGCCGGATGCCGCGCCCCGCAAGGGTGAAATCATTCGAAGGCGTGCGGCTCCGAGGCGAAGCCGACCGTCAGCGTGCCCTTGCCGACGTTGACCATGCCGGTGAGCCCCATCACCGCCTCGAACAGTTCGATGTTGTAGGCGGCGCAGGTCGCGCGCAGGTCGTCGTAGCCGGGCAGCGCGCGCATCTCCTCCAGCTCGCCGCCGTAGCTCAGGCACAGCGTCGGCGTCAGCAGGCCCTTGCGGACGCGGTCGCCGGCGAAACGGAGCAGGCGCTCGCAGGCGTGCTCCAGCCCCTTCACCTTGGCGACCGGGCCGGTCTCGCCGCGGTTGCAGTGCAGGATCGGCTTGATGTCGAGCGCGCTGCCGAGGGTCGCGGCGACGAGGCTGACGCTGCGGTCGCCGCGCTTGCGGGTGCGCGCGCGCAGGTATTGAAGGTCGGGCGCGACCATGTACGCATGGGTGTGCAGCGCGAGATGCTCGAGCCGCGCGCGGATCTTGGCCGCGCCCTCGCCGCCCTCGATCAGCCGCACCGCCTCGACCGCGGTGACGCCCTGCCCGGCGAACACGTTCTGCGAATCCACCACGCGCAGCGCGAACGGCGTGTCGTGGCCCGCCGCCGCGCGGATCGGCCGGTACTCGTTGAGGATCGCGAAGCTGGCCTGGGTCGCGTTCTCGTGGATCGCGCTGCGGGTCTTCGCCGTGGTCAGGCAGAACACGTAGTCGTAGTCGATGACCAGGCGCCCGAGGAACAGCTCCTGGATCTGCTGCACCGTGAACGGCGAGGTCTCGGCGTCGGCGCCGCGCTCGGCGATGTGCGAGTGCAGGAACTGCAGCGTGGCCTGCTCGTCGCGCATGTCGGTGAGCGAGTCCTCGCCGATGTGCACGGTGACCGGGAGCAGGGAGATGTGGTGCTGGTGGAAATAGGCGGCCGGCAGATCGCAGGCCGAGTCCACGACGAGTCCGATGCGCATTGGGCGTCCCCTGGGATGTCCAGCCCGCACGCTACCCCAATGCGCTGCCGTATGCACCGGCCCGCCCTTGCGGCGGGACCCGCGGCGGGCCGACACTGGCGGCCATGAAGGAAAAGGAACAGATCGTCGCCAACTGGCTGCCGCGCTACACCGGCGTACCCCTGGGCGGTTTCGGCGAGTACGTGCTGCTGACCAACTTCGGTGGCTACCTGGGGCATTTCGCCCGGCTGATGGGGGCGGAGGTCGTCGGCACCGACCGGCCGATGCCCAGCGCCACGGCCGACGGCATCACCATGATCAATTTCGGCATGGGCAGCCCCAATGCCGCGACGATGATGGACCTGCTCTCGGCGATCGGGCCCAAGGCCGTCCTGTTCCTGGGCAAGTGCGGCGGGCTCAAGCGCAAGAACCAGCTCGGCGACCTGATCCTGCCGATCGCCGCGATCCGCGGCGACGGCACCAGCGACGACTACCTGCCGCCGCAGGTGCCGGCGCTGCCGGCGTTCGCGCTGCAGCGCGCGGTGTCGACCATGGTCCGCGACATGGGCCTGGATTACTGGACGGGCACCGTCTACACCACCAACCGCCGCGTCTGGGAGCACGACGAGGCGTTCAAGGAGCAGCTGCGGACGATGCGCTGCATGGCCATCGACATGGAGACGGCGACGATCTTCGCCGCCGGCTTCGCCAACCGCATTCCCTGCGGCGCGCTGCTGCTGGTCAGCGACCAGCCGATGGTGCCCGAGGGCGTCAAGACCGAGGCGAGCGACGCGAAGGTCAGCGCCTCGTTCGTGGAATCGCACATCCAGGCGGGGATCGAGGCGCTGCGGCTGATCCGGCGCAACGGCAAGTCCGTGCGCCACCTCCGCTTCAACGAATGACGCCCATGTAGCGGTCGCGCAGCTCGGTCTGGCGGGACCGCATCGGCTGCGCGCGGCCGTCGAGCCACACCTGGTCGGGCAGGCTGGACAGTTCCAGCGGGTCGCCGCTCCACAGCACCAGGTCGGCGCGCATGCCCGGCGCGATCGTGCCGAGCTGGCCGCCGAGCCCCAGCGCCTGCGCCGGCACGCGCGTCAGGCCCGCCAGCGCCGCGTCCCACGGCATGCCGTTGGCGACGGCGTTGCCCGCGAGCTGGCGCGTCTTGCGCGCGTTGTGCGAGTCGGCGCTCGCCTGGCTGAAGCCCACGGCCACGCCCGCGGCCTGCAGGCGCGCGGCGTTCTCCATGGTCGCGCCGATGCGGTCGAAGTCCGCCGGCAGGTTCGCCAGCGGGTCCACGAACACCGGCACCTTCGCCGCGGCCAGCTGCGGCGCGAGCTTCCAGGCTTCGGCGCCGCCGGCGATCGCGACCCGCACGCCCTGGCGCTGGCTCCAGCGCAGCAGTTGCGCGATGTCGGCCGCGCGTTCGACCTGCACCATCACCAGGCCCTTGCCGTCGAGGTAGCGCGCGAGCGCCGCGCGCCCGGCCGGGGTCATCAGCGCGTTGCGCGATTCCGGCGCGATGCGGCCGCGCGCTTCGTCCACCAGCTGGTCGAGCAGCATCCACTGCGCCGCGCGCGATTCGCCGCTGAGGCCGGCGCCCGCCGCGCCGAGCTCGACGAACAGCACGCGCGGGCCGACCGGATCGATGCTCCCGTCCAGGCGCATCGTGCCGCCCTGGCCGCCGATGATCGAGCCGCCGCGCGCGTAGCCCGCGTGCAGCAGGGTGAAGCCGATGCCTTCGATCCGCGCGACCGGCAACAGCACCGTGTCCGGGTTGTAGGCGAGGGTGACGTCGAACTCCGGGCGCACCGTCATCACCGGCTGCGCGCCCGCGCCGAGCGCGAGCGTCGCGTCGACGGTGTCGGATTCGCCCGAGACCTCCTCGATGCCGATGCCGGTGATGCCGCCGAACAACGCCGGCGTCAGCGGGCGGCCTTCGGCCTCGACCACGGCAACGCCGGCCGGCGCCGCGAGGCCCGCGCCGACGGCGGCGATGCGGCCGTTGCGGACCAGCACGTCGCTGTTGCGCAGCGTGCCGGCGGCGCCGGCGGTGTGCACGGTGGCGTTGCGGACCAGCAGGTCCTGCGCGGCGGCATCGCGCGGCACGGTGGTCGCGGCGAGGGCCAGCGCCGCGCCGCAAGCGGCGAGCGCGAGGGTGTGCAGGCGGTTCATCGGGCACCTCCGGCGGCCTGGCCGAGCATGAAGTCGGACACGTGCTGCGCGGCCGGGTCGTGGCGGTCGTACACGCGCGCGCCGTCGATCCAGACCTGTTCGGCCTGCGCGTATACGCTGAACGGGTCGCGGTTCCACAGCACCACGTCGGCGAGCTTGCCCGCCTCCAGCGTGCCGGTGCGGTCGAGCAGGCCGAGCGCCTTGGCCGGGTTCGCGGTGAGCCAGCGGATCGCGCGCTCCGGCGGAATGTCGATGCCGGCCTTGTGCGCGTGCGCCATCACTTTCGCCGCTTCCTGGTTCAGGCGCTGGATGCCTTCCTCCGAATCGGAGTGCACGATCGCGCAGCTGCCCTGCGGCCGGTCGACGAGCGCGATGTTCTCCTGGATGCCGTCGAAGGACTCCATCTTGAAGCCCCACCAGTCGGCCCACAGCGCGCCGCAGACGCCTTCCTTCGCGAGCCGGTCGGCGATCTTGTAGGCCTCGACGCCGTGGTGGAAGGCGGCGACCTTGAAGCCGAACTCCTTCGCCAGGTCGAGCATCGTCGTCATCTCGTCGGCGCGGTAGCAGTGGATATGCACCAGGATGTCGCCCTGGATCGCCGCCGCGAGCGTGTCGAGCTTGAGGTCGCGCTTGGCCGGATCCTTGTCGCCGCCCTTCTTCGCCTTCTCCTGCTTGCGGATGTAGTCGGCGGCGTCGATGAACGCCGCGCGATAGCCGGCGACGTTGCCCATGCGCGTGGACGGGCCGCCCTTCTGGCCGTAGACGCGCTTGGGGTTCTCGCCGCAGGCCATCTTCAGGCCCCAGGGCGCGCCCGGGAACTTCATCGCCTGGTAGCTCGTGGCGGGCACGTTGCGCAGGGTGACGCCGCGGCCGCCGACCAGGTTGGCCGAGCCGGGCAGCACCTGCAGGGTGGTGATGCCGCCGGCGCGCGCGGCGTCGAAGCCGGGATCCTGCGGCCACACCGAATGCTCGGCCCAGACGTTCGGCGTCACCGGGGAGGTGGCCTCGTTGCCGTCCGAATGCGCGCGCGCGCCGGGGCTCGGGTACACGCCCAGGTGCGAGTGGACGTCGATGATGCCGGGCGTGACCCACTTGCCCTTGCCGTCGACGCGCACCGCGTCCGCGGCGTCGAGGCCGACGCCCACCGCCTCGATGCGGCCGTCGCGCATCAGCACGTCGGCGCCGTCGAGTCGCGTGCCGGTGCCGGTGAGCACCGTCGCGCCCTGGATCAGCACCGGCTGCGAGGCCGGCGCCACGTAGGTGCTGGCATAGGGATCGTCGATGAAGCTGGACTTCGCGGTATCGGCGGCCTTGGAGCCGTCGGGCGGCGTGTCGCGCGCGGCCGGCGCGGTGGCGCAGCCGGCCAGCAAGGTCGCCGCCAGTGCGGCGGCAAGCGGTCGTTTCATGGTGGTCTCCCCGTCGAACCCCAAACCTAGCCCGGCGCGGCGCCCGTGCCAAGCATGACCTTGGTCATGCCTAGTCGGGGACGTGGATGCTGGCCTTGATGTGCTTGAGGTGGGCGACGATGGTGAAGGTCATCACCACCAGCAGCGACCAGGA
>JBDZUW010000178.1:0-2131 GCA_040255375.1 Luteimonas sp. | reverse complement strand
AGCCAGCGCTCGTGCTCGGTCTGCAGGTCCAGGCCCCATTCGACCGGGAAGTCGAACTTCTCGCCGGACTTCTGCAGCAGCGACACCGCCTCGGTGTAGCTGATGCGCTCGAACGGCGCGTTGACGAACGCTTCCAGCCGCGTGACCGCGTCCTTCTGCACGCGCTCGGCGATGAACGCCATGTCGTCGGCGCGCTCGCGCAGCACCGCGCGGAACAGGTACTTCAGGAACTCCTCGGCGACGCGCGCGTCCTCGGCCAGGTCGGCGAACGCGATCTCCGGCTCCACCATCCAGAATTCGGCGAGGTGGCGGGTGGTGTTGGAATTCTCGGCGCGGAAGGTCGGCCCGAAGGTGTAGACCTTGCTCATCGCCAGGCAGTAGGCCTCGACGTTGAGCTGGCCGGAGACGGTCAGGAAGGTTTCCTTGCCGAAGAAATCGCGGCCGAAGTCCACGTCGCCCTTGTCGTCGCGCGGCAGGTTGGCCATGTCCAGCGTCGACACGCGGAACATCTGGCCCGCGCCCTCGGCGTCGGACGTGGTGATGATCGGCGTGGAGATCCAGAAATAGCCCTGTTCGTGGAAGTAGCGGTGCACGGCCTTGGCGAGGCAGTCGCGGATGCGCGTGACCGCGCCGAACAGGTTGGTGCGCGGCCGCAGGTGCGCGACCTCGCGCAGGAACTCGAGCGAGTGCGGCTTGGGCTGGATCGGATAGGTCTCGGGATCGTCGACCCAGCCCAGGACCTCGACGCGCTCGGCCTGGATCTCGAAGGCCTGGCCCTGGCCCTGCGACTGGGCGAGGGTGCCGGTGCAGACGACCGAGCAGCCGGCGGTCAGTCGCTTCACCTCGGACTCGTAGTTGGGCAGCGAGGCCGGCGCGACCACCTGGATCGGCGCGAAGCACGAGCCGTCGCTCACGTTGACGAAGCTCAGCCCGGCCTTGGAGTCGCGGCGGGTGCGCACCCAGCCGCGGACCGTGACTTCGCCGCCGACGGGCAGCTTGCCCGCGAGCGCATGTTCGACGCTGACCGTTGTCATGCCCTGATGGTTCATCCCGTGCGTGAACCGCCGAGTATAATCGCGGCATGGCGATCCAACTCGCACCCGCCGCGCTCGAACGCATCCGCGGCTACCTCGCCGCCGAGCCGGAGGCGCTCGGCCTGCGCTTCGGCGTGCGCCGCACCGGCTGCTCGGGCTGGGGCTACCTGGTCGAACTCGCGCGGTCGGCGGGCGAGGGCGACGCCGTCTTCGACCAGGACGGGGTCCGGGTCTACGTGGATGCCGACAGCCTGCCGCTGGTGGACGGCACCCGGATCGACTTCCTCAAGGCCGGCCTGAACGAGCAGTTCGTTTTCCAGAACCCCAACGTGGCCGGCGAATGCGGCTGCGGCGAATCGTTCACGACCGACGCCGACCGCGCCGCGTAGGCGCGCCGGCCTCCCGCGGCCGGAATCCCCGGGCGGCCGCGGCCTGCCGCAGCCGCGCACCAGTTGCCCGCAAGCCATTGATTCGGCCATAATTGCCGGCTCCCCGGCCTCCGGGGAGACCTTGCCCCACCGCGACCGTCCCGGCCGACGGGGGGCTGCCGGGCCGGGCGCCACGCGCGCACGGCCGACATCCACGAGGAAAAACCACATGCGTCATTACGAAATCGTGTTCCTGGTCCACCCGGACCAGAGCGAGCAGGTGCCGGCCATGATCGAGCGCTACAAGTCGCTCATCGAGGGCGGCAACGGCAAGATCCACCGCCTCGAGGACTGGGGCCGCCGCCAGCTGGCCTATCCGATCGAGAACCTGGTCAAGGCCCACTACGTGCTGTTCAACGTCGAAGCCGGCCAGGAAGCCCTGAACGAGCTGGTCGACGCGTTCCGCTTCAACGACGCGATCCTGCGCCACCTGGTCATCCGCCGCGACGAGCCGGTGACCGAGCAGTCGCTGATCATGAAGAACAAGGACGAGAAGGGCGACAAGCCCGAGCGCGGCGAGCGCCGCCGCCGCGACGACGACGGCGACAGCGCGGTCGGCACTGCCGACGACGCCGCCGAAGCCGCCTGATCCCGCCCTTTAGGAGCACACAGACATGTCCAAGTTCTTCCGCCGCCGCAAGTTCTGCAAGTTCACCGCCGAGGGCGTCA
>JBDZUW010000075.1:0-10434 GCA_040255375.1 Luteimonas sp. | reverse complement strand
ACAGCGGCCGCCCGACCCGGATCGTGGTCGACCTCGACGCGATCGGCCACAACCTCGCGGGGATCCGCGCGCGCACCGGCGTGCCGGTGATGGCCGTGGTCAAGGCGAACGCCTACGGCCACGGCCTGGTGCCCGTCGCGCGGCACCTCGAAGCGCTGGGCGTGGACCAGCTCGGCGTCGCCTTCCTCGAGGAGGGCATCGCGCTGCGGCAGGCCGGGCTGCGCCTCCCGATCCTGGTGATGGGCGGGATCTTCGGTCCGCAGGCGTCGCAGTTCATCGCCCACGACCTCGAGGCCACGGTGTCCTCGCTCGACAAGCTGCGGCAGGTGGAGGCCGCGGCGGAAGCGGCCGGCCGCAGGGCCGTCGTGCACCTGAAGATCGATACCGGCATGGAGCGCATCGGCGTCCACAGCTACTCGGCGGGTCCGTTCATCGAGGCGGCGGTCGCGTCGCGCTGGTGCACGGTCAAGGGCGTCTACTCCCACCTGGCGTGCGCGGACGATCCGGCGTCGCCGATGACGGCCGTGCAGGTGGAGCGCTTCGCCGAAGCCTGCGCGCACTTCGAGCGGCTCGGCGCGCCGATGCCGGTCCGCCATCTCGCCAATTCGGGCGGCGTGCTGCATTTCCCCGCGACGTGGCTGGACATGGTCCGGCCGGGGATCATCGTCTACGGCGTCCTGCCCGATGCAGCGTCGCAGGCCACGATCGCGCTGCGGCCCGCGCTGTCCCTGCGTTCGCAGGTGGTCTACTTCAAGGTGGTCCGGGCGGGCCGGCCGGTGAGCTACGGCGCCACCTGGGCCCCGGCGCGCGACACGCGCGTCGTGACCGTGCCGATCGGCTACGGCGACGGCTGGCCGCGGGCGCTGTCGGGGCGTGGCGAGGTGCTCATCCGCGGCGTGCGCCATCCCGTGGTGGGCCGCATCTGCATGGACCAGTTCATGGTCGACATCGGCGAGGGCACCGCGTTCAACGAGGACGAAGTGGTGCTGGTGGGGCGGCAGGGCGAAGACGCCATCCGGACCGAAGACGTGGCGGCCATGGCGGGGACGATCCCCTACGAGATCCTGACGGGACTCAACCTGCGCATTCCGCGGCACTACCTGCCGGAGCCGGGGCGCTCGCCGGGCGAAGCGGGCCGCAGGCCGACTGGCGGCTAAACGCGCGGGCGCGCCGTCACTCGCCGGAGACGTTGGCGCGGGTAACTTGTCCGCGCATTCAGGTCCAACCGGGCCGCCCCCACGACCAGGAGTTCCCAATGAACAAGTTCGCCGCCTCCGCGATCTGCACCGCCCTCGCCACCGCGATGCTGGCCAGCTGCGCCACGTACACCGGCCAGACCAACGACCCCAACGATCCCAACCGCACCAAGCGGGGCGCCCTGATCGGCGCGGGCATCGGCGCCGTCGCCGGCCTGCTGAGCGGCGGCGATGCGGTCGAACGCCGCCAGCGCGCCATGGTCGGCGCCGGCGTGGGTGCGCTCGCCGGCGGCGCCGTCGGCGCCTACCAGGACCGCCAGGAAGCCGCGCTGCGCCGCGAGCTCGCCGGTTCCGGCGTGGACGTCGTGCGCCAGGGCGACAACATCACCCTGAACATGCCGGGCAACATCACCTTCGCCTTCGACAGCGCGAACCTGCAGCCGCAGTTCCGTCCGGTGCTCGACAACGTCGCGCAGACGCTCAACGAGTACAACCAGACGGTCATCGAGGTCGCGGGCCACACCGACAGCGTCGGCACCGAGGCCTACAACCAGCAGTTGTCGGTGCAGCGCGCCAACTCGGTTGCCGGCTACCTGTCCTCGCGCGGCGTGAGCCAGCAGCGCATGATCGTGACCGGCGCGGGCGAGACCCGTCCGATCGCGAGCAACGACACCGAGGCGGGCCGCGCCCAGAATCGCCGCGTCGAGATCACCATCGTCCCGATGCAGGGCTGAGCCTTGCCCCGGGGGGCCCTGCATGGGCCGCCCGTGAGGCGTCGAGCGTTTCCGGAAGGGCCGCATCGCGGCCCTTCCGCGTTGCGGACACCGCGCCTTGACCCCCGATCTGATATGAATAGCCCGCCGCCGAGCACAGGGAAACCAAGTTGAGCGCAGGGCCGAGCCAATCCGACGCACTCGTGTTCTTCGGGGCCACAGGCGACCTCGCGCACAAGAAGATCTACCCGGCGCTGCAGGCCCTGGCCCGCGACGGCGAACTGGACATCCCGGTGATCGGCGTGGCGCGGGCGGGCTGGGATGCCGACGGCCTGCGACGGCACGTGCGCGAGGCGCTCGCCGCCGGCGATGTCGGCGTGGACGAACCGGCGTTCTCGCAGCTCGCGGGACGCCTGCGCTATCTGGACGGCGACTACAAGGACCCGGACACGTTCCGCCGCCTGCGCGCCGAACTCGACGCGGTCGGCTCCAGGCGACCCCTGCATTACCTGGCGATCCCGCCCTCGCTCTTCCCCACGGTGGTGGGCGCGCTGGGCGAATCCGGCTGCGCGACGGACGCGCGGGTGGTGGTGGAGAAGCCCTTCGGCCGAGACCTCGCCTCCGCGCGCGCGCTCAACCGGGCGCTGCACCGCGTGTTCCCGGAATCGTCCGTGTTCCGCATCGACCATTTCCTCGGCAAGGAGGCGGTGCGGAACCTGCTGTATTTCCGCTTCGCCAACGCCTTCCTCGACCCGGTCTGGAACCGCAACTACGTGGACAACGTCCAGGTGACGATGGCCGAAGCGTTCGGCGTGCAGGGGCGCGGCGCCTTCTACGACGACGTCGGCGCGATCCGCGACGTCGTGCAGAACCACCTGCTGCAGGTGGTCTCGCTGCTGGCCATGGACGCGCCGGTGGGCGACGGCGCGGCCGCGATCCATGCCGAAAAGCTGCGCGTGTTCCGCGCCATGCGGCCGCTCGACCCGGCGCACCTGGTCCGCGGCCAGTTCCGCGGATACCGCGAGGAGTCCGGCGTCGCGCCCGGTTCCAACGTGGAAACCTACGCGGCGCTGCGCCTGGAGATCGACACCTGGCGCTGGGCCGGGGTGCCGTTCTACATCCGCACGGGCAAGCGCATGCCCGTCACCGCGACGGAAGTGCGGGTGGAGCTCAAGCGGCCGCCGCTGGCGCTGTTCGACAATGCCGGCCCCGGCGTCGCGGGGAACGGCGCGAACCGCGCGAACTATTTCCGGTTCCGGCTCGGGCCGGAGGTGGTGATCGCCGCCGGCGCACGGGTCAAGCACGCGGGCGAAGCGATGCGCGGCGAGGACGTGGAGCTCGTCGCGCGCCACCAGCACGGCAGCGACGCGCCGCCGTACGAGCGGCTGCTCGGCGATGCGCTGCGCGGCGACGCCGCGCTGTTCACCCGCGACGAAGCGGTGGAGGAGGCCTGGCGCGTGGTCGATCCCGTGCTCGACCTGCCGGAACCGGTGGAACAATACGAGTCGGGCAGCTGGGGACCGGCATCGGCCCGCACGATGGTCGAGGGCGACGCGTGGCACGATCCGCGCCCCGAAGGCAGCGCGCCATGCTGAGCCCCGCGATGCCGGGCCGCGGCGCCACAACGGAAGGAATATGATGAACGCGAACCTGCAGGCGCTGCGCGCCATGGGCCAGAGCCTCTGGCTCGACAACATCACCCGCAAGCTGCTGGACGACGGCACGCTGGCGCGCTGGATCGACGAGTACGGGCTGACCGGGCTGACGTCGAATCCCACGATCTTCGACGAGGCGATCGGCGGCAGCGACGCCTACGACGCGGGCATCCGCGAAAAGTCGCGCGCCGGGCTTTCGGGCGAGGCCCTGTTCGTCGAGCTTGCGCTGGAGGACCTGCGTCGCGCCGCGAAGCTGTTCGAGCCGGCGCACGACGCCACCGACGGCGTGGACGGCTGGGTCTCGATGGAACTCTCGCCGCTGCTCGCCGATGACACTACCGGCAGCGTCGAGGCCGCGCGGCGGATCCACGACCAGGCGGGATGCCGCAACCTGTTCGTCAAGATCCCGGGCACGCCCGCCGGCGTCGGCGCGATCGAGGAATCGATCTTCCGCGGCGTGCCGATCAACGTGACGCTGCTGTTTTCGACCGGGCAGTATCGCGCTTCGGCCGACGCCTACCTGCGCGGCATCGAACGCCGCCTCGACGCGGGCCTCGACCCCGTCGTGGCCTCGGTCGCGTCGGTGTTCGTGAGCCGCTGGGACAAGGCGATCGCGGAGACGGCGCCCGAAGCCCTGCGCAACGGCCTCGGCATCGCCGTCGGGATGCAGTGTTACCGCGCATACCGCGAGTTGCTGGCGTCGCCGCGCTGGCGCAGGCTCGAGGCGGCGGGTGCGAGGCCGCAACGGCTGCTGTGGGCGAGCACCAGCACCAAGGATCCGTCGGCGCCCGATACGTTGTACGCCGAGGCGCTCGCCGCGCCCGACACGATCGACACGCTGCCGGCGAAGACGCTCGAGGCGTTCGCCGACCACGGCGAGGCGGGGGCGCCGATGGCGGCCGACGGCGGCGATGCCGAGGCCCGGCTGCAACGCTACGCCGATGCAGGCATCGACGTCGACGCGCTCGCGGCGCGATTGCAGGAAGAGGGCGCGGACGCCTTCGTGAAATCCTGGAACCAGCTGCTCTCGCGCATCGCCACCAAGGCAGCCGCCCTGTCATGACCGCGACCGGAACCGCCGTGCCGCTGTCGCAACGCCCGCAATGGCAGGCCCTGGCGGCGCATGCGCGCGCCCAGGCCGGGCGAACCCTGCGTCAGCGCTTCGCCGCGGATCCGTTGCGCGGCGAACGGATGGTCGCCGAGGGGGCGGGCTGGTACCTCGATTATTCGAAGCAGCGCGTGGACGACGACACGCTGCAGTTGCTGCTGGACCTTGCCGACGCGTGCGGCGTCCGCGCGCGCACCGAGGCGATGTTCGCGGGCGCGCACGTCAATGCCACCGAGGACCGTCCGGCGCTGCACGTCGCGCTGCGTGCACCGGCAGGAACGCGCATCTTGGCGGACGGCGCCGACGTGGTGCCGGAGGTCCAGGACGTGCTCGCACGCATGGAAACCTTCGCCCGCGACCTGCGTGAGGGCCGCTGGACCGGTGCCACCGGTCTTCCGGTGCGCCACGTGGTCAACATCGGCATCGGCGGCTCCGACCTCGGGCCGGCGATGGCCGCGCGCGCGCTGCGCCACTACGCCGACGGGCCGGAAACGCGCTTCGTCTCGAACGTGGACCCGGCCGCGCTGCGCGAATCGCTGGACGGGCTCGATCCGGCGCAGACGTTGTTCATCGTCTGCTCCAAGACCTTCACCACGCAGGAAACGCTGGTCAACGCCGGCGCCGCGCGGGACTGGTGCGTGGCTGCTCTGGGCGAGGCCGCGGTCGCGCGCCACTTCGTCGCGGTGTCCACCAACGAAGCAGGCGTGCGTGCGTTCGGGATCGAGCCGGCGAACATGTTCGGCTTCTGGGACTGGGTCGGCGGCCGCTATTCGATGGATTCCGCGATCGGGCTCTCGACGATGCTGGCGATCGGCCCCGCACGCTTCCGCGAGTTGCTGGCCGGCTTCCACGCGATGGACGAGCATTTCCGCACGGCGCCGCCCGGATCCAGCCTGCCGGTGCTGATGGCGCTGCTGGCGATCTGGAACAACGATTTCCTCGGCGCGCAGACGGTGGCGGTGCTGCCCTACGCGCAGGACCTGGAGCGCTTCCCGGCCTACCTGCAGCAGCTGGCGATGGAGAGCAACGGCAAGCGCGTCACTGCCGGCGGCGAGCGCGTCGACGTGCAGACGGGCCCGATCTACTGGGGCGCGCCGGGCACGAACGGCCAGCATTCGTTCTACCAGCTGCTGCACCAGGGCACGCGGCTTGTGCCCTGCGATTTCATCGGCTTCTGCCAGGCGCTGGTGGCGCCGGGCGAGGACGCCGCGGGCATCCGCGCGCGCCACGACCTGCTGATGGCCAACCTGTTCGCGCAGGGCCAGGCGCTGGCGTTCGGCCGCGACGCGGTGCAGCTGCGCGCGGAAGGCACGCCGGAAGCGCTGGTCGCGCACAAGACCTGTCCGGGCGACCGGCCCAGCAGCACGCTCCTCGCCGATCGCCTGACGCCGCACAGCCTCGGCGCGCTGGTCGCGCTCTACGAGCACGCGGTGTTCGTGCAGGGAACGATCTGGGGCATCGACAGTTTCGACCAGTGGGGCGTCGAACTGGGCAAGCAGCTGGCCCGCGCCGCGGAAGCCGCGCTGGCCGCGTCGCCCGGCGCGCCCGCCGCGGCCGCGCACGACAGCTCGACGCGGACGCTGATCCGCCGATACCGCGAGTGCAGGGGAGACTGACGGCGACCGCGTTGCACGGCCGCGCAAGCGAGGAGAAGTGCCATGTTCGACCCCATCGACCAGCGTTGCGTCGATACCCTGCGGTTCCTCGCCGTGGACATGGTGCAGCGCGCCGACAGCGGGCACCCCGGGCTGCCGCTCGGCGCCGCGCCGATGGCCTACGTGCTCTGGCAGCGGCACCTGAAGCACAACCCCCGCAATCCGGCATGGGCCGATCGCGACCGCTTCGTGCTCTCCGCCGGGCACGGGTCGGCGCTGCTCTACGCGCTGCTGCACATGACCGGCTACGACCTGTCGCTGGACGACCTGCGCGCCTTTCGCCAGTGGCAGAGCCGCACGCCGGGGCACCCCGAACGCAACCACACGCCCGGCGTCGAAGTCACGACCGGGCCGCTGGGGCAGGGCATGGCGAACGCCGTCGGCCTGGCGATGGCCGAAGCGCAGCTCGCCGCCCGCTACAATCGCGGCGACGCCCCGGTGGTCGACCACCGCACGTGGGCGCTGGTGAGCGACGGCGACCTGATGGAAGGCGTCGGCGCGGAGGCGGCTTCGCTCGCCGGTCATCTCGGGCTCGGCAAGCTGTGCTGCCTTTACGACGACAACCACGTCACGCTCGCCGCCGGTACCGACATCACCTTCACCGAGGACCGCGGCAAGCGCTTCGAGGCCTGCGGCTGGCACGTGCAGCACGTCGCCGACGGCAACGACCTCGCGGCCATCGATGCGGCGCTGCGCGCGGCGGTCGCGGAGACGCGGCGGCCGTCGCTGATCGTCGTGCGCACGCACATCGGTTACGGGTCGCCGGAACAGGACAGTTTCAAGGCGCACGGCTCGCCGCTGGGCGAGGAGGGCGTGCGCCGGACCAAGGAGGCGCTGGGCTGGCCGCTGCAGCCGGCGTTCCTGGTTCCTGACGAGGCGGCCGCGCGCATGCGCGAGGCCATCGTGCGAGGGGCCGCTGCGGAGGAGGCGTGGGAGGCGCGTTTCCGCGCTTATGCGCAAGCGCACGCCGGCGTCGCCGCCGAACTCGAACGCAGCCTGCACGCCGGCCTGCCCGATGGCTGGGACGCCGCGGTGCCGGTGTTCCCGCCCGACGCGAAAGGCATGGCCACGCGGGAGTCGTCAGGCAAGGTGCTGAACGCGATCGCCCCGCGCCTGCCGCAACTCACCGGCGGTTCCGCCGACCTGGACCCCTCCACCAAGACCGCGCTGAAGGGCCTCGGCGACTTCAACCCACCCGCCGCTCCCGGCACCGACGAGCAGGGCTCCGACGGCGGCGGCTGGAGCTTCGCCGGGCGCAACCTGCACTTCGGCGTGCGCGAGCACGCGATGGGCGCGATCGCGAACGGTATGGCCGCGCATGGCGGCTGCCTGCCGTTCACCGCGACCTTCCTGGTGTTCTCGGACTACATGCGCCCGCCGATGCGCCTGGCCGCGTTGTCCTGCCTGCACGTGGTCCATGTCTTCACGCACGACAGCATCGCGGTCGGGGAGGACGGGCCCACGCACGAACCAGTGGAGCACCTTGCCGCCCTGCGCGCGATCCCGAACCTGACGCTGATCCGCCCGGGCGACGCGAACGAGACGGCGGAAGCCTGGAAGGTGGCGCTGGAAACGCGCGATGCCCCGGTGACGCTGGTGCTGAGCAGGCAGGCGCTGCCCACGCTCGACCGCACCCGGTTCGCGCCCGCCGCGGGCCTGCGCCGCGGCGCCTACGTCATCGACGACGAGGGGTTCGAACGCGGCGACGGCGAACGGCTGCTGTTGCTGGCCAGCGGCTCCGAACTGCACCTGATCCTCGACGCGGCACGCCTGCTGCGCGAACGCGGGCTGCGCGTGCGTTGCGTCTCGATGCCGAGCTGGGAGCTCTTCGAGGCACAGGACCGGTCGTACCGCGACGGCGTGTTGCCGCCGGCGGTGACGGCGCGGCTGGCCGTGGAAGCGGGCGTCCCGCAAGGCTGGGAACGCTACGTCGGCGAGCGCGGCGCGATGCTCGGCGTGGACCGATACGGCGCGTCCGCGCCCGGCGACGAAGTGATGGAACGCTACGGTTTCACCCCCGCCGAAGTCTGCCGCCGCGCGCTCGCCCTGCTGGAGCCCCGTCCATGACGGCGGCCAAGTCCTTCAAGGTGGGCGACCACGTCGGCTGGAACTCCGAAGCCGGCCATGTCGCCGGCACGATCACGAAGGTGCACACGCGCGACTTCCAGTGGCACGGCTACACCCGGCACTGCAGCGCCGACGATCCGCAATACGAGATCCGCAGCGACAGGACCGAGCACGTCGCCGTGCACAAGGGTTCGGCCCTGCGGAAGATCCGGCCATAGGCGGGCAGTCCCGGCCGCGAAGGCGCTATTCGCGCTTCATCTCGTGGCCGCCGAACTCGTTGCGCATGGCCGCCAGCAGCTTGTCGGCGAAGGAGTCGGCGTCCCGCGAGCGCAGCCGCGAGATCAGCGACAGCGCGATCACCGGCGCCGGCACGTCGAGGTCGATCGCCTCCTGCAGCGTCCAGCGGCCTTCGCCGGAATCGGCGACCCACGGCGCGATGCCGTCCATCGCCGGATTCTTCCCCAGCGCATCGGCGGTCAGGTCGAGCAGCCATGAACGCACGACGCTGCCGCGGCGCCAGATCTCCGCGACCTGGTGCAGGTCCAGGGCGAACTCGCGCTTGTGCTGCAGGATCGAGAAGCCTTCCGCGTAGGCCTGCATCAGGCCGTACTCGATGCCGTTGTGGACCATCTTCGTGAAGTGGCCGGATCCGACCGGGCCGACGTGGCCCCAGCCCGCATCGCGTGCCGGCGCGAGGGTCTCGAAGATCGGCCGCAGCCGGTCGACGACGGCCTTGTCGCCGCCGACCATCAGGCTGTAGCCCTCGGCCAGGCCCCACACGCCGCCGCTCGTGCCGCAGTCGACGTAGCCGACCTGCCTGTCCGCGAGCGCTTCCGAGCGCCGCAGCGTGTCCTTGTAGTTGGAATTGCCGCCATCGACGACGACATCGCCCGGCGCCAGCAGACCCGCGAGCGCATCGACGGTGCCGTCGGTGATCTTTCCGGCGGGGACCATCATCCAGACCACCCGCGGTGCGGGCAGGGCGGCAACCAGCGCCGGCAGCGAGTCCGCGGCGCCGCCGCCATCGCCCGCCAGGGCCTCGCGCGCGCCGGGGTGGGGATCGAAGCCGACCACGCGGTGCCCGCCGCGCAGCAGCCGCTGCGCCATGTTTCCGCCCATGCGGCCCAGCCCGATCATGCCGAGGTCCATGCTGCCTCCCGGAAGTTGCCTGGCGGCCATCATGCCTGCTCCCGCATCGGCGGAACGTCGCCGGTTGCGCCGACGGGCATCGGATGCTGCCCGGAATTGGTTGTCCAAGGGTCTTTACACATGGAGTAATGAAATTCCCGAAAGGCCGCCCAGACTGGAGCGGTCATCCTTGCAGGAACCCCGCCATGAAGCTGCTCGCGCCCTCGACCGCACCTGCGCTCGACCTCGTGGACATCTACGGCGAGCCCATCGCCATCGGCGGCAACGGCCGCCGAACGCTGCTCTCCTTCTTCCGCGACGCAGCGTGCCCGTTCTGCAACTTCCGCATCTACGAGCTGACCCACCACCACGCCGCGCTCGCAGCGCTCGGCCTCGACATCGTCGCGGTGTTCGGTTCGTCGCAGGCCGAAGTGCTGCATTTCGTGGCGCGCCACCCGCGACCGTTCCGCATCGCCGCCGATCCGGCAGGCGAGTCGCATGCGCGCTACGGCATCGAACGGTCGCTGTGGCGCAAGCTGCGCGCGATCGTCACGCGCCTGCCCACGCTGTTCCGCGGCCTGCGCATCGTGGGCCTCGCAGGCCTGAGGACCAACAACCTGATGCCCGCCGACTTCCTCATCGACGAAGACGGGCGGATCGTCGAGACCTGGTACGGCAAGGATGCCGGCGACCGCATCCCGCTCGAGCGCGTCGAGTTGTTCATGGCGCGCGGGCTGATGCGCCGCGGCGTCCCGGCAGCGGCGGCGGCCTGAAGCGGCGGGCCGCTTTCGCGGCGACGAAAAAACGGGCCGCTTTCGCGGCGAACAAAAAAAACGGGCCGCTTTCGCGGCCCGTCGTGGCATTGGTGGAGGTGGGCGGAATCGAACCGCCGTCCGAAGGCACTCCATGCCC
>JBDZUW010000074.1:0-10594 GCA_040255375.1 Luteimonas sp. | reverse complement strand
CGCACCAGCTTGCCGTCGTCGTCGAGCACCGGCTGCGCCCAGGTGTGCAGGTAGCGCAGCGTGCCGTCGGGCAGGAGGATGCGCTCGTCGTGCGAGTAGGGCACGTGCTCGTGGAAGACGCGGTTGGTGGCGTCCATCACCCGCTGGCGGTCGTCCGGATGGACCATCGCCAGGTAGTTCTCGTAGCTCGGCGTATAGCTGTCCGGGCTCAGGCCGTAGATCCGGTAGAGCTCGGCCGACCAGGTGGCCGTGGGCTCGCTGACGTCCCACTCCCAGGTGCCCAGGTGGGCCACGCCCTGGGTGTCGACCATGAGCTGCTCGAGGCGGCGCAGGCGCTGCTCGAGGCGCTTGAGCTCGCCGGGGTCCGAGGCGGGTTGGGCGGCGTCGGGCGGGGTCGTGGCGTCCATGCCGGGCATCATACGTCGCCGATCGTCTGGGCGGCCGAGGCCGGATGGACGTGTTTCCGATACGTCCGGCGGGACGCTATGCGTCGAGTCGTGGGCACTCCTGCAGCAGCAGATCTGCAAAGTCGGGCCTTCCGCCCTCGCGCAAGACGAGGCCAACGTCATCGGCGCGCCACCTTAGAGTCAGGGATGCTCGATATCACGGCCTAGTCGCCGATGTTCTCGGTATCCCAGTTCAGACCTAGCGGATCGCGAGAGCGAGCCGCATTCTGGTGATATTTTTGACCTGGGGGCACAGAAACAATCAAAGACAAGAGGACTTGCTTCAATAACTCCCATCGCCATTTTTGGCTCAAATCGACATCACACACCCGTGATGATCGCAGTTCGATCAAGACATATGCGAGGTGCTTTAGTCTGCTCGGCGAATCGGCTTCCGTGTCCAGGTTCAGACGGTGTCCGGAGGGCAGCATCTGAAATCTAGAGAAGAGGGCTGCTTCGCTCAATTCGATGGACGTTCTAAACAGCCATGTCGCTAGGGCGAATAATCCGATGGTTGTTATAACGAGCGTGTTTGTATTCCATCGGTGCAACTGAAAGTGTAATGCCCATATCCCAGTTTCGAAGATAAAGACGGCCGGGATTAATGAGTTGATGAATTTCATTCTAGTTACTAGAGAGCCGAGGTACTTTCTTCCATACGAGTCAACACAGGAAAGTCCAAGGTAGGCAGTCCAAACTGCGGTAGCTCCCCTCGCGTACTCAACATCCATGCATTGGTCGATTCCGCGCTCAATACTTGATCCAATGTTTTCCAAGAGCATCCCAGTGATAGTGCTGGCGCCTGCGATTAGCGCAAAGTAGAGAATGCTGTTATTCGCCCCGAATTTTTCGACTTCGGGGATCGCATTCGCGAGGAATATCGACCACGGGCCGATGGCGAGCATGCCTGGGAGCATGATGGATGCTATGGGCCGGAATACCTCTGTCTTGAAGGCGTTAGTCGGATCCATTTGTCCCCTCCCTGTCAGATCCGTATTACGGAAAATGTGGATTGCTGGGGCAATCCACTTGCTCGTGCCATTTGGCCTATTGTTTAGGTGTTATACATCACTACAATACCAACTCATCTTGGCCCGGAAGGCACGATGGGATGGCACTCGAATTGGCATTGGAATCAGTCGGTTACCGCTACCGCGGTGGCCATGAGGCGGTCTCAGGCGTCGATCTGGCGCTAACGCCGGGCATCGTCGGCCTTCTGGGGCCGAACGGGGCCGGAAAGTCCACCCTGATGCGGGTCCTGTCCACCCTGGCCAAGGCCACGGGCGGCCGGGTGACCTGGCGCGGCGAGGACATCGCCCGCCGGCCGGACGCGCTGCGCCGGGAGCTCGGCTACCTGCCGCAGGACTTCGGGGTGTACGAGGCGCTGTCGGCGCGCGAGTTCCTCGCGTTCCTCGCGGCGGTGAAGGGGCTGCCGGCGCGCACGGTCGCCACGCGCGTCGACGAATGCCTGGCGATGGTCGGCCTCGACGACGTCGCCGACCGGCGCCTAGGCGGCTATTCGGGCGGCATGCGCCAGCGCGTCGGCATCGCGCAGGCGCTGCTCAACGATCCGAAGCTGCTGATCGTGGACGAGCCGACGGTCGGCCTGGATCCGGAGGAGCGCGTGCGCTTCCGGCACCTGCTGGCGGAGCTGGCCGGCGAGCGGCTCGTCATCCTGTCGACGCACATCGTGTCCGACATCGAGGCCAGCGCAGGCACGCTGGCGGTGATGGCGGGCGGCAGGCTGCGCTTCCATGGCGCGCCCGAGACGCTGATGGCCGCGGCCGAGGGCCAGGTGTGGCAGTGGACGCTGCCGGCGGAGCAGCTCGCCGAAGCGCGCACGCGCCTGAAGATCAGCCGCGCGCAGCGGCGCGCGCACGGCGTGGAAGTGCGCGTGGTGGGCGACAAGCCTTCCGACGATGCGGTGCGCGGGGCGCCCGACCTCGAGGACGCCTACCTCTGGCTGCTGCATCGCAGCGGCGAGGCGGTCGCCGCATGAACGCGGCCGCCAGCGAAGCGACCGCCGCGGCGACACCGCCGCTGCACGCGAGCGTGGTCCGCGCCGTCGCTGCGGTGCTCGTCGCCGACCTGCGCCAGCGCCTGCGCGCGCCGCGCACCTGGGTCGTCGTGGTCGGCCTGGCCGCGCTGATGTGGTGGTGCTTCCCGGCCTACGAGACGCATTACCTCACGGTGTCCATCGACGGCATGCGCGGGCGCTACTCCAGCGCGTGGATCGGCATGATCGAGGCGCTGATCTACAGCGCGTCGCTGTCGCTGTTCGGCTTCTTCCTGGTGCGAGGCACGCTGGTGCGCGACTTCGAGACGCGCACCTGGCAGCTGCTGGTCGCCACGACGATGAGCCGCGGCGCCTACCTGTTCGCGAAGTGGCTCAGCCACATGCTGCTGTTCGCGATGGTGGTGGGGGCGGGGCTGGCGCTCGGCCTGGTGGCGCAGTGGGTGCGCGCCGAGGACCGCCACGTCGACCTCATCGAGCTGGCGAAGCCGGCGCTGCTGCTCACCATGCCGACGCTGGCGCTGACGGCTGCGCTGGCGGTGTGGTTCGACATGGTGCCGTGGCTGCGGCGCAGTGCGGGCAACGTGCTGTTCTTCGTGCTGTGGGTGACGCTGCTGAGCATCAACACCTCGCAGGCCTCGCATTCGTCGTCCATGCCGACGCCGTGGCCGGGCGACCCGCACGGGCTGCTCGTCGCCGAGCACGACCTGGGCCGCCAGTGGCCGGTGCCGGCGCCGGAAGGCGAGGACCGCGGCATCAACATCGGCGCGCAGGTGATGAAGGACGGCGAACAGGCCATCCTCGTGGATTGGACGCACTGGGACGTCGACGCGGCCGCGCTGCGTGCGCGCGCGTTTTGGCTGGGCCTGGCGTTCGCGCTGCTGGCCTTGGCGGTGCCGCTGCTCGATCGCTGCGCGGCGCACGCGGGCAAGCCCGGCCGGGCGACGGGCTCCGGGGCGAAGCTGCGCTGGCTCGATCGCCTGCTGCGGCCGCTAGAACGCTTGCCCGGCGGCGCGCTCGCGGCCGCCGAGCTGCGGCTGATCCTGCGCGGCCGCCGCTGGTGGTGGTGGCTGGCGCTGCTGGTGCTGCTCGGCATGCAGGCGTTCGCGCCGCCGGGAGCCGTGGCGATCTGCGCGATCCTCGCCTGGGTGCTGCTGATCGACGTGTTCGCGCGCCTCGTGCTGCGCGAGGAGGAAACGCACACGGCGGGCCTGGTGTTCACCGCGCCGGCCGCGCAGCGGCGGTTGACCGCCACGCGTGCGCTGGTCTCGATCGGCCTGGCATGGGCCGTGACGCTGCCCGCCGTGCTGCGGCTGGCATCGACGCAACCGGCCGCGGCGCTCGCGACCCTGGCCGTCGGCGCCTCGTTCGCGCTGTGGGGCATGGCCACCAGCGCGCTGGCGCGCAACGGCCGCCTGTTCGAGCTGCTGGGCCTGTCGGTGGCCTACGGCGGCCTGCAGCACGGCGCCATCGCCTACGTCATCGCCGCGCCGGCCAGCACGCTGCGCTGGCACCTGATGGCGTTGCCGGTGGCGCTGGCCCTGCTTCTGGCGTCGCAATGGAAGCGGCCGTCTTCCGCCCGTTCCTGAACGCATCCCGGGAAGGGCGGAACCGACGGCGACGGGCCGCGAAAGCGCGCATACTTCCGCCCCGTTCACCCATCCCGGCGCTGCGTTGCTCACCTACGACGATCTGTTCCAGTGCTCGCCGAACGCCTACATGGTCCTGGACCGGGAGTTCCGGTACCTGGAGGCCAACCGCGCCTATGAGCTGCTGACCGGGCTGGGCCGTGCGGACTTGCTCGGCCACTGCCTGTTCGATCTGTTCCCCGGCACCGACAACGAGGACGGCAGCTCGCAGGCCGACGTGCTCCGCGCGTCCTTCGAACGCGCCTTCGACACCGGCGAGCGCGATGTGCTCGCGCTCATTCCCTACGCGATGACCACGCAGACGGCCGACGGCCCGGTGGTGGCGATGCGCTACTGGAGCGCGACGCACACGCCGCTGCGCGACGCGCAGGGCCAGGTCTACGCGGTGCTGCAGCACACCACCGACGTCACCGAGCTGCAGCGCCTGCGCGAAGAGGTGCGACTCTCTCGCGCGGCGACCGGGCTCACCATCGAGCAGTTGCAGGAGGGCGTGCTCTCGCGCGCGGCCGAGGTGCAGCAGCGGATCCAGGCCCTGTCCGCGGAGCACCGCTTCCTGACCGACCTGTTCGAGCAGGCGCCCGGCTTCATCGCGGTGCTGCGCGGGCCGAACCACATCTTCACGCTGGCCAACGAGGCCTACGAGCGGGTGGTGGATCGCAGCGGCTTCATCGGCCTCGAAGTGCGCGAAGCGCTGCCCGACGTCGCGGAGCAGGGGTTCTTCGAGCTGCTCGACACGGTGTTCGAGAGCGGCGAGCCCTACGTCGGCACGGGCGTGCCGGTGGTCTTCGGCGGTGCCGGGGAGCCGGTCACCCGCTTCGTCGACTTCGTCTACCAGCCGATCCGCGATGCGTCCGGCAGCGTCGAGGGCATCTTCGTCCAGGGCTCCGACGTCACGGATCGCCACATCGCGCTGGACGCGCTGCGCGCGGCCGACCGGCAGAAGGACCAGTTCCTCGCCACGCTGGCGCACGAGCTGCGCAACCCGCTGGCGCCGATCTCGATGGCGGCGGAGCTGCTGCGCCGCTCGCCCGACCCGGCGACCGTGGCGCGCGCGGCGGAAATCGTCGGCCGCCAGGCCGAGCACATGCGCCACCTGGTCGAGGACCTGGTCGACGTGTCGCGCGTCACCCGCGGGCTGGTGACCATCGATCCGCATCCCATTGCCTTGGCCAGGATCGTGGCCGCCGCGGTGGAGCAGACCGCGCCCGCGGCCGAGCAGCGCGAGCATCGCCTCGAGGTGGAGGATGCGGCGCCCGGGCTCGTGGTCGACGCCGATGCGGTGCGCCTGACCCAGGTGGTGGCGAACCTGCTCGGCAACGCCGTCAAGTACACGCCGCCCGGCGGGCACATCCGGCTCTCGATCGCGCGCGAGGGCGACGAAGCGGTGCTGCGCGTGCGCGACAACGGCATCGGCATGGACGCCGCGCTGCTGCCGCGGGTGTTCGAGCTGTTCGCCCAGGCCGAGGTCACGCCGGCGCGGCGCGTCGGCGGCCTCGGGGTCGGCCTGGCGCTGGCGCTGAGCATGGCGCGAATGCACGGCGGCAGCCTGCAGGCCTTCAGCGAAGGGCCGGGGAAAGGCTCGATGTTCGAGCTGCGCCTGCCGGCGTCCGCGCAGGCCTGACCGGGGCGCCTCCGCCTCCGGTCAGCGCGAGGCGGCTTTCTTCGGGACGGGTGACGGGCCCTTGCGCTTGGCCGCGTCCGAGTGGAAGGCGGTCGTCGGCTTGGTGCGCAGCGGGGTGTTGCCGAGGACTTCGATGCGGCCGCCGCGCTTGCGGAATTCGGCGATGTCGGCGGTGATGCTCTGGTGGGTCAGGCTCTGGGACTGGTCGTTGGCTGGGGACGGCTTGCGGGCCATGCCTCTCCTAAGGGTTGGGTGGGCGGAATCGCCCAATTATATTGCAAATCAACAACTTAAGCAAATCAGCCCCATGAAGACACCGCCGGCCCTCCAGGCCCTCATCGACGACGGCCTGATCGACCAGGTGCTGCGCCCGCTCAAGAGCGGCAAGGAGGCGGCCGTGTACGTCGTGCGCGGCGGCGGCGAGGTGCGCTGCGCGAAGGTCTACAAGGACATGGCGCAGCGCAGCTTCCAGCAGCGCGTCCAGTACCAGGAAGGCCGCAAGGTCCGCGGCAGCCGCGAGGCGCGCGCGATCGGCAAGGCCACGCGCTACGGCCGGAAGCAGCAGGAAGAGGCCTGGAAGAACACCGAGGTCGACGCGCTGTAATCGACTTCCCGCAGGTCGTCAGCGCGGGCGGCAACAACGCGGCGCGGCAGATGCTGCTGCGCGACGTCAACAATCTCACCGCGTACCTGGGCCGCTGGGCGCCGGAGCTGCTCGATACCTGGTACGGCGAGGAGATGTGGGCGCTGTTCGAGGCGGGCATGCTGCAGCCGGACACCGCGCTGACCGGCACGTTCGAGCACGACGAGCACCTTGCCGACGTGGGCAGCGTGCGCGAGGCGATCGAGGAGGCGCGGCAGGAAGCGCTGATCCGCCAGCAGGGCCGCGAGGCCGCCGAAGCGGAAGAGCGCTAGCCTGGCGTCAACGCGCGTCGAGCGCGTGGTGGATCAGCACCACGCATTGCGAGGCGAACAGCATCGTCGGGCCGAGCGTGATCTTCTTCGCACCTAGGCGCTCGAGGCTGCCGAAGGCCTTCTTCGGCATCGGGATGTGGTCGGTCAGCAGGAAGCAGGGCTTGTCGCCGAAGGCCTGCTCGCGGATCGGCGCGCCCTTGCGGTCCATCACGAACAGCTGGTGGTCCGCGGCGAGTTCCTGCACCAGCCGCTCGAACGCGATCGTGCGCACGGTGACGCCGGATTCCACCGGACGTTCCTCTTCCTTGCCCATGCCGCGCGAGACGTCGAGCGCCCGGGCGACCTTGCCCAGCAGGGCGCGCTCGTCGAAGCCGCCGATATCGTGCATGGCATCGGCCTCGAAGCGGATCGTGCGCGAGAAATCCTGGGTGCTTTCGAGCACCAGGTAGACGACGACATCGGGGCGATGCGACTGCGCCACGAAGATGGCGTTCATCAGCGTGTGCGCGAGGATCTCGGTGTGCGCTTCCTGGCCGACGCCGGCGAGCAGCTTCTGGCTGTCGGTGGGCGCGGCGCGTGCGCGCAGGACGAAGGTTCGCATCAACGCACCACCATTCCCGGGACTGCTCGATCGCGGACCGCAGTATGCCTTCACGGCACCCCCTGGCCCACCCCGGCGCGGCCACCCCGGCGCCCGGTGGGCCGGGCCAGGCTTCGGTTTCGGCTTGTCCGATGGCCGAGCCGGGCTGCGTTGGGGGAAGTGGACCACCATCCGGGGAAGGCCATGGAATTCAGGCATCTCGCAGTCTCCACGGCGCTGCTGACGGCAGCGATCGGCTTCACTTCGGCGGCACGGGCCGAGCAGGGCGAAAGAATCAATACGGGCGTGACTGCGGTGACGCCCGACTACTACACCCAGGTCCATGCATCCATCGATCTCGCTTCGCAGCCGCAGACGGGCAAGCAGGCGAGGAATGCGTTCCGCTCCATCCTCGCGGCGCTGGGCGGCAGGAGCAGCGCGCAAAGCGTTGCGGCGTCTGTGAAGGTGTCGATCGGAGACCTGCAACTCCCCGAATACCTGCTCGCCTCGTACGACTACAACGCCGATACGCGAACGCTTTCCACGTATCGGACGGCGGGGCACGATTTCCCGCGCAAGCGCCTGGAGAGCGGGGAGCGGATCACGGTCGACGTTCTTTTCCGGGATTCCGATCACGTGCAGTACAACATGGGTGCGGTGAGCGACGCCATCCTGGCGCTGGTGCCGGGAAGCGCATTGGTGAGCGCGGCATCGCGGCCCTTCGTGCAGGGCATGGGCAAGCTGGGCAGCAGCGTCATGACGGCGTCCGGGAGTTCGACCACGAACCTCACCTATCGCTATGAACTGTCGCCCCTCGGGGACAACGCCAAGCAAGTCGACTTGCCGCTCGCCGACCAGGACGGCCGCGTGTTCGCAACAGTGCACCTACTCCTCAAGGCATCGCCGACCCTGCTTCGGGACAGCTCCAGCGTATTCCGTGCAACAAAAGACGATTTCCGTCTCGCACCCGGGGAAGATCCTGCGACGCTGGAAGCTAATGTCGGCGGCGTCAAGGCCCGGTACCTGGACGAGGTGAAGGGGAAGGACAGCTACCGGCAACTCGTGGGGACTCCGAACCCCACCAACATCGAAGCGTTCTGTTCGGAAGCACGCTCCTTCCTCGGGACCAGGCAGGGCCTGGCGCCGATGGACTCGACCTCGATCGTGTTGCGCGCCCTGGCTGAGGCCGGGTTCGATGATCGCAAGGTCGACACTGCCTGGTTCCACGAGTGCTTTTCACCCGTGGAGAAGGCGATGCTCGCCATCGCGACCGGGGTGGATACGCCGCCGCCGCCTCCGCCCGTGCCGGACCCGATCGACACCAATACGCTCTGGGCCCTGGGGTGCTGGATGCTGGCGTCGGGGGGGCCGCAATGCACCCTGCATGCGCCGGATCCGGAGGCGGTGCTTGCCCGGGCATTCCAGGATCGCATCCGGTACAACATCGACTCCAGCTTCCTCGACACCCTTGCGTGGGGAGAGGGTGACTCCGTTGCCAGGGGCGACCTGATCAACTCGCTGAAAGCATCCGCATCGGGGTTCAGTTGCTTCCAGCGGGGCATGCTGGTCACCGCCAGGGATCGGATCTTCCGTTTCACCGGGGAATCGGAAGGAGGCAGGATCCGCAGCATTGCGATCCGCCCCGCGCCACAGGATTCGGTCAGCTGTACCGGGTGAGCGTCGCGATCCGGCCGGGAGCGCCTACTCGAACGAATCCGCGACGATGGCCGAGGCCGGCTGGCTGAAGTGCTCCTGCAGGTACTTCTCGCCCTCGTCGCAGAACAGCGTCACGACGGTCCTGAACTCGGGGTGCTGCTCGCGCACGCGCCGCGCCGCGACCAGGTGCGCGCCCGAGCTCGGCCCGCACAGCAGGCCGTGCTTGCGCGCGAGGCGGCGCATCTCGGCGATCGCTTCGTCGCTCGACACCGACAGCATCGAGTCCACCAGTTCCGAATGCCGCTGGAAGATCCCGGGCACGAAGCCGTCGGAGATGCCTTCGATGTGGTGGGTGGCGATCTCGCCGCAGAGGATGGTCTGCGACTCCGAGGGCTCCATCGCGAACAGCCGCACCTGCGGATTGGCCGCGCGGAACGCCTGGCCGACGCCGATCAGCGTGCCGCCGGTGCCCACGCCCATCACCAGCGCGTCGGGCAGGCGCCCCTGCAGCTGCGCCAGGATCTCGGGGCCGAGGATCTCGCGGTTCTCCTCGACGTTGTATTCCGATTCGAACTGCGCCGGCGCGAAGTAACCCGGCTGCGCGCCGAGGCGGCGCGCTTCCTCCAGCGCGGCGTTGACGTGGAAGTGGCCGACGAACCGCACCTCGGCGCCATAGGCGCGCGAGATCGCCACGCGCTCGTTCGACAGGCCTTCGGGCATCACCACGATCATCCGGTAGCCCTTGACCGCGGCCACCATCGAGAGCGCGTTGCCGGTGTTGCCGCTGGTCGCCTCGACGATGGTGTCGCCGGGCCTCAGCAGGCCCTGCTGCTCGGCCTTCTCGACCATGTACCAGGCGATGCGCGCCTTGATCGAGCCGGACGGGTTCAGGAATTCGAGCTTCGCGAAGATGCCGTCGATCTCGAGCAGCGGCGTGTCGCCGATGGCGTCGAGGATCGAATGCGAAATGCCTGTGTAGCGCGTGTTGCGCATCGTCAGTGCCCCTTCGCCGTGCCGAGCGTCCAGCCGGGCGGGTCGCTGGCCGGGAAGCTCTGGTCGCTCTCCATGTCGATCAGCTCGTCCTCGTCGAGGTGACCGCTGTCGTCGTGGTCGTGGCGCTCCAGCAGGTCGGCGGGGCGCCTGGGGGCGGGCGGGCGTGGCCGTGGCGGCTGCGGAGCGGGCGCCTTCGGGTTCATGGGGCTCTCCTCGGCGATTCGGGAGCTCCATACATACGCCATCGCGCGGCGGGGCTCCAGCACGGAACGCCCGCCGCTTGAGGCAGGTCAAGCCGGGGCGCGGCCCGTCATCCGCGGAACGCGGCCTCGATCGCGGCGACGTCGATCTTGCGCATCGTCATCATCGCGTCGAAGGCGCGCTTCGCCGCGGCGCGGTCGGGGCTGGTGAACGCTTCGGTGAGCACGCGCGGCGTGATCTGCCACGAGAGGCCCCATTTGTCCTTGCACCAGCCGCAGTCGCTCTCCTGGCCGCCGTTGCCGACGATGGCGTTCCAGTAGCGGTCGGTCTCTTCCTGGTCGTCGGTGGCGACCTGGAACGAGAACGCTTCGGTCTGCCGGAACGCCGGGCCGCCGTTGAGGCCGAGGCAGGGGATGCCCATCACCGTGAACTCGACCGTCAGCACGTCGCCTTCCTGGCCGCTGGGGAAATCGCCGGGGGCGCGGTGCACGGCGCCGACGCGGGTATCGGGGAAGACGC